>NZ_CAAAFM010000001.1:600000-770995 GCF_900634605.1 Chlamydia buteonis
GCATAGTCTATTACAGATCTAGTTTCCACATGGATTAAATTATTGCATTAATAAAGAAGATTATTTAAAACCTTTTCAAAAAGATCTTTCATTTTTGTTTAAGATCAGATCAAGTAATATGTTTAGGTTTTTATTTGATTCACGTTTAATATCAGAAAACTTTAATTCATAAGACCTAATTGGGAATGTATTTTAAACTTTGAAGAAGGAAAGATAGAAAGTCGGTAAACGGTAACGTATTTTGTACCTAATTTTTACTGCACCATACTTTGGCTTCATCCTGATGGCAATGTGATGCATAGATTATAAGAAAAAATTTACTAGATTTTTGCGATTAGACAGTATCGAAGGCAACGAAATAGAATTTGTCTAGAAAAAGAAAGAGTTTCTATAAGTAAATCTAGGGTGCTTTTTACGTTTTTAACAAGTAAATATTTTTTTTGTTGTTTTGATAAAACTTTGTTATCTCAAAAATTTTAGCTGATTTTGTTAGAGTTTGCTATAATGGCCGGGTGATAGAGTCTTGAAAAGCTTAAAGGCTGAAAGACATGTTTTTCAGGAACTGTCAGAGTGCAGTAGTCTTTGGCAGAGGATCTGTTTTATATGAATAAACGGTGTGTAATAGACAAAATTTTAAAGTGTGTAGTCGTTGCCTCTTTGGTTTTGTTATACTGGTCGTCTGATTTGCTTGAAAAAGACATCAAGTTGATCAAAATGAATGTTCGAGATGTACAAGAAGACATCCAAGAATTACTAAGCATCGTGAAGCAAAATAATGCTACGCGATCTCTAAATACATCACGTTCTTCTTCCTTATCAGCAACTACTTGTTGTGCTTTTATAGAAGTTGGAGATCCTCGTTATCCTAATCTACTTTCCCCAGACCCTTACATGGAAAAAACTTTAGACGAACTTGTCGGAGATGATTTTGTTCCTAAAGGCGTTTTACGTACAGCTCATGTGGGTAAACCAGATAATTTGAGCCCTTTCAACGGTTATGATTATGTCGTAAAATTGTATGATTTATGCGTTCCTGGGTTAGCAAATGCTCATGTGGGGAAACACGAAAAATTTGCCCCCGGTCTGGCTTTAAAAATAGAAGAACACATGGCTTCAGACGACTCTGGTGATCGTGAATTTCATATTTATTTACGTCCTAATGTATTTTGGGTACCTATTGATCCTTTGCGTTTCCCTAAACATGTACAGCTAGCCGATCATTTTATGCAGCCACATCCTGTCACGGCTTATGATTTCAAATTCTATTATGATGCTGTGATGAATCCTTATATTGCAGAGATGCGCGCCGTAGCTTTGCGTTCATATTTTGAAGATATAGTCTCTATCAAAGTAGAAAATGATTTAAAATTTATAGTGCGCTGGAAAGCACATACTCTTGTAAATGAAGAGGGCAAAGAGGAGAAGAAAGTGCTCTACTCAGCTTTCTTTAATACTTTATGTCTACAACCCCTTCCACGTTTCGTTTATCAGTATTTTGCTAATGGAGAGAAGATCGTTAAAGATGACTCTGATCCTGACACCTATCGTAAAGATTCGGTATGGGCTCAAAACTTCTCCTCACACTGGTCTATTAACTATCTTGTGAGCTGTGGTGCATTTTATTTTTCTGGAATGGATGATGAAAAACTGATCTTCACGAGAAATCCAAACCACTATAACCCTAAAGAAGCTCTAGTTGAGAAACGTTATGTTTATATTAAAGATAACTCAGACTCATTATTTCAGGACTTCAAATCGGGGAAACTAGACTTGGCTTATTTACCACCAAATCACGTGGATAATCTAGCGAGTTTTATGAAAACCTCGGCCTATAAAAATCAAGCTTCCAAAGGCGAAGCTATTCGTGAGATGGTTTACCCAGATCGCTCTTACGCTTACATTGGTTGGAATTGTTACTCATTATTTTTTGAGAATCGTCAAGTGCGACGCGCTATGAATATGCTCATAGATCGTGACAGGATTATAGAAGAGTGTTTAGATGGTCGCGCTCATGTAATTAGCGGGCCCTTCTCGCCTTTTTCTCCTGCCTATAATCAAAAGATCGAAGGTTGGCATTATTCTCCAGAAGAGGCTGCGCGTATTTTAGAAGAAGAGGGATGGATAGATGCTGACGGCGATGGTATCCGAGAAAAAGTGATAGACGGAGCTGTTATTCCTTTTCGTTTCCGCCTTTGTTACTATGTCAAAAGTATAACAGGCCGCACTATTGCAGAATATGTAGCTACTGTTTGTAAAGAGATAGGCATTGAGTGTAGTTTATTAGGATTAGATACCGCTGACCTATCCCAAGCATTTGAAGAAAAGAATTTCGATGCCTTGCTTACAGGCTGGTGTCTAGGATCTCCTCCAGAGGACCCCCGAGCCCTTTGGCATTCTGAGGGTGCAATGGAAAAAGGCTCAGCCAATGTCGTTGGTTTCCATAATCCCGAAGCTGATAAAATTATAGATCAACTTAGCTATGAATATGACGCCAGTAAACGTATGGATCTATACCATCGTTTTCACGAAGTTATTCATGAAGAATCTCCTTATGCTTTCCTATACTCTCGCACTTTTTCTTTGCTTTATAAAGATTACGTGAAAAACGTCTTTGTCCCCAAACAGAGAACAGATTTAATCCCCGACGCTCAAGACGAAATGGTTAATCTTCATACGGTTTGGTTAGACAGGAAGGAGGAAGAGTGCTTAAGTATATCTTAAAACGTCTCATATTAATTCCTTTGACGCTTTTTGCAATTATTTCAATTAATTTCATTATATTGAATGCGGCTCCAGGAGATGTTATCGAAGATCAATCTGTCGATTCCTTTGGAGATGCAGGGAAGTCTGATAAGATTCGTACATACAAAGGTCCTGATCGCTATTTACAGTTTCGAGAGCATTATGGCTTGACTCTACCCATTTTCTTTAATACTCGTCCTGCTATTTCACACGCTAAGGTAAAGAGCGGGATAGAAAAAATAGTCGATAGCTTCACAAACAAGCAATCTAAAAAGCAATCTTTTTCTAAATTAAAGATTTACTGGGGTGATAGGGCAAAATTTATTATGCCTGCATTATTATTTGAAGCTAACGACAATACAAAAACATCTTCCTATCGTCATGTTGCCGCAGACTTATTTATTCGTGGAGCTATCCGTCAGGGAATAGTTGGACCAGGCTTATCCCCAGAACAATATGCTTATAATGAAAGAGTTTCCAAAAGCAACGCCTTGCTTGTTAAGCTTCTTTCTGAAGAAGATATTGGGATTAAGGTAGATTTTTTAAAGGAGTGGTTCCGTAAGGAAGGAGGTATGGAAGCCTTTCCCTATAAGCACTTTTCTTGGAAGACCTTTTTTTTAGAAACACGTTTTTCTCGCTATATGTCGCGTGTTTTACGTTTGGATTTTGGAACCTTACGTAATGATCCGCATAAAACGGTGGTTTCTGAAGTGGTTAAACGTTTACGTTCTTCGTTGACGCTATCAGTTTTCCCTATGACTCTAGTGTTTATCTTATGTCAAGTATTTGGAATGATTATGGCGTTAAATAGAAACCGTTGGATTGATCATACGCTGAATTTTATCTTCCTGTTTCTATTCTCTGTTCCTGTCTTTGTGGCTGTTCCTTGGATTATTGATAATTTTGTTATTAATAAAACCATACCATTTACCTCTATTCCTATGCCATACAGCGGCTTAAAATCCTCTCCGGAAATTTTCAATCAATTGAGTTCTTTGGGTAAGATTTTAGATACTTTAGCTCATAGCTTTCTTCCTTTTTGTGCTGTAAGTTATGGGGCATTTGCTTCTCAGTCACGGTTAAGTAGGTCGATCTTTTTAGAAATCCTAGGGGAAGACTATATTTGTGCAGCACGAGCTCGTGGTGTGTCTCGTTATGATATTCTTGTAAAGCACGTAGGGAAGAACGCAGCTTCTTCTTTGATTACTTCATTGGCTTCATCTTTGGGAGCCATATTAGGAGGGGCTTTAGTTGTAGAAACTCTGTTTGATATCGATGGGTTTGGGAGATTTTTCTATCAGGCCATTTTAAATCGTGATCATAATGTGGTATTGTTTTCTGTCCTCGTTGGATCCACTCTATCTCTATTAGGTTATTTAATAGGAGATATTTGCTATGTGCTATTAGATCCAAGGGTGCAGCTAGGAGGTAAGAGGGTTTAGATAATGGAATCCCCGACTTCTTTTTATCGCAGATTCTTTCAGGCATACCATAAGAATTTCCTCGCCTCACTGTCATGGAAGTTTGTTATCGCATTAGCACTTGTAGGTGTATATGCACCTCTATTTGCGAGTAGTAAACCTATTTTAGTTACATGGGAAGGATCTTTATTTTTCCCCCTATTTAGATATTTATGGTTCCCAGGTTTTTATACTAAGGCTATAGATCTTTTTTTTAATGTTTTGATGGCGACTCTGCCGTTGTTCTTTATAGCATGCAAGCTCTTTAGGGGAAGAACTCGCAGGGCTATTATTGGGATTTTAACCATTGCTCAAGTAATAGGATTTATCTTTGTACATCAAGGGAATATTCAAGACCCCTCTGGGGATGAGAATCTTAAAAAACTGCGAGCAGAAAAAATCCTTTCGCAAATTGCTAGTAGCAGAATAGAAAATATCATTTTACTTCCTAAAGATGTGCGTACTTGGGAATTAGAAAAGACATACATGAGTAAGTACGAGCAGTTGGGGATTTTGATAAAGTCAAAATACCGTAAATTACAGCACGAGAAATTACAAAGGTATTGTGTGGCGTATGAGGGGTACAAAGGTTCACAAATACCAACGCTGTACTACTCACAGATGAAAAATGAGCAGGTATGTTTGGAGCGTTTACAACGAAGACTGCACAAGTTGCATGCTTCTTATGAATCTGCATTACAAACTTGGTATAAGGCAATAGATGAGTATCGTCCTTTTCTTATGGCGCTCACTCGAGTCGAACATGATTTAAACCTAGCTTTATATAATAAAGATCATAATGAGAGATTACTTTCAGCGTATTCTTCGATAGAAGAAGAAGCAGAACCTTTCCGTAAGCATCTGTTAAGTACACGTCGAGTTCTTGAGGAATACAATAAAATTCATAGCACGATTAACTTTATTCAAGATAAACGTGCGTGGATTAATGAAGAATCTGAAAAACTCCGCATTCTTATCAGCCCGTTGCTGAGTTCATTTCATTGGGAAGATGATGCGGGAGGCTCTCGTGAGATGAATAAGCATGTACGTTGGTGGCAGCTCACACGAATTAATCGCAAAGATCTTTTAGCCTCTTTAATTTTCGGGATTCGTATTGCTTTGGTTGTCGGAGGGATCTCCGTTGCCATCGCTTTATTTATTGGTACGGTTATTGGTTTAGTTTCTGGGTATTTTGGCGGAACTACGGATATGGTTCTTTCTAGATTTACTGAGATTTGGGAAACCATGCCTATGTTGTTTATTTTGATGCTAGTTGTTTCTATAACTCAGCAAAAATCCTTATTTTTAGATACGGTCTTGCTTGGATGTTTCGGTTGGACTGGATTTAGCAGATACATCAGAATAGAAACCTTAAAACAACGCAATATGTCTTATGTGTTAGCGGCTACAAATATGTGTTACAGCCACTATCACATTATGGTGCATCAGATACTTCCTAATGCAATTGTCCCTATTATTTCCCTACTGCCATTTTCTATGATGGCAATGATTAGCTGCGAAGCAGGGTTGACATTTTTAGGCCTCGGAGAGGAAAGCTCTGCATCTTGGGGGAATCTTATGAAAGAAGGAGTTACAGCTTTTCCTTCAGAAAGCTGTATTCTTTGGCCTCCTGCCATCATGCTTACCGCTTTGCTTATTGCTATAGCATTGATAGGAGATGGTATTCGAGACGCTCTAGATCCTAAATTACAAGATTAACTTATAGATCCCTCAAAATTGAGAAGGATGTCTTGGATCTGTTCTCCTGCACAGTAATGGCGTTCGCCACTACTTCCTATCACTCTGTGGCATGGGAAAAACAAAAGGAAAGGATTATGCTTACACGCTGCTCCTACTGCACGAGGGTGTGTGTCTGTTGCTTTAGCAATATCTCCATAGGTGCGCGTTTCCCCGAAAGGAATCGTAGCAATACAGTTGAGTATCATTTCTTGTTGTTTCTTTAGAATGGATGTATTGATGTAAGAAGAACGTGGAATGTCTATTTTCTGAGAGTATTTCGCACATAGAAAAACTATTTCTTCCATAGCTTTATGAGAGCCAGGGCCTAAAAATAAACAAGAAAATACTGGAGATACCGATAACTGAGTTTTTACAACAGCATTGTTTTGGAAATGAACGATGACTTGTAAGGGAGGATATTTTGCTATCTGCAAGCCTTGAGAACAGGCTTGCGATAGAGAAAATTTAGAATCGTCAGAAACTAAGTAAAGATTCTCGGACATGGAAAACTACATTATCCCGCATTATTGAGTCTCTCGAATTTTGTTTTTGAGACTAGGCGTCCACGGTGATACCATTCACATTTATAAACGCCGGCAGCGTAGATTTTCCTCATACCATGAGGCAAGTTATTTCTCCAAGATACTTCTTCTGCTATTACTTCTTCTTCGTTATAGCGTAATTCACACCCTTCCTTAGATCCTTTTACAAAAGGAATCTCTGCAGCTTTACAACCGTTTTTAAACACTGTTGTTGTTCCGTCTTGGTATCCATAACGCCACTCTTCAATAGTGTTAGGGATCCCACCAGGAAGATAAGTTAAACGTAAACCATGAGGCTGGCCATTAACATAATGGGTAATCGTTTCCGGATCTCTGGTAGCATAGAAGGTGGTTCTTTTTACCATAACCCCATCGTTGAATGTTTCTTCGTAAAGCAGCACATTATTTGGAGAGAAGTTAGAACGAACACCTTCTCCATTCCGGATAGTTGAGGTGTATTTCCCGTTAAAGGAAGAATAGCTGCCTTCAATTACTCGTCCTTGATAGGTAGTTTCAATAAAATACGGTTCTGTGATCGTGTCGTTGTTTTTATTATCCGGCCAGCGAGTCACAGTAAGAGATCCATCTTCTTGGAAGACTTCTTCTTGAGATGGGAGACCATTAGAAAAGAATGTTTTATGAGAAACGAGTCTGCCCCGGTCATAGGTTTTTATTGCGGATAGCGTTGTAGAATGTGGGAAGGTGAGTGTTATCTCGCCATGAAGAAGACCTTGAACGTAAATTTCATAAAGAGTCGATCCATCTTTTAAAACTTTAGTGATTGTTCCATCACAGCCTCGCTTTATCCAATCTCTTCCTGATACGATAATTCCGTAATTATTTCGGAAAGTCTCCTTCATAACTGAAGGATCTTGTTTGAGAGTAGACCCATAGGTAAAGCATGAAAAAGAGGAGAGTGCGCAAATGCAAAAAAGCAGCTGTTTCATGAATCGATCGTTCCTTTTGTATCGTCTAGTTGCTCGTTAAGCATAGCAAGTAAACGCTCATGTTCTTCTTCTATTTCTTGGTTAGATAATGTTCTTTCCTTGTCTTGGAATACGAGACGTAGGGAAACATTTTTATTTTGCATGGTAGGGTTCTTATTTTGATATATACTGATAATGGAAACACTTTCAAGCCATTTAGAATGGAAACTTAAAAGTTTCTTCCGTAAAGAATCTGCTGGAACAGACTCATCAACGGTCAATGTTATATCCCTGAATGAAGAGGGGTAAATAGGATAGGGCTGGTATCGAGGTATGGCTTTCTTTTGTGTATGTAAAAGAGAGTCCACGGAGAGCTCCGCAAAGAATACAGGATGCTTGATTTGAGCTTTTTTACATAGCTGAGGATGTAATGTCCCAAATCGTCCTAACATATGCTTGTGAAGATAGAGCTCCGCTTGCTGATAGGGATGGAAATTCGGGTGTTCACTAGGACGAATTGTATAAGTCTCCGAAGAAATATGGAAATGGCGGAATAATCTCTCTAGCCATCCTTTTATTGAATAGAAAGATAAAGTACGCTCATGAAATACCCAAGATAGTTCTTCTGCTTCTCCTGATAGGATAATTCCTAAACTTTGCGTTTCTTGATATTGGGCATCTTTCTTAGTGTAAATAGTCCCCAACTCAAAAGCGTGTACGTATGGAGCTTGTCTATTTAAATTTGTTGCCGTGCTTTTTAATAGTCCAGGCAGCAAAGAATCTCTTAGTACAGTAGCGTGTTTAGAGCCTTGCAGTGAAATATAATCAGGTTCTTGCCTATGTAATGCTGCAGTCTCTACATCTAAAAGGTCGCAAGTGAAAAATTGTTGCAGCCCAGATTGTGCTAAGAAATCTACAATTTCTCGTTTAAAAGCATATATCGGGCTATAAGTGGCAGGAGTTTTTTTCTTCTCTATTTTCCATGGCTGCGTTCTGCAAATTTCTTCAACAAGATCGATTTCTTCACGGATGTCATGACGATACGAAGGCACATGCACAGAGAGAATCCCTGTGTTTTGAGAAGTAACAGTAAAGCCTAAAGAGATAAGTTCGTCGTGTACTTGAGAATTACTAAGAGTTACTCCAAGCACTTGTTCTATCATTTCGGTGCGTAGTGTTAGAGTAGGAGATTGTGGTATAGAACCTAAAACATGGATGGGAGCCACCTTAGCATTCGGGAAAAGCTTTTGTATGTAGTGGATGGCCGCGTAGAGAGAAGGAAGAACATTATTCGGATCGATACCTCGTGTAAATCGGTATGCAGCTTCAGAATGCAGGGGAATATGTGTTTGAGAGGCGCGTATAGCCTTTGGAAGAAAATACGCGGCTTCTAAAATAATGTCTGTAGTTACTTCATTGAAGGAAGAATCCAAGCTTCCCATGACACCTGCTAAACCTACAGTATGGTTTTTATCACAGATAATAGCTGTTCCTTGTGGGACCAGCACCTCTTCATTATTTAAGAGTTTTAGACAGTGTTTTTCTTTTGCTTTTTCAGCTCGTAAGGAATCGATATCTACAGTTTTTGCGTTATAGACGTGGAGAGGTTGCCCCAAAGTCAACATGATGTAATTAGTGATGTCTACAATGGTATTAATAGATTTTTGTTTGAGTTGACTGAGAGCATGTTGTAGCTCTTGAGGAGAGGTTTCTGAAAATACTCCAGAAATTTTTACACAGCAGAAAATAGGGCAAATACTTTGGTCATGAGAAGGGTTTTCTTTGGTAATTATTTCTAAAGGAGAAAATGAAAACTCTTGAGGTAGAATGAAGTCCACATTTGTTACATGCGCAATTTCTCTAGCAAGGCCTAAAAGAGAGGCGCAGTGGCCTAGATTAGGAGTTAGGGAGAATTCGATAAATGTATCAGCAAGTAAGGCACATGCACTTTCTCCTAAGGGGGTGTTTTCAGGAAATTCAAATAATCCCCTTTCTGTTTTTTGAAGATGAGAGAATCCTAATTCATCGGCGCCACAGCACATACCTTGGGATTCTATGCCACGCAATTTAGATTTTTTTATTGTATAAGGATTTCCTTCGTGATCGTGGAGTTTTGCCCCTGGAAGAGCTAAAGGAACTATGATATCAGGACGACAATTAGGAGCTCCACAGACGATTTGATGTTCTTGCTTTCCGTCAAAAAGGGTTGCAACCACGAGTTTATCCGCATTGGGATGCGGGATAGTTTTTATTATCTTTGCTGTGATAATTGAAGAGAATGAGCAACTAAGAAGTGTTTCTATTTCAGTTTCGATGCCTATATGATCACAAGCTTCTATAATTTGTTTGACAGAGAGGGGGGAAGAAAAAAATCTTTGTAATAAGGATAAAGAAACTCGCATGAATAGTAAAGGTGAGACATTTTTGTGACAGATTTTACGAGGAGGAGTGTATAGTGGCAAGTATTTTAATGCTTAGAGAGGAACTCGGCTTTTTGGGGTGATCTTTAATGACTAGGCGAAAAACGATTCGATGGCTGAAGCAAGCATTAGTTTTAAGCGCAGTATTAAATATTGTTTTTTTACTTTTGTTTTACTCAACCATTTTCAGAAAGGACATTTATAAACTACGGTTATTTTCAGGTCCTTTAGTAGCTAAGAACTGTCGAGTGCAAAAAATCCCTGAAGATTTTTTGGAAAGGTTATCTGAAGCTTCTCTTGAAGAATTGTATCGCTTGTTGGATGAGGATCATTTGCTTTATGGGAGACCATTAAAGTTGTGGGCGTTGAGTGTCGCTATTCATACTTATGATGTAGATGTGGAAGGAGCTCTTTCTCATCCTTTGACATTCACTCAGTTGCGTAGTAAGGGGAAAACATGGTTGCTTCCGAATATTGATGAGAAAGAGTACGGTTTAGTACGACGTTATTTATCTCTCGAGCGCTATCCTTTCACTACACGAGGGTTGTTTATTGCTATTTCTAAAAATTTAGAGCAGGGTATTGTTGACGAAGATTGTTTGTACCATTTTTGTCACACTCCAGAATTTCTTTATTTGCGAACATTACTTTGTGGTGCTGAAGAGCGTGTATCTTCCGTGGCTTCTTTAGCAAGAATGGTTATACGTAATGGGGAGGAGATTTTTTTTTCTTTATGTAACGAGAATAATCGAGCAACAGCCATTTCCCCTCAACAACGACAAAAAGTTTTATTTACTTATACAAGTTTAGGCGAACCTTTAGCTGCTTTATTGCTTCTGGTTTATGATGAAGATTGGGTATTGCATAAGTTTACAGATGAGGATTTGAAAACATTTGTTCATCTTCTCCCTAAGGAATCTCCTTATACTCAGGATTTTATTAATCGAATTGTCGAGACACCGCGTTCTTTTATTGTTGAAGCCAAGAAGGCTGAGGAGTGTTTGACAGAGGAAAAAACTGTTTACGAAGACTATGTTATAAAAGAGGGGGATTCTTTATGGTTAATAGCACGCCGTTTTGGCGTAACTATTGAAGAAATTATGCGTGTGAATCACCTAAGTCATCATCGTTTGTTACCTGGGAAACATCTAAAGCTTCCTCCAAAGTCGTCATAGGGACGAGATCGATTCCCCCTGGGTGCCAAGGCCCACATTTTCCTATTCTTTTTATTATCAACCAGAGCCCTTTAATACACTTATGATGTTTTAAAGCTTGCAAAGCGTACTGAGAACAGGTTGGGAAAAACCTACATGGGCTTCCTAATAGAGGAGAAATTGTCCATCTGTAAAGATGGATGAGACTACAACATAGATGTGTAGGCAGGTTTTGTATCAGTTGTTTAAATGACATTGAATACGTCTTTAAGTAAAGCCACAGAAACTTCTAGCATAATTAGCCAAATGATTGTCCACTCAAGTGATGAGGAATGTTGGTGATTGAGTTGGTCATTTAAGATTTCTAGTACATCTCCAAGAATGGTTAATCTATGATTGAGAACATTGATTCTTGCGTTAATATCTAAGCAGTTAAGAACGTCAATATAGATGGGTTGTGTTTCTGGATGCTCCCAGAAAAAGTCAGGTTCATCAAGAATATCAGAGTGGAGATTTACAGAGGCTTTGTCTAAAAAAAGTTTGCCAATTTTTTTGGCAATAGCCTTCCTCGGCATAGAAATTTTCCCTTTTGTTGCTAGATCTTGGGGAAGGCGTTTAGAATCTTCTATAGTTTTATAGATGGTAGCTTCAAATATAGTGAGTTTTACTGACTGAGCAAGACCAAAAGATATGGCTAGTTTTGTATTGAGTTGCGAATCTGCTAGGATGAGTCTATCTCTACGTATTTGCAATTTTTCCCCATAATGGAAGTTGTAGCTGTCTATCTCCGGTTGGGGAAGAATTTCGGGAGAAGCTGTAACAATAGATTGAAGAATTTTAATTTCTTCAAATTCCTCCCAACCCCAGAAAACAGCAACGCCAAAGGGGAAAAATACAGCAATTTTGTCACATTCTTCAGGATTTTCCGAAGATACTAAAACATACTCCCTAGATAAAACCGTAGGGAAGCGAGTTTTAAGTAAATGAAAGAGCACGTGTAAATTATAAGACGAAGCTGTGCAGTGGGCAGTACAACGCATGATTCCTAAAAGTTGTTGTTCAAGCTTCTTCTAATGTACTTCATTTTTACTCAGTCGGAAACATTTTTTTTCTTGAGGTAAAGGGGATCCCCTCGTTAAGCTATCTTTTTTGCGGAAGTGGCGGAATTGGTATACGCGCTATCTTGAGGTGGTAGTGGAGCTTTCCTTAGGGGTTCGAGTCCCCTCTTTCGCAATAGAAGTTGCGAATAGGGCTCTTCTCCTTGATTTCTTTATCTTGAATTTTCATAGTGAGTATAGTTTCGAGTTTGGGGTATAAACCTTGCGGTTTCTTTCTATTTTTCTATTTGTATTTTCGTTTATAACCTCATTAAGTCTCCCGGTTTGTTCTGAGCACTACATCTCCGAAGATGAAAAATTTCATATAGATCGATTTAATTTTTCTGGAGAGTTTCCGGATATGGAAACTATGGAAATTCATGCTCAGCGTAAGAAGCGTGTGCATTTTGATGTGTCTGGAGATTTCCCAAAATTAGAATCTATTGTTTATAACGGGTCTTTTGGATTTTTAAGAGCAAAGTTAACGGGGAGATACCCGGAGTTGATTTCTTTAATGATCTCTTGCTCCTCATGTAAAATGGACTTGGATTTCCGTGGTAAATGGGAAAGAAACGCGACTATCTCCTTAAGTAACGAAGCAGAACCTCTCACATTGACTTTACCGAAGAATGTTGGGGTAATTGTTCATACCAAAGTTTCTACAAAAGGTAAGGTGATGTTGGAAGGGGATTTCGAGAAGCGTGGTCGAGGAATTTGGAGAAAAACCTATCATAATTCTTTAGTGGGCATAGCTCCTGTTACCCTGGTCTTTGAAGTGCAGAGTGGTTCAGGTGGAACCATTACTCTGCGGTAACTTCTTATGTTTATCTTCATGAAAAACACTGTCAAACATGAGGGTAATCTTTTCTGAAAATTCCAAATGGAAATTTGATAGATTTAGAAGATCTTGAAATCTCTTTGCATGCACGAGTGCGTGAAGGATTTGCTCTTCTTCATTTTCTATAATCACAGCAGATTTTGGGCGGTGTTCTATGCAGAATTTCCTACCTTTATGACGATAAAAAGATGAAGACAGAATAGTTTTTTTACATGATGCGCATGTTGTTGAGAGATCTAGGATCCCTTCATATTGTAAAAGTTTGAGTAGGAAAGTAGCTGCAAACATTTCGGGATTTTTGCTTTCCGGTAAGCGGTGGAGAAAATTTAAAAAAAGAGAAAAAAGTTCTTGAGAGGGTTTTTCTTGCCACTGTGATCCTAAAATGCTTTGTGTCATTTTCCCTGCAGCTTGTAGTAGGGGAAGTTCGGATTTTATTGCCGAAAAGGTATTTTTCACTTCCGCAAATAGTAGTTTGCGCATTTTTGGAGGAGAATGATCAAGACTGTAGATCCCTAAGGAAAGCGGAATTAGAGCGTCTCGAAAATCATAGTATAAAGATTGCCCTTGCTTTGCAAAAAATGTAAGAAGTCCTAGGGGGGAAAATATTGTAGTTATGCAATGGTGTTTCCCTTGGGGAAGATTTTTGAGAGTAATTGCAGGCGTCAGGGTATGCATATTTTTAGTTTATAGGTTGTACAGAGTTTAGCATTAGATAATAGGAGATAAGTTGGGAATAGCAAGGTAATCCAGGATAAAAATCTAAAGTTTGTGTTTTGGGATTGAGAAATCCTGTTTGTTGTTTTTTGTAGCAAACAATAGAGACGCACGGGGATCCGATAATATAGTTGTAGCCTAATAATTGGTTGAGTGTTTGTTGGTTAATCACTCGTGCTTTGCATTCAATCAACAACAGGGGGCGAGGCTCTCCTAAGTTATAAGTTTTCCCTTCTACATCCGTATATGTTGCTGGTGTGATAACTAAGAGGTCTGGACGACGTCGAGGTAGGCGTATCTCCTTACGAGAAAGAAGAGGAAATAAAGTCTTAAGACCTTTTTCTATAATAATTAGGGACGGGGGGTAGTGCAATTCCTCAACGAGACAAGTAATGAGCTC
Source organism: Chlamydia buteonis (assembly GCF_900634605.1). Lineage (NCBI taxonomy): Bacteria > Pseudomonadati > Chlamydiota > Chlamydiia > Chlamydiales > Chlamydiaceae > Chlamydia > Chlamydia buteonis. The sequence continues at coordinate 614,034 of NZ_CAAAFM010000001.1, forward strand.
TTGACGAACCTTTTCTTCAGGTGTGGATGCCAAGATTTTATCCCGTATTGGGTCAAAAATGGTTAAAGAATCTGTGTTCGTCGTGACCTGATCATTAAAAGATGTGGAATCCTGGTGCGATAATCGGTTCGATGAGGACATAATTGTCATCGTTTTGTTTGTGGATTAACTGAATCTTATGCTCTTTTTCGTTTAGGAAGACTAGCACTTTATTTTGAGAAGCTTCGAATTTCTTAATCGCCTCATCTTCAGAAAGAACAGGGAGATTGATTTTCTTTCTACAGAGAACTTTTTTTGCCGATCCGGGAATATAACCGTAATACTTTAGAGAGTCCCAGGCATCCATAGTTTCTAAAGGTAATATATCATCGTAGAGATGAATATCCTCTTCAAGCTCAAGGATTTGCTCTTCTTTTTTAGATAGACCTATATCGTGTTTTTTCTTGTCTTGGCGTATTTTCTGATGTTTATTTGCTAAAGTGCGGATTTTTTTGAAAGACGAAATTACTGCACTATAAGGGTTGTTATGTTGTGTTTTTACCTGGAATCTCTCTTTCCCTCTCGTAGCGGTAAGATGTACTTCCGTCCCTTGTTTCTCTTTATGTGAGGTCAACACTATGTGAATAGCATCTAGTGGAGGTAGCTGATTGCTCTTTTCAATGATGAGTTGGCGTAGTGGTTGAGATACGTGAAAGGACTTGCCTGTAATTTCTAGGTTGGCAACCTCATGTTTTAGAGTTTTTTTTTGTTTAGTTTCTCGACGCTGAGGGGTGTGCATGCTGTCTCCTTATGGTGGAAAGATTGATACAACATATGGAGATGAAAAATCAGAAAAAGAAAAAGAGTTTCTCCTATCTGCTATTATAAGAGGGGAAAGCTTTATTCTAAAAACTTTTAACGCACCGAAGAGGGCTCGAACCTCTAACCACCTGGTCCGAAGCCAGGTACTCTATCCGATTGAGCTATCGGTGCCTAAGGCTCCCTTAAGTAAGGGATGTGAGACCTTTGAGATCGGAGAGCTTAGCAGAAGTTCCTCAGAAACTCAAGAAAAACTCCCTAGGACAGTGTTCCCTATTTTTAGGATAGAGCGAGCATAGTATCGGTCAGGTGGGTGGGACTTTCTAGGATTACCGCCCTCTCTAATACATTGGAGAGTTCGCGGATATTCCCGGGCCAAGGATAGTCGAGAAGAGCAGATTTAGCGCTTTCCGAAAGTGTTTTCACTGGTTTATTATTTAATCTACAGAATTTTTCTAGAAAGTACTGTGATAGGGGGAGAATATCATCTTTCCTTTCTCTTAATGGAGGGAGGTACAAGGGAATAACGTTAAGGCGATAAAACAAATCTTGTCGGAAAATTTTTTGATCTACAGCTTCTTTAAGATTGCGATTAGATGTAGCAAGGATACGAACATCTACCGATAAGGTTTTAGTCCCTCCAAGGTGTTCAAATTCTTTCTCCTGAATCGCTCTGAGTAGTTTGGCTTGAAGATTTATAGGCACTTCCGTGATCTCATCTAGTAAAAGGGTTCCGGTGTGTGCGAGCTCAAAACGCCCTGCTTTTTTTACTGTTGCTCCTGTGAAAGCGCCTTTTTCATGGCCAAAAAACTCGGATTCTAACAACGTTTCCGGAATAGCAGCGCAATTCACCTTTATGTAGGGGCGTGAGGCTCTAGGGGAATTTCTATGAATAAAAAACGAAAGGACTTCTTTCCCGCAACCAGATTCGCCATGAATAAAGATGTTTGCAGAGCTGTCCGCTGCTTTTCTTGCTTTAGATAATAAATCCTTCATTGCGGGGCTTTCGGCGATTAGAGGATGAGATTCTGAGGAAATTTGCGATTTTAGCAAAAGATTCTCATTTACAAGGTTTTGTAATTCCTCAGCCTTTGCTATGAAAGCGAACAGCGCTTCCGATGAGAAGGGTTTTGTGAGATAGTTAAATGCCCCGTGATGCATTGCTTTTACAGCATTTTCGATTGTTCCATAGGCTGTGATCACAAGAACAGGTGTATGAGGCGCAAATTCTTTAGAGGTTTTGATGATGTCGATTCCTGTCCCATCAGGCATGTTCATATCTGAAATAATTAGGTCATACTTCTCTGTTTTGATCTTATGACAGCCTTGTTTCACGTTATCAGCGGTAAACGGAGAGAGTCCTCTCGTTAGAAGAAGCTCCGAAAGAAAGTCTCTTAACAAGGGCTCGTCATCTACTATCAATACTTTTTCTATAGTCATAGGGCGTTTATTAGTTTCTAAGTTAAGAATTCTTATTACTAAATTAAATAAATCTTCGTAAAGGAATATTTAACTAGTTCCATTTTTCATCTATTTCTTAGAAATAAATCTTTTTGGATTGATTTATAGTTATTTAAGATTGTAAAATTTTTCAGCTTATTTTTTATTTAGGGCGTTTGTAGCATGTCTTCTTCAATATCAAACACCTCAGTTTCTTCGTCGCTTCCAGAAACTTTAGGTTCTCGTTTATCTTTATTCTCAGACTTAACTCCTTTAGAGAGAGGCGAGATACCATCCCTCTGGAAAGAAAAATGTCAGAGAGTTTCTTATATCGGATTATTTTGTTTATCTCTGCTTACCATCTGTGCTGGAGTTTTAGTACTTACTTTACTTCCAACTACCCCAGCACTTTTTGGTATAACATTTATCGCTATTGGTGGTGTTTTACTAGTCACGAGTTTGTTACTGCATTTGTCAATGCAGCCGAGTAAAAAAACAACCGTACAACAAGTGAACATTCGGGATTTGCAAACACAGCTTCAAGGGTTGTTAGCGACTACCAATGCGCGTAGTTTAGCCATAAACGGTTTTGACCCTAATGGCAATCCAGAATTAATAATTCAAGAAAGAGAGACACTTTTAGCAAAATTTGATAGGGATTTACGTAGGAAGGAAGTTGCTTTATACCGTCTTTTATCTTCTAACACAGAAAACAGGTATCCTGTTTTATCTGATTTATCAGCATTCCGTGAAATGCAAGAGCGTATTAGTGATGAGCTTGAGCTTTTGTATCGTTCCTACAATCATCATATACAAGGAACGGTTGAGGCGAACCCTGATGAACGCTTACTGATCTTACATCAAGAAAGAGATTTATTAATTCAACAGCTCGCTGACACTGGAATTGAAAAATCTAATCAAACAGAGGCACTTTTAGATTTACAATCTACTTTAAATGTTCTTAATCAAAATATTCGATTATTAGAGGATCAAATTGCAGAGAACTCGAGTAGCGGTCAACAACGTGCAGGGTTGGTAAATGGTCTTCATCCTTTGCTACAGGAGCGAAATGCTTTATTAGTCCGTCTTTCTCTAATTTATGGGTCATTAACCTCTTTAGCTAAGCAAGAAGAAGAATTGACAAGCAGACGTATTGATTTAGATAAGAAAATTGAGGCGGTTGTCGAATCTAGAGCTGAGCGGACCACATTCAACAGTGAATACAGAGAAATGTTCCTGCGTTCTTCAGGAAACATAAATCAGTTAACGAATAATTTACGTGAGAAAGAAGCGACTCTTTTAGCGCTTACTCAGGAAGTGGAAGCACTACATGAGGAGGTGGAAAGATTACGAGATCGTCCTCTTGGTGGAGAATACACCCAACAGGATATCGAACGGTATCGCAATGCATTATTGGTTAAAGAACAAGTTGTCCATGAGTTGGAAGAGGAAGTTATAAAATATAGGGGGCTTCTTGATGAAGCTACTGAAGTGAATAACCGTATCACTTTGGGAATTCAAGAAAGTGAAAGACGTTCCTTAGAGTTTGCAGCTTTAGAACAAAGAGAGAGGGTGTTAAATCACCAGATACGGGGTTTAACAGATGATCTTAAAAAACACGAAGAAGAACAACAACGTCTACGACAGGAAAATGATGAGTTGCGAGAACTTGTTTTAACAACTGAGAGTAATCCTGGTTCTGATACGCAGATCGAGGCTCTTCAAAAGGAAATCCGAAGATTAACAGCGGATTTAGATGCTGTTATCAATGAGCGAATGAACATGTCTGAAGAACTTGCTATTGCACGTACAGAGTTAACGGATATGGGACTACGCTACGCTGCAATCAGAAAAGAGATATTTTCCAGAGATGAGGAAAACGCCGCTCTTAAAATGGAGGCGGAGGAATTGCGTGGTACGGTTCTTCAGAATGAGGAGAATCTCGAAAGTTTACAGCATGCTTTAACAAATGAAATGAATTTAAAACATGCCGTGGATGTCTTACGACCCGAGATTGATAGATTAGAACAAGAAAAGCTGAATCTCAATACGGGTATGTTAGAAGCTATTGAGAAAAATCGTATAAATGTAGGTCTGCTACAGCAAAATGAACAAGAAAAAGAGAGACTTATTAAAGAGCTTCAAGATTTACGATGCCGTCATGCTCAAGAGAAAGAGAGATTGCAAGAGGAGATTGCTAAATTACAACAGGAGATGCTGGAGCGTCATTTAAGTAATCTGGAAGAGACCTCGCGCTTGAGATTAGAAAATAATCAATTAGAACGTCTTCTTAGAGACGCACAGAGAATAGGTGAGGACAGTCATGAGGGAGCTTTACGGATGTTAGGTTCTCAGTTAGTTGCCTTATCTTCCAATATTAAGCAGCGAAGTAAATCTGCAATACAAAGTTTAGGAGACTTGATGGAAATGCTAGCTTTCACAGCTCCAAGATTCTTTGGAAACTTGGGTGTAGGAATCTCTTGTAGAAGCCTACGCCCCGGAGTGTATTTAGAAGCAGAACTTCCTGTTGATGCTAGTGATCAGCAAAAACGTGCTGTTATCGAACAACGTTGCTTGCGTGAGTGGTTCTTCTCTCTGTTAGGATATTTCACTCTAGAGCAAATAGAGTGTATCTCACAAAGAGCTAGGGATTTGGTCCAAGAAGCTGATGAACAAACTAGTTTAAATGAACTATTCGATCAGTTGTCGATCGAGTTCTCTGAACTTCGCGATGCATCTGCGGAACTTTCTCAATGGTTATCTACTTGCTATAGTTATGTGACCAATCTTCAGATTTTTAACAACTACTTAGAATGGTCGGGTTTCCTATTCTCCCTATTGCAGAAAATGCACAGTGGAAATGGGGGGTTATTGTATAACTTATCTGAGGAAGAACAGCAGTTCTTCAAGGTTGTGTCCAACTTTTCCGGTAGGATTCCTTTAGTTTTAGGAAGTATCGGCCACAGTGAAGGAACAACACCGGGGGCAGCAAATCCTTTAGGGGATCTCAATTTTGAAAGTGTCGGGAATATTACTTGGCATCGGTTTGTAAGAATCGTAGAGGGGCTACTAGAAGCAAGAAGTGGTCTTAATGGCCCGTTGATTTTAGAAATGAGCGATATCAGTGAGAGTGTGTTACGAACAGTCTCTTCTAACGTTTACGCTGGCATGCTAACCGGAAGATATCGACCAGCCACATGGACTTCTCCGATTGATCTATAAGTATCTGTTTTGGGGTTAGGGAAGTTTTAAAGTAAAAGTGACATGCGCGTTAGCATTTTCTACGTGAATATCACCACCGTGCAAACGCATGATCTTTAAGGATTCTGCTAGCCCCAAACCGTTCCCCTGGGCTTTTGTTGTGAAAAAAGGAATAAATAGCTTATCAAAAATCTCCTGAGGGAGCTGGCCCGGGTTGGTTACCGAAATGTCTCCTGATGTGTGTAATGTCAACGTCATAGGAGATTCCGTGGCTTCTGCAGCATTTTTTACAAGATTCCATACTACGCTATTCATTCTATCAGGATCTATAGAACGGACTATAGAGGCCGAGGTTTCACGTTCGAATTTACAAAAGGGGAATGTGATCGATAGTAGAGGGATGAGTGAAGAGAAAAATTCTTGTAGGTCTATAGCCTTGAGATTTAGCGGTTGTGATTTCGTGTATTCCAGCATGGATGAAACTAGTGTGTTAAGGGAACGAGTTCCATCAATGATAGAGGATAACATGCGTTGATGACGTGGAGAGGGGAGTTCTTCTTTTAATAGGGAGGCAAATCCAGCAATACCACTCAGAGGATTACGAATTTCATGCGCTAAGGTTGCCGTCATTTTCCCTAACTCTGCAATATTTTTATATCTTTCGATAACATTTTCTAATTGTTTATATTCAGAACGATCTCGAATTAATAAGAAGAGGAAACCATTTAAAGAATTTTTTCTTACGAATATCTCTACATCGCGATCCTGATCGTTTTTTGATAAGGTTAGGCGTAGAGTTTTTGGTGAAGGAAGAGATGAGAGAGCTTCATTTAGGGAAAATCCAAAGAAGGTTTCTGGGAAAAAATCTGTGAAGGGTCTGTGTAGTATTTCGAGTTCGTCAGGAATACCGAGAATTTCTCGAGCTTGTGAATTGCAAATGAGGATATTGCCTACTTCTGAGATGAGGATAATTCCATCGGGAATTGCTGTGAGAATTGTGTCTGCTTCTTTATACGATTGTGTGATGCGAGATTTGATCTCCATCAGCTCCTGTGTCGAAGAATATGACTTACAATCGTTGTTGCTCATAAATCCCTAACTCTTTTTTTCTCTGTAGATAATTGAGTTTATCCGTATCAAGGATTCTTGTGATGATTCCTCGAATGTCGGAGAGCTCATCTTGAATATCTTGGGGAAGTACTGAAGTAAAACTATGCCGAAATTCCTTAATTTCGTTATCAACCTTGTCTATACAAGATAGGAGTGTTTTTTTCTGCTGCAATACTTTTTCAAGTTCTATGGGAGTGAGCGAAGTCTCGGTTTCTGTAAGATCAAGAATAGCTAAGAAAAATCCTTTCTTTTTTTTTAGGAGGAGTAGGAGAGCTTGTTCTTTCATAGGAAGCAACCGGTTCGGCATATAGCTTTTCTTAAAAAAAACTACTAACGAATTTATTAGCAACCTGAAAAAACTAAGAAAAAAACTTATGCCGGCGATTGGACTCGAACCAACACCTTATTGCTAAGAGTAGATTTTGAGTCTACCGCGTCTACCATTCCGCCACGCCGGCACAAAGTGAGACTACACTGTACGTTTTCTTTTCTAATAAGCGCAAGGGAAATCTCTTAAGTTAGGGGAGATGGAGGGACTTCTATAGGCCTTGTTGTTTCTAGATCATACAACATTTCTATGGATAAGTAGTTCCCTGTATCCTTTGGTATTAGGGTAATGAGGAATTCCTCATTCCCGACGGTGGTCTTCGTAGTAGTGAAATCTATAAAGCAGGGATAGATGTATTTTTTTTTATAAAGAGGACTTAAGATAGAGCTGAGTGTCTCCAGACGGATATCTTTCTCTGTAAACAAAAGAGAGGCATCCCCAGAGAGATGCTTGGTAGATAGAGATCCCCCGGAAGCTGTTAAAAAACGGAAATGTTTATGACAACAGAATCCTTCCACTATAGATAGTGGGTACTGTTTGTGTAGTAGACGCGTAATGTCGATGATTCTTGGGTGTATAGAAAATTTTTTACACAAACTATGATTTAATCCATCACAGTCATAGAGAGTTCCCTGTTCTGTTTCCTTAGCACTTAAGGAGCCGTGGCAATGAAATGAGTAAGCGGTAATTACCGATTGTTGTGGAGTCGGCCAGTGGTATTTCGGTGGGGGGGTGGCTTTTATTTCTGGGTATATAATGACAGAGTGCCCCTGTTGTGATGTAATTCTTCCTGCGCGTATGTGTCTATGTGATGTTTCTGTTGCAGTAGAACACGCACAGATTAGAGGAAATAACAATAATCCAAAACTTATATTAATAAGAATCCTAAGCATGGGGTAGAATTCCGCGTAGTTGTTTTAAGAAAGTAAAGCCTAACTTCTAAACTTATTTAACTATGTTTTAGATTTGTTGTATGTAGTTAGTGAAAAATACAAGGTGATATTAGTTAAGGTAGCCATGAATATCCATGATTATCAGGTGTTCTTTTTTGATTTTGATGGTTTGGTCATTGATACCGAACCTTTATACTACCGAGCATTTTTAACAGCGTGTAGAGAACGTGGACTAGATACCTCTATGGATTTCTCTACATATTATTTATTTTCAATGTTAGGAAGAGAAGTTTTCAAACAGAAGTTTTTGGAGCTTTTCCCTGATACCGAGTCTTTTTTTCCACAGTGTTTTTATGATCGCGAACGTATCTATAAGGAGTTAATACAAACTGAAGTTCCTCCCCTACTTCCTGGTGTGGAAGATTTTTTACAGTTCCTATTAGCTGAGAATAAAACTATCGGAGTAGTGACAAATTCTTCACATGTGGTGACGCAGCGTTTTTGTGAGGTTATACCAATTCTTAATCAGTTTCAATTTTGGGTAACACGAGAAGACTATGACCGGCCTAAGCCGTATCCTGACAGCTATCAATATGCCTATCAGGCTTTTGTTCAAGAAGGAGAAAAGGTTGTGGGTTTTGAAGATAGTGTGAAAGGCTTGCGAGCCCTTTCAGGTATTCCAGCAACGCTGATCGCTGTGAATGCTATTATGCCATTATCTCGAGACAGTCACAAAGATTTCTATAATAAGGATTTTTATTATTTTTCTTCTTTTAAAGAGTTGATGTTACACTCTGGAGTACAGAACCAATTATAGGGTTTAGGGTAACATACGTGGTATAAAGATAGGGCGTGGCTAGGAGCTGCTGGCGGCCCTTTTCTACGATTTTTCTGTATTAATATCTCTTGAATGTATTCAGGAGGATATTTTCCCCTGCTAATATCTAATAGAGATCCAACAATATTTCTTACCATTTTATACAAAAATCCGCTGCCTTTACAGATGATGGTTACTGTCTCTCCATTATCTACAATATCTAAGTTGAATAACGTTCTTATAGTTGAGGTATAGTCACGTCCGTGATTTGCAAAAGACGCGAAATCCTGAGTCCCTAGTAGGTACTTAGCCCCCTCTTGCATAAGATCTGTTTTTAGATTATGTCGTGGATAATAGGAAAAATAACGTTCCCAGGGGAGGGGCTTTGGAGATCTTGTTAGTAAATAGCGGTATTCTTTAGCGATAGCTGAAAATCGCGAGTGGAATTTATCGTCTCCAAGAACAACGTCGCGAATAACTATATCTTTGGGCAAAATAGCATTAAGCATTTTTTTAATGCCTGAAGCTTGTGAAAATAGTGGGTGGTCAGGTTGTGAAAAATGAGCAACTTGACCAAAGGCATGGACTCCTGCGTCGGTACGACCAGAAGAAGTCACAATAATACGCTTCCCTGCCACCTTTGTTAAGGAATTCTCTATAACTTCTTGTACGGAGAGATCATTAAGTTGTCTTTGCCACCCAGCATAGGCAGTTCCCTGGTAGGCTAAGAGTATAACGATTTGTGTCATAACAAAGCATGAGCTAAGGTTAGGTCTTCTGGATAAGTAACTTTTATCTGTGGATGTTTATTGAATACTAAAGCAACAGGCAAGTTAAGAAGTTCCACAGCTTGTGTATCATCAACTAGAGTAATTCTCTCTTTATTAGCCAGTTCAAGGCCTTCTAAGAGTATTTGTGTCTTGATGCATTGAGGTGTATGGACAATGGATAACGCATCTCGGTCTAAAGTTTTTACAGGATTACGTTGTTTGATGGTATATGGAACGCTAGAGACTAACGTTGCGGCTCCCGTTTGATGTGCTGTTGTGATAAGTTCTGTAACTTCATCGGGATAGATAAAAGGTCGTACACCGTCATGAACTAAAACCCAAGGATGCGAGACTTGTTGTAGTCCGGAAAATACAGAATCTTGACGACGTGTCCCTGATCTGGCGAATTTTACGGGATAACCTTCAAAAATACTTTCGTAGTTTACATCGCAAACAACAATAATTTCTGAGATTTCGGGGATACGCAATGCCATTTTTAATGCATGGAGGATGAGAGGTTCCCCTTGAAAAGGCAGGTATTGCTTGGGTTGATTTGCTCCAAACCGTTCTCCCTTACCCCCACTAAGTAAAATCAAAGAACATTTAGGATCCATATATACACCGTACACAACAAATTTCAGGAGGAGAGCAAAAGCGTAACCTTTTAAACCCTCCAAGACCACGATTTACATATAGTTGTTTTTTTTCTTCTGAAAAGAAGAAGTGGCCCCGAGCTAGATCAGGATTTTCTAATCCAGAAGTTTTATTTATAATCTTATTAGCGAACTTCGGCCACGGGATAGAAATTTGTGGTCCATGAGTATGGCCAGAGAATATAATATCACCAGGATAATCTAATAGTTGGTACACAGTATCAGGATTATGAGAGAGAATAATGCCAGGCAAGGTTGGATTATAGTTGAAAAACGCTTTTTCTGGTTCAAATTGTTTAGCAAACAGATCTCCTAATCCCACTATGTTTAACATATCGGGAATTTGGAGACTTTCATTATGTAGTAGGCGAATAGGAGTATTTTTTAGTAAATGTAAAAGTTCTGTATTAGGTTCTTGCTGTTCAAGACTCGGGGCGTATTCATAGCTTCTAGAACCAAAAAGCCCTTGGCTTATTGAAACGAAAGCTCTTTTTAACGGTTGGCTATTTTTCATCGAAATCATATCTATTTTCCCTTGGCTATTGCGGGAGATGTATGATTGGTAGTCGTGATTTCCAAGCACAGCAAATGTCCCTAAAGGGGCATGTAAAGTATTTAAAAAAGCTTCTAGTCGCGGGCGGTCTTCGATTTGTGCTCGGCAAAGAAAATCTCCAGAAAACAAGAGAATGTCAGGAGAAAAATTGGCCAGTTTTAAAGAAACCTTTTTAAGAAATTTTTTTGGAACGAATTTATGAAAGTGTAAATCAGAAATTTGAGCTATGCGCAATCCATGAAGATGAGAGTACTTTTTAGGCAGCTTCCAAGTTAACCAGGATGTTTGTAGACAATTCGGCTCTATAAAATTTGCCCATGAAAAGGCAGCTAGAGGAACCCCAACAGCTAAGGATAAAGAAGCTAAGACCACAGCAACACTATAAATACATTTTCTCCTCGTCCTAGAGGACGAGGATCCTGAAAGAGAGCCAACTCTTGACTTTATTTTATGATATGAGAGGAGAGAGCTTTTGTCATTTGGAACATATCGATAGGGTTTTTAGAACCGAAGACTTTAGCTAGGGCTTCGTCGGGAAGAATATTTCTTTTATTCTTGGGGTCTTGTAGATTACGTTGTTTGATATAGTCCCATACTTTTTTTACAATTTCAGTGCGGGGCATGGGGCCCTTGCCAACGATAGCTGCTAAATCGGAGGTGATATTGACAGGGTTCATAAAAGCAGAGTTTTTGTTTTTTTGACTCATCGGTTACTCCTAGTAAAGGTGGTACGAAGAGACACAAGCTCTTCATCGCAACTTTTTTATCTTTCAGGAAGGTTTCTCGTCAAAACAAAAAAACAGAATTCACTCCTCTACAACTCGTTATTAAGGCTTTAGATGCCAATCTGGAGTGGGTTAAGGGAAAGTAAGGAATAAGAAGTAACCAAGAAAGAAATTTTAGAAAAATTCTAGGCGGTAGGACACGTTGACTTTATTGTTTTTGCTTCTCTAGAATTCTAATATTAAGCCTTTTTGAGAGTAGTGTAATGTATGAAAGTTTAGATAAACGGTTAGAAGGCCTGTTGACCGGGTTGGCATTAGCCGGGAGGTCTCTTTGACCTTGAAGGTAAGAGACAAGAGCTTTCCATTTTAGAAGAACAGACCTTAAAAGAAGACTTTTGGCAAGACGTCACGAGTGCTGGGAAAGTCTCGGAACGCATCGCGTCGTTGAAACGACAGATTACCCATTATGAAGAGTTCAAAGTCAGAGTTGATAATTTAGCGTTTTTCTTAAATGATGACGATGTTTCTTCGGATCCTGAACTTCGAGAAGATTTAGAAAAAGAATTCGCTATTTGTGAGAACATCCTTTCAGAGTGGGAAACTCAGCGTTTGCTTTCTGGAGAAGTCGATAAGAATCCTTGTTTCTTAACAATTAATGCTGGTGCTGGTGGTACAGAATCCTGTGATTGGGTAGAAATGCTTTTTAGGATGTATTGTCGTTGGGCTGCACAACATCAGTGGAAAGTAGAAGTTATAGATCGTCAAGAAGGTGATGTCGCCGGGAGTAAGCACGTTACTGTAAAGTTTTCCGGAGACTATGCTTACGGCTATACTAAGGCTGAGCGAGGTGTTCATAGACTTGTGCGTATTTCTCCTTTTGATAGTAATGCTAAACGTCACACAAGTTTCGCTTCGGTAGATGTGTATCCTGAGATTGATGATGAGATAGAGATAGACATCCGTCCGAATGATTTGCGCATAGACACCTTCCGATCTTCAGGGGCTGGGGGACAACATGTTAACGTTACGGATTCTGCGGTAAGAATTACTCATATACCGACAGGAATCATTGTTTCTTGTCAGCGTGAACGTAGTCAAATTCAGAACCGCGAGAGTTGTATGAAGATGCTACGGGCGAGAATATATCAACAAATTCTTCAAGAACGCTTAGAAAAGCAGCTTCTTGATAGAAAAAATAAAAAAGAAATTGCTTGGGGTTCGCAAATTCGTAATTATGTCTTTCAGCCTTATACTCTGGTCAAGGATGTACGCACAGGACATGAGACTGGTAATGTTCAGGCTATGATGGACGGAGAATTGCTAGACGATTTCATCAAAGCGTATTTAGCAGAGTATGGAGAAATCTCATGACAGAGAACAAAGACACAGGAGTCCCTGGATTAGATATACGTTATACACTTCCTAGTGATGCTGTGTACATGCGACAATGGTTAAATGATCCTAAGATACTTCGAGGGTTCCCCTTAAAGACGGAAGAAGAAATTCATGATAGCGTAAACTTTTGGGTAGGTTTTTATCGTTATCATAGCAGCTTGACTGCTGTGTATGAGGGCAAAGTTGCTGGAGTAGCTACTCTTATTTTAAACCCTTATATTAAAGTATCTCATCATGCATTGGTTTCTATTATTGTTGGTGAACCTTATCGGAATAAAGGTGTAGGAACTGCGTTATTGAATAATCTTTGTCACTTAGCAAAGACACGTTTTCACTTAGAGATCCTTTACTTAGAGGTGTATGAAGAAAACCCGGCTATAGCATTGTACAAACGTTTTGGTTTTATTGAGGTGGGAAGACAAAAGCATTTTTATAAAGATGAGATAGGGTATCTTGCAAAAATTATCATGGAAAAACAACTTTAGGTGGTTTTGCTAGAATATATTAGCAAGTCCTAGTGTTGCATGTCGTTTCAGAAAATTCGTAAACTTCTTAAAAATTTTTTTCGAGCACGTCTTATCTCTAAATCTTGTTCCATGAATCCGTCAAAAATAGTCCGTCCTCAGCTTATAAGATCTTCTATTCCTGTCGATTACACTCCAGGGAAAGTGTATAATTTAGAGAAAATATACCAAGATTTAAATTTGAGATTATTTGAAGGTTTTTTGAATTTAAAAATCGGGTGGTTTGGTCGTGAACGGTCAGGTAGTGCGCTTAGGGCGGTTTTAGGATCTTATCATGAGGAAGAAAAACTGATACGCATACACCGTTCTTTAGATAGTGATGATATTCCGTTATTTTTTATGGAATATATTATTTACCATGAAATGGTCCATAGCGTAGTTCCTCTTGAGTATTCTCCTTCTGGAAGAACGATTTTTCATGGGAAGAAATTTAAAGAATGCGAGAAGCGTTTTCCGTTATATGAAAGTGCCATAGCGTGGGAAAAAGCAAATATTTACGTATTGTTGCAAGGATATAAATCAAGAATAGGTAAGAAAGATGGCAGGACATAGTAAGTGGGCAAATACAAAATATCGTAAAGAACGAGCTGATCATAAGAGGGGAAAAATCTTTTCCCGAACGATAAAAGAGTTAATGGCAGCTGTGAAAATGGGTGGTCCTGATCCTAAAACAAACGCGCGTTTACGTATGGTCATACAAAAAGCGAAAGATCAAAATATCCCCAATGAAAATATTGAAAGAAACCTGAAGAAAGCAACTTCTGCAGATCAGAAGAATTTTGAAAATGTGACTTATGAGCTTTATGGTCATGGAGGTGTGGGGATTATCGTGGAAGCTATGACGGATAATAAAAATCGCACTGCCTCTGATATGCGTATAGCTGTGAATAAGCGAGGAGGATCTCTGGTTGAACCAGGCAGTGTTCTTTATAACTTTGTTCGTAAGGGAGCATGTTACGTTCCTAAGAGTTCAATAGATGAGGCTGTATTACTATCTTATGTAATTGATGTAGGAGCTGAAGATCTTGATAATGATGATGATGAGCATTCCCTTGTACTCTGTGACCCTGTAGAATTAGCCTCTGTAAAAGAGAAGTTAATTGCATTAGGTGTGTCATGCTCTGAGGAAAAGCTGATTTATGTTCCTTTACGTCTCGTAGATTGCGATGAACAAGACGGTGAAGCAAATCTTGCTTTGATTGAATGGTTAGAGAAGATTGATGATGTTGATGAGGTATACCATAACATGGCCTAAGGCTTTTCTATATTAGAGAAAAGCCTTAGGTGTCTATAGTCTACGAGCGTCGTTGAGGTGGTGGGGGAGGAGATCCCGTAGCTTTAGATAACGTTTTGGATAACTGTGTGGTCAGGTTTCTTGCCGCATCAGCTAGCTGTTTCCCTTGCGTAGATTCAGTATCGGCGCTGTCAAGAGCTTTTTGTAGTAGTCGTGATCCCTGTTCGAACATCTGAAGTTTTTTAGCAACATTACCTAACGCTTGTGTGACGTTCCCAGCTGCTTCGAGAATGCCTGAAGGAGCTTCTCTTCTTGTCAAAGCTGCTGTTTGTCTAGATCCTGTTACAGGAGTCGACGAGGCTACCTGTTGTTGTGGAGCTGGGGTGGATACTTGCCTGCCCGCCGAGGGAGTCGCAGTTTCTAATAAGTTAGATAAACTACTTGCTACATCTCGAGCAGCACCATGGAGATCGGGAGCTTCTCGAGGAGCGGCTGTCTCGGCTGTTTGCGCTTCCGAAAGTACGGAAATTGTTGCAGATTGTTGTTGGACAGGTCTGCTTGTAATTACCGTAGCTTGGGCAGGCACTGGTGCAACAATACCACCGGATCCTGTCCGCTCTTGGAAGGCTTTAATAAGGTTCCCTACGTTTGTTTTTTGAGGGGTAATTAGGTTCCCTTGGGGATCAAACGATTCATCCAGATGGGCTCGTAGCTGAGGTAATAAATGTTCTAAGCCTCCGGGGCCATCTCCAGATGTAGCTCCCATTAAATTATTTGTGCGTGATCCAGTCTCTGTTCTGGAGTTATTACCAACGATCTTTCCATTTTCGTCTACATTCACTCGTTTTGCAAAGAATATTCCTTCAGGTTGAGTAGGCTTTGGAGTTTTGCCTGCTTCAATGTCTCGAATTACCCCCCCTAGATTTTGATTTACAACAATTGCCTCTCCTTTACTGCCCTCGGGATAAACAACATCCAAGTGCTCACGGACACGACCCAAGATATTTCCTAATTCGCCACCTTCATTATCATTAGATTCTCGTCTTTGGACTACTCCGCCCCCACCACCTTGGTTATTATTTAACAATACTGTAGGTTTGTAGGTACCATTTTCCGATGTTCTGACAACAGTACCCAAATCTTGGTTCCCTTGGTGATGTGCGCCATTTTGATCATAGACTGTATCTAAATGTTGACGAACATTTTGCAGAACTTGCTGCAAGCTTTCTTTTGGCATTCCTGTAATATTAACACCCCCTTGAGTTGGTGGTGGTGGTCCAGGAGGTCCAGGAGGTACAGGAGGAGCTGGTTCCAAGTTATCAACGCCACTGCCTTCATCAAAGAAGTGAATACTAGGCTCTTCTTGAGTGCCGGTACTTTCTGTTTCTACATCGTCAAGGTTTGCATCGTCTACATTTTGGTCATTATTAATACCATTTCCAGAGGTGTCTGTAGGTTGCGTAGTTGTTGAGTTGACGGTAGTCGTTGTTGTTCCACCAGTTACGTTTACACTAGTACTGATGCCTCCCAAGTTAACGTTGATAACAGGTTGAGCATAAGGAATAGGTTGTGGTTGCTGTTGAGTGGGGGAGGGAGTTTCTCGAGAGAATAAAGTGCCCTCGTTTGGTCTTTGTACGTTATTCCAGTTAATTCCTTTCAGACCACCAACATCACCCCAGATGGCTCCAGAATCACATTTAGTTCCTCGACGCCATACAGAAGGTGTATAATTGCCACTCGATTCTTTGGCATTCCATGGGCCGTAGAGAACAGTGGTTTTAAATTTCATGCTCATAAGCAGGTGATTATAATTACCGGTTTCTCCGGTTTGTCCTGCTATGCGTGGTTGGATGTTGTTTGTCCAATCTGCTTGCATAGTTTCGTAGCCTACGCAAAACTTTGCGATACACATTTCTAGATCTTTAACGTCTGTAATCGGCTCCTTTGTTTTTCCATTAGTTACAGCTATGGATTCTGCAGTACTCCAATCACCGTTTCTTACGAAAATAAAACTTCCGCGAGACTCGTCCATGTAGACGATGTGATTAGCTTTTGTCTGTAATTTCGCCTGTACAGAAGGGGTGGATAGGAACCTGATAATAGAGGCTTTGTCAGTAGGATCATATTTAGGTAGCTCCATGCTCGGCAGACCACCAGGACCATCAGGTCTTTCCGCACCGTCGGCAGCTTCTGTCCCTCGAAGCCCTGCTAAGTCTCCTAAGTCCAAATCTCCTGAAGCGCTTGCGAGATCTTCTGTACTACTAATGTCTCCTGAGTTTTGCGATGAGGGTGTGCTTGAAATATCAGATAAGGCGTCACTATCACTACTGGATGTACTGTCGCTTCTAGATCTTCCAAGTCCAAGAATCTGAGACCCTAATACATTTGCTGCTGTAGCAGTTGTCCCAACGCTTCCTGTAGATGGGGATGTTGTTGATATACTTCTTTCAGTTGTAAAAACTACCGCTCCTGAGTCGGACTCTGCTTGAGATACGGCTTGCTCTGCTGCTGTGTTAACAGTCTGCGATGTTGTTTCCGCAGCTTCAGTCCCTGTAGTAGAGACAACATGTCCCCCGAAGGTTGTTGAAGTCGTTACTACAGGAGTTGTGGTCGTAGTAGTTGCGACATTCGTTATAGACTGATTATTAATTGGACTCGACATGATTTAACAACTAAATAAAAAAACTCTATTTTAATTAGATTGTAAAACAAATTATTTATTAATATCTCTAGTTTTATTTAAATAATTAAACCAACTTTTGTTTTAATAATTTTAACTATTGTGAATTAGAGAGATTTGTTAAAAAAATGAAAAGTTTGCGTGGAAAAATAACTTTGGGTGGAGTTAACGTTTCTTTAAGATGAAGCGAAAGCGATAATGAGGAGTAAGAAATGACAGCAGCTGAAGTTTTTGGTGGTTGTGTGTTAGAAGGTTCTGTGCGGGTATCTGGGGCAAAAAACTCTACAACCAAGTTACTTGTTGCGTCATTATTATCGGATCGCAAATGCGTTTTACGTAATGTCCCTGATATAGGAGATGTACGTTTAACTGTTGAATTGTGCCGTTCTTTAGGTTCTATAGTACATTGGGATAAACAAGCAGAAGTCATAGAAATTCATACGCCTGAGATTCATATGTCCGAAGTGTCCGCACAGTTTTCTCGGGTAAATCGTATTCCTATTTTATTATTAGGAGCTCTACTAGCTCGTTGTCCGGAAGGTGTTATGGTCCCCTGTGTTGGGGGAGATGCTATAGGGGAAAGGACTCTAAATTTTCATTTTGACGGTTTAGAACGGCTAGGAGCAAAGGTTGTCTATGATGGTCGTGGATATCAAGCTGCTGCCCCTAAAGGTCTTATCGGGGCTTATATTACTCTTCCTTACCCTTCCGTAGGAGCTACTGAGAATTTGATATTAGCTTCTGTCCGTGCTCAAGGCAGAACGATCATCAAGAACGCTGCTTTAGAAGTAGAAATCTTGGATCTTATTTTGTTTTTACAAAAAGCAGGAGTGGAGATTACTACAGATAATGATAGGACTATAGAAATTTTTGGTTGTGATGATTTTTATGATGTAGATCATTGGGTGATCCCCGATAAGATAGAAGTTGCTTCGTTTGGTATGGCTGCCGTGCTTACTGGGGGACGCATTTTTGTAGAAAATGCCGAGCAATATCTGATGATTCCTTTTCTTAAAGCCTTACGGTCTATAGGAGGAGGGTTTTCAGTGACAGAAACAGGAATCGAATTCTTTTATAACGAACCATTAAAAGGTGGTGTTGTATTAGAAACGGACGTACATCCTGGATTTCTTACAGATTGGCAACAACCTTTTTCAGTTCTTCTCTCTCAGGCAGAAGGATCTTCTGTGATTCATGAAACTGTGCATGAGAATCGGCTAGGGTATTTACACGGTTTACAGCAAATGGGGGCTAATTGCGAGCTGTTCTACCAGTGTTTAAGCTCAAAGGCTTGTCGTTATGCAACTGGCAATTTCCCCCATAGTGCTGTCATTCACGGAGTGACACCGCTGAAAGCTTCTCAACTTGTTATTCCCGATTTGCGTGCGGGATTTGCCTATATTATGGCAGCCCTCATTGCAGAGGGTGGCCCATCTTTAATAAAAAACACCCAGTTGTTAGATCGGGGATATTACAATTGGGTGGACAAACTTAATTCTTTGGGAGCAAAGATTCACTTGTTGTCCTTGGATCCAGTAGCTTTCTAAACTTACAATCTATCTAAAGTTTGTAACCCTAATAGATGCATACCCGTAGCTAGGGTCTTTTCAACAAGAGCACAAAGATAGAGACGTTCTTTTTGATGAGGAGATCCTTCAATATGGCAGTCTCTGAAAAAAGCATGAAACTTGTTTGTAAGCATATAAAGGTAGTCAGTTAGGAAGTGAGGGCAGAGCTCTTTAAGAGTGATATCAATAGCTTCTGGGAAGCGTAATAATGCTAAAGCTAACGCCTCTTCAGCAGGTTCTCGAATATTTGCCGTAGACTCTAAGCTAAGTTTTTCAATGCCTAACCGCCGTTTTATTCCTTGGATACGTACATAACCATAAAGAATAAACATTGCCGTATTTCCTTCAAAACGAAGCATCTTCTCAAAAGAGAAAATATAGTCGCTTACACGATGAGAGGAAAGATCAGCGTATTTGATAGCATTAATACCGAGAACAGGAGCTCGTTCCGTAATTTCTGCATCAGACATCTCCGGACGGTGCTTTTTTAAAGTAGCCACAGCTTGATCTATAGCAATGTCTAACAATTCCTGGAGTTTAATATTTTCTCCAGAACGAGTTTTGAATTTTTTCCCTTCGGAATCAAGAACAAGGCCAAAACCTACATGAGAGAAGACTTCTTTATTAGGAAGGTATCCAGCAGCTAATGCCGTAGCCTCAAGAAGTTGAAAATGTAAAGACTGTCCCATGTCGGTAACAATAATAATTTTATCCGCATGGTCTTTCTCTACACGATAACGCATAGCGGCTAAATCGGTAGTGGCGTAATTGTAGCCGCCATCACTTTTTTGTACTATTAGAGGGATAGAAAAACCTTCATGAAAAACACATTTGGCATTATCGGAAACTGTGATGAGATTTTTCTTTTCTAAGTCTTTGATAATCTCAGGAAGAAAAGGATTATAGAAAGATTCCCCGCGTTTCTCTATGTTAATGTCTAAAACATTGTAAATCTTTTGAAAAGCTCGTTCAGAAATTTCGCAAATGCGTTCCCAAAGTTTTAGTGCTTTGGGGTCTCCTGATTGCAAAGCAACAACATTTGTTTGTGATCGTTTCTTAAATTCTGCATCTTCAGCAAAACGAGCGTGTGCTTTTTTGTATAGAATTGTTAGATCTTCAAGATTTTCGATATCCTCAGAGGATTCTTCCTGAAGATAAGTAATTAGCATGCCAAACGCTGTTCCCCAATCACCAATGTGATTCAATCTTAAAACGTCATTACCAACAAAAGTAAATATGCGAGCTAAACAATCACCGATAATTGTAGAACGTAGATGGCCTACGTGCATGTCCTTAGCAATGTTTGGAGAAGAAAAGTCTATAACAACTTTTTTAGGATCTTTAACACGAAATCCTAAAGATAGGTCTTGAGAATATGACTGTAAACTTAGGTTTAGAAATTCTTTTGAAAATGTGAAGTTAATAAATCCAGCACCAGCAATTTCGATAGAGGAGAAACTATTTTTGGAGATGTGATTAACTATGGATTCAGCAATGGTTCTAGGAGGTATTTTTAATGTGCGGGCAAGTTTCATCGCATCATTACATTGGTAATGGCCGAAAATCTCTTTTGTTGATTGTGTGATGTCAGGAGAGATAGTTTCTATTTGAGGGAATGCCGATAGAATCGCTTCTCGACATAAAGAGGATAAATAGGAAAGAAGAGTCATTTAAGGAACCTCTCCAATACAACCATTTTCATACCAAGTTTTTAGCTCTGCTATTTTGCTCATGATCCTATCTGTGGCTATTTGGTAAGCTTCTTTAGAACTTATGGCTTTATTATTAATCAAATCGTCAAAAATTAGTGGCGTGCCAAAAACACAGGTCACGGTTTTCCAAACTTTAGGAAATTTTCGATAACGATTGAAAATATCATAGGTCCCGCCAATATATACAGGAATAACGGGAACGCGAGCTTTGATTGCTATTAAACCAACACCAACTTTTCCAGGAAGTAGCTCTCCCGTTGGGCTCCGCTCCCCTTCGGGATAAATAATGAGCTTTTTTTTCTTTTTAAAAAGTTCGAAAGCAGCTTTAAAAGCTGCAGAATTTCCTCCCCCTTTTTTGACAGGGTAGGACCCCCATTCTCGGTGCAACCACCCAGTAAACCGATTACTAAATAATGTAGAACGCGCTAGGTGATGCAAACACCCACGAACAGATAATTGCAAAGCTATGGGATCCAAATAAGAACTGTGGTTTGCAGCAATAATAGCGGCTCCTTTAACAAGATTCTTTTTTACTCCATAAACTTTATGTCTATAGAGTAGGGTAAAGACAACTCGAGTAAGAAATTTACAAACTGTAAATATCATGGCAACTTCGGGGAAATTAAAGCTAAAATTTTCTCTAGAACTTGGCTTATTGTCAAATCTGAAGAATCTAAAACAACAGCTCCTTCCGGAATAACTAGAGGATCGAGAGTACGTTGGCTATCTGTTTCATCACGTTTTACTAGTTGAGCATATAAAGCCTCTTTTGAAAGAGAATTATTGGGAAGATCTTTTAATCTTCGCGAAGCGCGCACTTCAGCACTCGCAGTGAGAAAGATCTTTACATCAGCATTAGGGAATACCTTAGAACCCATGTCTCTTCCTTCGAAAACACAATTACCTAATTCTGCATATTTTCTTTGTAGTTTGTGCATGAAAAAACGTACTTCAGGAAGTTGAGACAATTTTGAAGCAGCATTTGCAACTTCTTGAGTCCCTAGCTCTACAGATAGAAGATTTCCCTCTAAAAAAGCTTCCAAGGGTTGCCCGGAAACAAATGAAAAAGAAAATGGTGGGTTGTCAATAAGTTCTTGAATCGAGAGGTGTTGCCAAGGTTCACACAAGTGTGTGTAGGCCAGGGTGCGATACATCGCCCCTGTATTGCAGTAGTTGAAGTTTAAGTCTTTTGCAAGAGCCTTTGCTATTGTGCTTTTCCCTGTTCCTGAGGGGCCATCTATTGTAATAATCATCTGAGAAACATAGATTTTTGCGTAATCAAAAGTAGAATATACACAATAGGTGTAGAAAGTAGAAGAGAATCTAAAGTATCTAAAGTGCCTCCTACTGCTTTTAATTGGTTGCTATTTTTAATTTTAGCATCACGTTTAAAAATAGATTCTATAATATCGCCAAAAAATCCGCTAATTCCAAGAATCACACCCAAAGCAATCAAGATACTGGGCATAGTGATAAAAGCAGAAAACCGAGCAGGAATTTGTAAGAAGAATGCTATACTAATTAAAGTCGCTCCAAGACATCCAGAGACGAAACCGACAATAGTCTTGTGAGGACTGATTTCAGGAGTAATTTTCTTTTGACCAAATGCTTTTCCGAAGAAATATCCGAAGATATCAGCTCCTTTTGTTGTGGCAATGAGGAAACTTGCCCACCAGACCCCTAAAAAGGGTTCCTTAGTATGAATGAATCCATACAGTATATACAAGAACAGACGTATAGGAATACCAACGTATAGCATAGAAAATAAGGTGATTCCTGAGGTTTCTAAGGGCCCACAGGTATTTTTTCTTGATCTAAAGACGTTAATGACGATCCAAACAAATAGGAAACACCAGGGGAGTGTTGAAACAAATTCAGGAAGTACATGATGCCAGCGAATAGCAATAAAGCTGGTTAAAACAAAAATAAAAGATCCAATAGCACTATATAAACGGAATGCATAATGCATCTTTACTTTAGCCATAGTCCCGTATTCATACGTCCCTACAGCACCACAAAGCGCAGAGATAAACCCTAAAGCGAACGATGTCACAGGGAATAGAGAACTATAAAGAAGCAGTACTAAGAAAGTAAGAACCAACGAATGTACAACAACTCGTTGAAAAAGATCTCCATAAAAGGGAGTTTTGAACTTATTCAGTTTCAACATGGCTATTTGCCTCCTCGTCGTGATCTGTGTTGGTAAGCTTTAATGGCATCTAAAAGATGATAAGGTTTAAAATCCGGCCATAAAACATCGGTTACATATAGCTCTGTATATGCTATTTGCCATAAGAGGAAATTACTGACACGCATTTCGCCGCCAGTGCGAATTAATAAATCTGGGTCAGGAATTTCCGAAGTGTCTAAATACAATTGGATTAACTCTTCAGAAACCGAGTCTAAAGATATTTTTTTATTTACTAAATCATGATGTAGTTTTTTAAATGCGCGTACCAACTCATCTTTCCCACCATAGTTAATAGCTAAAACAAGGTCCCTAATCCCATGTCCCCTGGTTTCCGATGTTACTTTAGAAATTTGTTGCTGCAAGTAATGGGGTAGGGCTAACAAATTTCCTATACAACGTAGCCGGATCTTGTTTTCAATAAGGTAGGGAAGCTGTTCATCTAGTTGAGAATGGAAGAGTGAAAAAAGCTCTGCAACTTCTTCAGCTGATCTTAGAAAATTCTCGGTAGAGAAGGCGAAAAGTGTGAGGACCTCTATACCCAAGGAAAAAGCAGACTCAATAATATTGGGTAAAACTTTAGCTCCATAGTAATGCCCAGAAGAATGCTTAACAGAGCACTGCGTTTGATGTTGTTGATACCAACGCCGATTACCGTCCATAATGATGGCAACATGCTTCGGTAGAGACTGCATGGATAGACTAGCTTGATCCGCCTGTTTTAAGGTGAGAGACATATCTACATCATTAGTTGTGGAAGTATAAGTTATGACTGAACAATAGCAGCGAAACCTTTTCTTAAGCCAAAGTAAAAGCCTAAGAGTTTTTGCATTTTCTTCGGGATGTAAAACATCTGAAAACAATTCAAAAAGTTAGAACCTCCGAGAGGCATAGTAGAAGAAACATCATATCTTGACAAGTTGACATTCTTGAATCGAAAGATATTGAAGAGTACAATAAGGCCTTGCAGAGACAATTTTAATGAAGATTTCTATTTATTTCGATCAAGTACAATTTGCTTGGGAATTTAGGAGGCGTTAGTTAATTTTTTCATTGGCAAAGTAGAGAAATTCCGAAGTCATTTGTAAACATATTCCCTAAAATATATGACTAGGGAATTTTTTGTTTTCTACTTCTTTGTTATAGAACAAACATCCAGAGACATATATGTAAAGTATGTTTAAAATTAAATAATTATAAAAAATGACAATAAATTTTTTAACTTAAAGTTCCTGGAGGTTTTTTATGTCTTTGATTTGTTATACTTTAATTGCGTTTTAGAAATAGTTGTTTTTCAGTTATGAGACTAATACTAGAAACTTATGAGGTGTTTTAAATGAAATTGCCTCGAATATGTTTTGGGTATGTTCCGAAACTTGCGTTTATGTGTACAAAAGAAAAAGGCAATGTTCATTACATTCCTACTGCTCGCCACGCAGCTAAAAAGGTTGTTTCGGGGATTTTTTCTGTTTTGGGAACAGCAGCGTTTTCCTGTAGTATACTGGCTGCGAGTATGTGTCAGACCTTTTTCCCATGTATCGGATTATTAATCCTCGGAATTCTCTTGTTTATCATTGCGTATTGCCAATATGGAAAAGCGTGGACGCGTATAGAAATTCCAAAATTGCGTTACCGAAAACATAACGTTTCTTCGATAACAGAGAGAGAATACCTTTCTTTATTGTGGAAGTGGCGTTTTCTGTCTCCAGGTGTATACTGTCATCAAATAAATAGAAATATTTATATCTGTGAGGGGACTAAGGATAATCTAAAAAAAATTTTAGAAAAAAGGTCTGCTAAAAAGAACGGGACGATTTTAATTCGGGAATTGGATTTAGACGCAATTAGACACAATCAGTTAGAAACCGAAACTCAATATCAGGAAGTCTTTCAACTGCCTAAGGCTATGCTAGAGGGTGTGAAAAGTTTTTTAAAAACTTCTTATTCTGAGGAAAAAATAGTTGCTGCCCCATGGCCAGATTGCACTCCAGGGCCTACGCCTCAAGAAGTGCTGTATACACATATTCCCGGATTGCGACAGGGTGAAGCCCATGAGTGTACTTCTTTGCTCCCAGTATATACAGAAACATATATTGAAGCTTTCAAAGCAGCAATAGAAAGAGTTACAGTTTCTCGTGTGGTTAGTAGGGAAGGGATTTGCCTTTTAGTTTCTCCTTTGGGAGTTGTAAAAGGTCTAAGTCCAGAGGCTCTACATGCTACAAAAACTCTTTCTAAAACGGCTTTTCTTCAAGCTGTAGAATCTTTAGCAATGGAAACCGTACTCCCCGAAAGTAAGTCCAGACTTCCAATAACTATAGCTCTTGTTGATCCTGAAAGCATCGCCCCATTAAGATCCGTGGATACTAATTTAATGTTCCCAAGTAGAGAAAGTTTATCTTTCTCGGATTTTTCTCCGTCAAGTTCTGCCTGGTCTCATGTGATTTAATCTACCCTAAAGATAGTCTCTTGGGGTAGATTGATTTTTTATGAAATTTAAGTTTATAGGAAATCATAACTAAAAGAGATGTTTCCAACTTATAAGTTATAACCTTAAGAATGTAATGCTTTCTTCGCAACAAATTATCTGTTTAAATTTCTAAACAGGTCTTCATTTGACGATATTATTTTCAATTGGTATTTTAGTTCATTAGTATTTCTATTCAAAATATTCGCTATTTTAAAAGAGCCACGCAATGAAACAGAGATTTGGACGCAATTTAAGTATTATTATTTTTGTTTTTGGATTAGCTCTGTACTATGTGTTGCCCACATGTCTGTATTACTCACGACCGCTAAATAAAAAAGTCGATGAGAAAGAAGCTCAACAAATAGTTCGTAAGTTAACGAATCAGGTTGCTGAAGTACGTAGCGATATTATTCCCAGAGTTTCTTCTGTACTCTCTGCATTGAAATTACGCGGACATATTGTACAGCATCCAAGTATCCCGGGTGTAGTGAATATTCACTTCAAAGATAATGCAGATGTGTATACGTTTCTTGAAAATATGATTTATGGCGAACCTACGGTCCCTATAAAATCCTCACGTTTATATGTTTTAGGGTATGACAATAAAGATGGCGGGGTTGTTCAAGTTACCGGAGCTTTAACTACGGCTTTAACAGAAAATGATTTTTCTTTTGTCCCCTACAATCGAGAAGATGCGGAACCAGAAAAGGAAATTTTAAACGCTGCTCTTTCTTTGATTACTCCAGTTCCTGTTCGTTCTTGTTCCTGTGGTTATACCTCGATTTGGAATACAGCATCTACAGCTAAGGTAGTGCAACTAGCAGAGAACCTTTCAGTAGGTTTAGAAATTCTTCCGAATTCAAGGACTACAGCGCTACTTAATTACTTCTTCTCTTCTGAGAAGGATTACTCTGCATTTTTATCACGATTGGAAAATTTATCAACGAATTCTGATCTTTCAGAACAACATCGATCTGTTTTACAATCAGTGTATCAAAATTTGAAGTTGAGATCGCCAAGATGGAAAAAAGCTTTTACGCGTATAGTGGATAATTCTTTAGATTGCAGCGCACTATCTCCATTCTTTTCTTCCGTAGATTTTTCTCCTAAGGAAAGAAAATTAGTGTTTTGTCTCGATCCTAATGTGCTTGCTAAACGTGATGAGTTGTCTGCAGAACAGCGCCTAGATTTTGATTCGTGGTTGGCAAAAGAAAAACAAAGATTGGCTCATAAGCTTCAACGACCTGCTCAAGAATCTGTTCAAGGATTTGCGTTTAATCTCAGTGATAAAGATGCGAGCGGAAAAATCGTGCTGCATGGACGACGTATCTATCAGGGGATAGTCGAGCATTTAGCTACACTAGCTTTGAACAGACCCCCAGCACAATCTTGCGATCTTATTCGCGAGCATTTCCCCATACATTGTCGTTTGCCCAAAGAAAGCGATGCTTACGGTTGTTTTATTTTCTCGCCAGAGAAAAGTTGTTCGCATTTTTCTAAGGGGTCTATCTATGTAGTGCTTAAGGGATTACGCTCTGTTGCAGCGAAATATGAGCAAGGGGCAGGAGAAGACTCTAAGATTTTCGATAAGGATTTGCAAAACTTATACAATTGTTTTGCTCATACAGATGCCACTCCCTGGAGTCTCGGAGAGGATGAGGTTTTAGAAATCCGACAGCCTTTACAAAGGTACTTTGATGTTTGGGGAGAAAATTTTGTAGTTGCCCATGAAGGTGAAACTGCTAGCCTTGAAGTGCGCGATATTCGCGATCGTCTAGAAACTCTAAATCGTATTGAAAAGCGCCGTCAAGAAGAGTGGGTACGTTGGCACGAGCAATACCAGCAGTCCAGTTGTTCTATGGATCCTCAACAGCGTATACGTGCTGCCGTACCTCATCGAAGTGCTTTTGTTGAAAATCTTAAACTTAACCTACGCAAATACTCTCGAGGGGATAGTGTCCTTCGTCTAGGGATTGATTTTATCGGTGGGAAACAGATCCGCTTAGCCTTCAAGGATCATCAAGGGAAGCAGTTAACAGATAAGGAAGGGATTCTTAAGGTTTCAGATGAGCTTTACGCGCGTTTAAATCGGCTGGGGGTTTCAGAAGTAGAAATACGCAGAGAAGGAGATAACGTACATTTAAGTGTTCCTGGATTTACCAAAATTTCTTCCGAGGAAATTATAGGAACTTCTCAAATGACTTTCCACGTAGTAAATGAAAAGTTCTCTCCTTACTCTGCTCTGCGTTATGAAGTCCAAAGGTTTTTAGACTATTTATGGTTTACAGCACAAAGTCAAGACGCTACTTCCCCGGAAGCAGTGAATAAGCTCGCGAGTTATATTTTTAACAATCCAAATTCCCGCTTACCCTCTAGTGTTCAAGAAGCAGTAGCCAAACTGCAACAGGAAGGTCTTGCTTTCCCAAAAATTGATAGCGAGATTTCTTCATCGCATTTAGATACTACTTATTCAATGATCGCTATAGAAAAGGATATTGAGGGTAAGGCAAACCCCTTAATGATTGTTTTTCGTAACTATGCTTTAGATGGAGCTTCGTTAAAAAATATTCGGCCAGAATTTGCTGTAGGCGAAGGTTATATTTTAAACTTCTCGGTAAAAGATACTGGTATAACTCAAAAAGCCCACGATGTTTCTCCGACAGAGAGTTTCCATGCATGGACTTCTACTTACTGTCAGGAAGGCATAAGTGGAACTGCGAATGGTCAGTATTCTTCAGGTAGAGGGTGGAGAATGGCTGTTATACTTGATGGTTACGTAGTTAGTGATCCTGTATTAAATGCTCCTTTGAAAGATCAAGCCAGCGTCTCTGGGAAGTTTTCCCATCGTGAAGTGAACCGCTTAGCTACGGATTTAAAATCAGGATCTATGTCTTTTGTTCCGGAAGTTTTAAGTGAGGAAGTTATCTCTCCTGAATTAGGAAAACAGCAGCGTACACAGGGAATCATTTCCATATGCCTTGGTCTTGCTGTTTTGATAATTTTAATGAGTGTTTATTACAAGTTCGGCGGTGTCATTGCTTCCGGGGCTGTTATTCTCAATCTTCTATTAATTTGGGCAGCTTTACAATATCTCGATGCACCACTAACCCTCACTGGGTTGGCAGGAATTGTCCTTGCTATGGGGATGGCTGTAGATGCTAACGTCCTTGTTTTCGAAAGAATTCGAGAGGAGTATTTACTATCTCGAAGTCTTACTCAATCTGTAGAGGCAGGGTATAAGAAGGCTTTCGGAGCTATTTTTGACTCCAATTTAACGACCGTATTGGCTTCGTTACTTCTTTTAGTTTTAGATACAGGGCCGATTAAAGGGTTTGCTCTTACTTTAATCTTAGGAATTTTCTCCTCAATGTTTACAGCCTTATTTATGACGAAGTTTTTCTTCATGGTGTGGATGAATAAAACTCAAGAAACACAGCTACACATGATGAATAAATTCATCGGCATCAAGCATGATTTCTTGAAAGAGTGCAAAAAACTCTGGATAGTCTCCGGAAGTGTCATTGCTATAGGGTGCGTTGCTTTAGGTTTTGGCGCTTGGAATTCTATTTTAGGTATGGATTTTAAAGGTGGTTATGCCCTTACCTTGAATATGGCTGATCAGAAATCTGTAGATGTTACGCAGTTCCGCAGCAAATTGGGAGATAAATTTAAGCAAGTAGGGCTATCTCCGAGAGACTTTAGAATCAAAACTTTTGGTTCTTCTGAGAAGATAAAAATTTATTTCAGTCAGAACGCACTAACTCGGGTGCAGACTCCAGAAAGACCAGCTATGGAAGCGGCAGATCCTAAACTATCTATCGTTATGAACATACTTTCTGATACGGGGATCGATATCTTTTCTGAAAGTTTCAAAGATGTTCAGAATTTTTGGTTTAAAGTTAGCGGTCAGTTTTCTAATAAGATGCGCCAACAAGCTTTCATAGCATTGATGGGTGCCTTATTAATCATATTACTGTATGTCAGCCTGCGTTTCGAATGGCGTTACGCATTTAGTGCTATTTGTGCTTTGATTCACGATCTTCTTGCTACTTGTGCTGTATTAATCGCTACGCACTTCTTCTTGCAAAAAATACAAATTGATTTACAAGCAGTAGGCGCTTTAATGACAGTGTTGGGGTATTCATTAAATAATACCCTAATCATATTTGATCGTATTCGTGAAGATCGTCAGGAAAAATTATTTACACCCATGCCGATCTTAATTAACGATGCTCTACAAAAAACTCTAGGAAGAACAGTAATGACCACAGCAACAACGCTATCGGTCTTGTTAATATTATTATTTGTTGGTGGAGGATCAATCTTTAACTTTGCTTTCATCATGACAATAGGTATTCTTTTAGGTACACTATCATCTCTATACATAGCACCGCCTCTTCTTCTATTTATGGTTCGTAAAGAGGAGAGAAAACAACAATAACCTGGAGTTATTGTTGTTTTTGGTTCAGAAGGATGAGAAAATGCTCTTTAGAAAGATAGATTTTTAAAGAGTTTTTACGACGCGAACATCTATGGCAAGTAAAGATAATTCTTCTGTATCTAGTCCTACTTGGATATATCCTAAGCATGATCCTGCACTACTTTCTTTCATTATAAAGGAATTACATCTTCATCCGATCGCTGCACAGACTTTTATTTCTCGAGGATTTCAAACGGTAGATGAAGTCCGGAATTTTCTTTATGTGCATCTCTCCAACCTTCATGATCCCGAACTTTTACTTGATATGTCAAAAGCTGTAAAGCGTTTGCTTCTTGCAAAAGAACGTAATGAGCATGTCATGGTCTACGGGGATAGTGATGTTGATGGTATAACAGGAGTGGCTCTTCTTGTAGAGTTTTTGAGATCTATAGAAATGAAGGTTAGCTATTGTTTCTTAGGAGCGTTACTCAAACATTATGGCGAACCTTCTTTGTTGATTGCCAAGATGAAGGAAGAAGGTGTTACTTTGCTGATTACAGTAGATTGTGGGATTACTGCAGGGAAAGAAGTAAGTGATATCAATAAGCAAGGCATTGATGTCATTGTTACAGATCATCACATGCCTACAGGTAAAATTCCTCATTGCGTAGCAACATTAAATCCGAAACTCAGAGATCATGCTTATCCAAATAAAGATCTAACTGGTGTAGGTGTCGCTTTTAAACTCGCCCGTGGTGTTGTTGACGCGTTACAGAAAAACAATCCAAAACTCAAAGTAGATATTAAGCATTTATTAGATTTAGTGACTTTAGGGACAGTGACGGATGTGGGGACCCTTTTAGGAGAGAATCGTACAATGGTTCGCCACGGCATTAAAGAAATCGCCAAAGGGTCCCGGTTGGGGTTGCATAAATTATGCATTTTTTCAGGGGTAAATCCTTCAGAAGTTACCTCTACAGATATTGTTTTGAAAATCTCTCCGAAACTGAATAGTTTGGGAAGGCTTGCCGACGCGTCTAAAGGCGTTGAGTTGTTGCTTACTAAAGATCCAAAAGTTGCTGATGAAATAATTCAATATCTCGACAAAATAAATAGAGAACGCCAAAAAATAGAGGCAGACGTATTTCATGATGTACAAAAAATCTTAAAAAATCAGCCTGATATCATTAAACAAGCAGCTATTGTACTATCATCACAAGATTGGCATTCAAGAGTCATTCCTATTATTTCAGCACGCCTAGCTAAAGCTTATAATAAGCCCGTAGCTATTATTTCTAATCAGGGAGGGGTAGGGAAAGGATCGTTAAGAACAATAGGGTCTTTCCCTCTTCTTGGAATATTACAAAAGTGCTCTCCTATGTTCATATCTTATGGGGGGCATGATTTTGCGGCAGGCATTATCATTAATGAAGACCGAATAGAAGCTTTTAGAAAAAAATTTATTCATCTTGTGAATTCTTCATTAAAAAAGGAGAACTCCGTAGTTACCCTTCCCTTAGATGCTCGAGCTGATTTTGATGAGATAGATCACGATTTACTCTCCTCCATCGATCTGTTCGAACCTTTTGGCAAAGGTAATCCTGTACCTATATTTTATACCGTAGTACATCAGGTGCGTTATCCGAAGTTATTACCAGGTAATCATCTGAAACTCTATCTTAATTACGGAGAAAGAAATTTAGAAGGCATAGCTTTTGGATTAGGGGATAGAATAGAAGCCCTAAAAGCGAGTTGGAATCAACCTTTAGAACTTGCCTATACACCACGTTTATCCCAATCTGCCAACGGAGGAGTAATTCATTTGTTAGTGCGTGATTTTCATATTCTTCCACTAAATTACAAGGATACAACAGCAAAGTTTTAATCTTTTGAACATTAAACTTCTGTGCCTTGTTTTGAGGGTTTCTTAATGCTTTTTTCTTGAGTTTTTCTGAAGCCTAGTTTTAAATGACTCACCCAATTTTATTGAAGGCAGGACCTCTCTAAGTTTGTCTCTCCTGATATTTTTATCAGCGAAAATATCTCTGAATATAATCCAAAGTAAGCATTTTCTCGCTGATTACCTCGTAACAAGAGATGAAGTGATCTAGGGTTCTAGGCAAGTCTAGGAAGGTTGAATAGTGGTTGTTGTGAGTAATTTTCCGGGTTTTTTTATGGAATTCTGAAGATAATTAAAGCAAAGTTTTTATAATTTTTATTTTAAAATTCATTCTTCTTAATAAGAAATACT
The DNA here is from genome assembly GCF_900634605.1 of Chlamydia buteonis. Lineage (NCBI taxonomy): Bacteria > Pseudomonadati > Chlamydiota > Chlamydiia > Chlamydiales > Chlamydiaceae > Chlamydia > Chlamydia buteonis. Next base: position 645,761 of record NZ_CAAAFM010000001.1, read on the forward strand.
TAATTTAAGTAGATGAATAGGAACATTTTCTTTGTTTTATTCCACATTTTTTTTTAAAATACTTGCTTTTAACTCTTATATTCGTCAGTAGAAATGTTTTCAGTCACTCAACCATCTGTTACAGGTAATTCCTTGTTTACGGTGAATCCCAAACCTGAAATCCTTATATTTTCTTCCGAAGCCAATCGTAAGGCATATCAGAGAAGGGCCCACTGTCCTGTGATTTACAAGTTATTTGATGTTATTTGGGCTATAGTTAAGTTAATTATTCGAGTTATTTTATTCATTCCCCTAGGTTTACTTTGGGTATTGGGAAAGATATGCCAGAACGTTTTGCTTCCTGCTGCAGGTGGGGCCTTCGTAGTACCGCTGTGTAGCCCCAGAAAGTTATTACAGGAGGCCTTTCATGTTCAAACGAAACGTTGGGTAGATAATGGTTATGCCAGTTCCGTGACACGTGTTCCTATTCAACATGATGATTTATTTATTGATGCTATAAAAGTCACATTCCCAGAGGCCAAAACAGATAGGTGGATGCTTGCCTCTTTAGGGAATAGCGAGTGTTTTGAAAATAGAGCGATTCTTTATTGTAATGATGATTGGATACTAGAGATCGCCAAACAAGCTCAATCCAATGTTTTGGTATTTAACTATCCAGGAGTGATGCATAGTAGAGGGAATATTTCACCCAGCTCTTTAGGTAAAGCTTACCAAGCTTGTGTTCATTATCTTCGCAATCACCCCGATGGCCCAAGGGCAACGCAAATTATTGCCTATGGATATTCTTTAGGTACCCTAGTACAGGCTCAAGCGCTGAGTAGCGAAGTCACCGATGGAAGTGATGGTATTCGCTGGTTTGTCGTCAAAGATCGTGGGCCAAAGTCAGTTTCATCAATTGCACTTCAATGGGTGGGGAAACTAGGAATGTGGTCGATTAAGTTGTTAGGCTGGGAGATAAACTCTGCAAAGTTAAGCGAATCTCTTGTTTGCCCAGAATTATTTATACACGGAGTAGGTTTCGAATCACAATTAATAGGGGACGGTGTGTTCAGTAGGGATAATTGTTTTGCAGCGCCATTTTTAGATCCTAGTGCCCCTGTTCTTCCTGGTAGAAAGATCCCTGTAGGAGAACATCTTCTACATCATCAAGGTCCTCTTGATAAGAGCACTATACAACAGATTGTTGCACACATTAAGGACCATTTTGATTCGGGAGACCCAATTAACCGAAACAACAGTTGATGCGAGCTAACTTCAACTACACGAAAACGTATTTGTGCCTGGATAGAGAATCTTTTACGTAAAAGGCTCTCTGTGGCACTGTTGTCCCTACCCTAGATTTGTCTTCAAAATTAAGGTGCTAATACTCGCATAAAGTAGTCAAAGCATTATAAAAAGCGCTTCAGAGTACTTTATCATAGTTAAAATAGGATTTTAAAATAGAGAGTTGAAATTACTACGATACAATCGGGTTATTTCTGATCCGGCTATTTAATTTTCAGCAGTTGAAATAGTTTTTTAAATAAATAAAAACTTTTGGCTTGGAAAGATCAAAATGAAATCACAAAGCTTTTTAAAATCGCTTCATTGTAAGATGTTTGGAATGAGGGGTTTGCGCTCAAATGGACTCATTTTGTTAAAACTCCCAGGTTTTAATGTTAAGAAATATTAATAAAACATAGAGTAGTTTGGTTTTATTAAGTTTTAAACCAAAAACATCAACTTTGTATTAACAAAAAAGCTTGATTAATAAAGCTTTTCTTAGGAAAATGCTTATTTAAAAATTTCTAAAAAACAAGGAAGAACTACTAACTATTAAGGTTGTTTTAATTTTACAATATGTTGAGGGGGGAGGTTTGCTAACGTATGGAATGCATACAACATGAAAGCTGTTTCGATGTAGACGACAGAGAAGATGCGCAGCAACTTAAGGAACAGGAAGGAACCGAGATGGTTTCTATTACACAAGCTGCAAAATTGCACAATGTAACACGGCAAGCAATTTATGTGGCAATCAAACAAAAGAAACTAAAGGCTTCTAAAACAACGCGGTGGGAAATCGATCTAAAAGATTTGGAAGACTACAAACGTAATCGTTATTCAAGAAAGAAGTCGCTTTATCAAGGTGAATTACTCTTTGATAATGATAAGGGTTGTTATTCTGTGAACCAAGTCGCAGATATGTTAGGGATCCCGGTGCAAAAAGTATACTATGCTACACGTACAGGGACTATGCGCGGAGAGCGTAAAGGTGCTGCTTGGGTTATTAGCCAATCAGAGATCGATAGATACAAAAGCGAGTACTTGAATAAGCAAACAGCAAAGAAAGTCAAAGGTGTTGCAGTTGTTGAGCATGCTACAGCGAAACCAGAAGAAACAGTTTCTTCCGGGACTCTCCTGTTTGAGAACAACTAGTTCATAATTTGTCTTTTTCTGCTTCTTAGCTACTGCTTTTATCTCTTTCGCCTTATTAACATCTCGTGTTTTTTTAATTTTTCTGTTTAGATGCAGATAAATCGGGTCTGAGTGATTTTTCATAAAAACTCTGTAGCTTGATTAGGGATGCAGAGTTTGTTTTTTCGTCTCTCATTTTGTTGAGACAGCCTAGAAAAGGATTTCACTTGAAGAAATAACTAGGTTCAAGGTATCAAGTCTCTTTCGTCTTAGGATTAAATAAGAATGGCTTGGGAAAACGTACGTGTTAGAGTTGCGCCGTCACCTACAGGGGATCCCCACGTAGGGACAGCCTATATGGCTTTGTTTAATGAAATCTTTGCAAAACGATTCAACGGGAAGATGATCCTAAGAATTGAAGATACGGATCAAACACGTAGCCGTGATGATTATGAAAAAAATATTTTCTCCGCACTTAAGTGGTGCGGGATTCAGTGGGATGAAGGACCTGATATAGGTGGCCCCTACGGCCCTTATAGGCAGTCAGAACGTACAGAAATCTATAGAAAATATGCTGAACTCCTTTTAAAAACAGACTACGCTTACAAGTGTTTTGCTACACCTAAAGAACTTGAGGAAATGCGAGCTGTAGCCACGACTTTAGGGTATCGCGGAGGCTATGATCGCAGGTACCGCTATCTTTCTTCTGAGGAGATAGAGGCTCGCACCCGAGAAGGACAACCGTATACTATTCGGTTGAAAGTTCCCCTTACTGGGGAATGCGTTCTTGATGATTATTGCAAGGGTAGGGTGGTTTTCCCTTGGGCAGACGTAGATGATCAGGTTTTGATCAAATCCGATGGCTTCCCTACATATCACTTTGCTAATGTTGTGGATGATCATCTCATGGGCATTACTCATGTCCTTCGTGGAGAGGAGTGGTTGAGTTCTACTCCTAAACACCTGCTTCTTTACGAAGCTTTTGGTTGGGAAGCTCCTACTTTCCTCCACATGCCATTACTTCTTAATCCTGACGGGACAAAACTTTCCAAAAGAAAAAATCCTACATCGATATTCTATTATCGAGATGCTGGTTACATCAAAGAAGCCTTCATGAACTTTCTTACCCTGATGGGGTATAGTATGGAGGGTGATGAGGAGATTTATTCTTTAGAGAAGCTTATCGCAAACTTCGATCCTCGACGTATTGGAAAGTCGGGAGCGGTTTTCGATACCCGAAAACTGGATTGGATGAATAAGCATTACCTTACTCATGAAGGGTCATCAGAAAGCCTGTTAGCTAAGCTAAAAGATTGGTTAATCAATGATGAATTTTTCTTAAAAATTCTTCCACTATGTCAATCTCGCATTACTACTCTTGCCGAATTCATAGGATTTACCGGATTTTTCTTTTCCGTTCTTCCTGAATATTCAAAAGAGGAGCTTTTGCCAGCAACTATTTCTGAGGAGAAGGCTGCTATTCTTCTTTATAGTTATGTCAAATATTTAGAAAAATCTGATCTATGGGTTAAAGACCAGTTTTATCAGGGATCAAAATGGCTATCATCAGCTTTCCAAGTACATCATAAGAAGGTTGTTATCCCTTTACTTTATGTAGCGATTACAGGGAAAAAGCAGGGATTACCTTTATTTGACTCTATGGAGTTATTAGGAAAGCCTCGTACACGCGCGCGTTTTGTTCATGCACAAAATCTCCTTGGGGGCGTGCCTAAGAAAATTCAAACGACCATCGATAAAGTTCTTAAAGAAGAAGATCTTGAAAGTAAAGTTTTCGATTTTTAAGACTTTTTGCTTAAAAATCACTCACTGCTTAGATTTTACGCAACAGAACTATATGTTTTTTGGGTAAGATGCGTGAAAAATTGACTTGGCTAGAGAAAAGTCTAGGGAATTCGCTTGCTTAGTTAGAGGGACCCGTCTTTGTGCAAGAATATAGCTACGAGGAGGGGGAGCGTAGGAACAGCTAGATACAAAGAGAGATAAAAAGAAAATACTATATACAAAAGAAAATCTTCTCATTTCTCAACTCCCTATTTGTTTAAATGTTAGAATAATTTTCTTTTTATTATCTATTAATTATCAGTATGACTTTTATAATAAAATCATACATCTGTGAATATCAATGATTTAAGAAGAGAAAAAGTTCTTCTTCATCAAAATGACTTGATCAAGTGGTTTATTAATCAAGTTCTTCAGGCTTTCTTTATAGCACAGTTGTAGCTATTCAACTTTCTTTAACCAATCGTGTTAGTTTAACCCTAGTTTTATTTTTTCTACCTGGAAAATAATTAGTTTAAGAAAAAATATAAAATAGAAAAAAGAATTGATAAAATTTTTATTTTCTATTGTAATATTGTTCATGGGAAAGTGCTTTATTAATTATTAAAAATTGAAAGGATTTTTAATAAGGAATCAAGCGCGTTAAGTTTTCTAATTAGAAAGGAGTTATAAACTTATGAAGAAAGCTGTTTTACTAGCTACAGTATTTTGTGGTGTTGTTGGCTTGACTAGTTGTTGCCGTATTGTAGATTGTTGTTTTGAAGATCCTTGTGCGCCTAAGCCATGCAATCCTTGTGGTAACAAGAAAGACAAAGGCTGTAGCCCTTGTGGCGTCTATACACCTTCTTGCTCCAAGCCATGTGGCTCTGAGTGCAATTCAGGAGTTCAAGGACCTCAAGCTAAAGGTTGTACATCTCTAGACGGTAGATGCAAACAATAAGTAACAGTTCTTATCTGTTTACTTAAATTGGTTAGGTAGTTAGGAGGTAAATTATTTCCCTGCTAACTGCCTTTATGAAAAATAAACTTAAATGTTGAGGGTAAGAGTGCATAACTTTCTACCCGATGGCAGAAGAAAAAATAACACACGCGATAGGAGATCCCTATGTCCAAACTCATCAGACGAGTAGTTACGGTCCTCGCGCTAACTAGTATGGCGAGTTCATTTGCCAGCGGGAAGATAGAGGCCGCTGCTGCAGAGTCTCTTGCTACAAGATTCATTGCTAGTACTGAAAACTCAGATGACAATGTTTTGCAAACAACAGCCAAGAAAGTTAGATTTGGTCGTAACAAAAATCAAAGACAAGAACAAAAACATACTGGTGCTTTCTGTGATAAAGAATTTTATCCTTGTGAAGGTGGCCAGTGCCAATCAGTAGATACTACACAAGAATCTTGCTACGGCAAAATGTATTGTGTCCGTGTTAACGATGACTGTAACGTTGAAATTAGCCAAGCTGTACCTGAATATGCAACAGTAGGATCTCCTTATCCTATTGAAATTCTTGCTGTAGGTAAAAAAGATTGTGTTAATGTTGTTATTACTCAACAGCTTCCTTGCGAAGTTGAGTTTGTCAGCAGTGATCCTGCTACAACACCTACCTCGGATAGCAAATTAATCTGGACAATTGATCGCTTAGGTCAAGGTGAAAAATGCAAAATTACCGTTTGGGTAAAACCTCTTAAAGAAGGTTGTTGTTTTACCGCTGCTACTGTATGTGCTTGCCCAGAACTTCGCTCTTATACCAAATGCGGACAACCAGCTATTTGTATTAAGCAAGAAGGTCCTGAATGTGCTTGCTTACGTTGCCCAGTTTGTTACAAAATCGAAGTTTGCAACACAGGTTCTGCTATAGCCCGTAATGTTGTTGTCGATAATCCAGTTCCTGATGGCTATACTCACGCTTCAGGACAACGCGTTCTTTCCTTTAACTTAGGAGATATGCGTCCTGGTGATTCTAAATGCTTCTGTGTGGAGTTTTGCCCGCAAAAGAGAGGAAAAGTTACTAACGTTGCTACTGTATCTTACTGCGGAGGACATAAATGTTCTTCCAACGTAACTACTGTAGTTAACGAACCATGCGTACAAGTAAATATCTCTGGAGCTGACTGGTCTTATGTATGTAAGCCTGTAGAATACACTATCGTTGTATCCAACCCAGGTGATCTTAAACTTTATGATGTGGTTATAGAAGATACCGCACCTTCAGGAGCTACAATTTTAGAAGCTGCTGGAGCTGAAATCTGCTGTAACAAAGCTGTATGGTGCATCAAAGAGATGTGCCCAGGAGAGACTCTTCAATTTAAAGTTGTTGCTAAAGCACAAAGCCCAGGTAAATTCACAAATCAAGTTGTTGTCAAAACTAACTCCGATTGTGGAACCTGCACTTCTTGTGCAGAAGCTACAACCCATTGGAAAGGTCTTGCAGCTACTCATATGTGCGTAATCGATACTAATGATCCTATTTGCGTAGGGGAAAATACTGTATACCGTATTTGTGTGACAAACCGCGGTTCTGCAGAAGATACTAACGTCTCGTTAATCCTTAAGTTTTCTAAGGAGTTGCAACCCGTTTCTTCTTCAGGCCCAACAAAAGGAACCATTACAGGTAATACAGTAGTATTTGATGCTCTGCCTAAATTAGGTTCTAAGGAATCTGTAGAGTTTTCTGTAACATTAAAAGGGATTGCCCCAGGAGATGCACGAGGAGAGGCTATTCTTTCTTCAGATACCTTAACGGTACCTGTTGCCGATACAGAAAATACGCACGTTTATTAATCTTTTAAGTTTCTTTTTTGAAGGATTTGTAAACGAAAAAGCCGTCCTAGAATTTTCTAGGACGGCTTTTTTGTTTCTCTTTGTCATCATTACTATTTTCTGTGGATCCATTCTAGGAAATATTACAAAATTAAATTAAAAATTTTAATTAATACCTGGGTAGGTTAAACTCTTTCGTCTTAATGTGTTTAGATAAGGAGTTTTCGGATGTCGGGTGACAACGCAAATAGTGTAGATGGGGATGTTACAAATCTAATCCGACCAGGATTAGATCAGGTAATACAAGATGAAGGGGTGCAGGTTAGTTTGATTAATTCTGTACTAGGTTGGTGTAGAATACACATAATAAACCCAATAAAATCATCAAAAATCGTACGATCAAGAGCATTCCAAATTACTATGATAGTACTTGGAATTATCTTACTTATAGCTGGTTTAGCTTTAACATTTGTATTGCAGGGGCAGTTGGGAAGAAATGCTTTCTTATTCTTGATCCCTGCGGTTATTGGTTTGGTTAAGTTGCTAGCAACTTCAGTGTTTATGGAAAAGCCTTGTACTCCAGAGAAATGGCGTTTATGCAAACGTCTATTGGCAACAACTGAAGATATTTTAGATGATGGTCAGATTAACCAATCAAATATAATTTTTACTATGGCAAGTTCTGAGGCGACAACTGCTTCAGCATCATAGTAGAATAGAGACGTATGAATTTTTAATATCTTAGACATTTAGGAGGTATTTAACCTCCTAAAGAAACAGTCGCTTTACGATCTCTTAAAAGGATCATGTCTTTTAAAATGTTTACAGATTCTTCCATTTGTAAGTCGTTGCTTCCAAAAGGACGAATGGCTTCTGAAGGATCTTTTAGTTCTTCTAAAAAGATTTGATAGTTCTTATTTTCACTTAACCTCTGCCTACTATTCTCGGTAAGCTGAGGAAGCATCTCTCTCCAAACAGTCTCTTTTTTTTGTAAATTAGGTATATAGTATTTTTGAAACCAAGGACGCATGTGGGAATCTAGATCTCCTAAATTATCATTCATGACATTGTCACAACTATCCGAAGATAGAGGGTGTTCTAAATAACGTTCTCCTAAAGGTTCTGCAAAATAGCGAGAAGCTACATGAATGTCGGAGCGTACACCTCGAAGTTGTGTCGATTTCCCAGAAGGCGAATAGTATTTCCCCACAGTAACTTTAAAAAATCCCTCTGTACCAGCCTCTGCTGTAATCGTTTGATGTTGAATTGTGCCTTTCCCATAAGTTTGCTCATCACCAACAATGATAGCTACACCATAATCTTGTAATGTTTGCGCAACAATTTCAGCTGCAGATGCAGAACTTTTCGAAACAAGGATGGTTAATGGTCCATCATAGAATTTTTTTGGAGAAATCGTACGGTAACGTTTGATACTCCCATCTGCATAACGTGATACAACAACCACACCATTAGTCATAAATAACCCAGAGACTTTAATAGCTTGTGAGAGAAAACCACCCGTGTTTTCTCGGATATCTAAAACTAAACCTAGGAGGTTCTTTTCCTGTAAGCCTTGAATTGCGCGTTTTAGATCTTGTTCACTTGAAATCTGATTTTCCCCTTCGTAGAAAGAATGCAGAGTAATCTTCCCAATGATTCCATCACCATAAGCTTCATAAGAAACATCAACGCGACGATCATCCAAACTGATTTTTTCGCGTTTTAACTTTACTGTGCGATTTCCGCTTTTACTATGGATGTCTAAGATCACTTCAGAGCCCTGAGAGCCTCTAAGACAATCTAACACAGCTCTAAAGGGAAGATTGTCTATGCTTCTACCATCAACACGATAAATCACATCATCAACATGTAATTCTCCTGTTTTTTCCGCAGGTCCTCCAGGAATAATCTCTTTTACAATGACCCCATCAATATCTTCTTTTAAGATGACGCCAATCCCACACATACCCTTTTCTAATTGAATACGCATGGCTAGAGCTTCTTCCTTACTAAAATAGGTTGTATGCGCATCTAAACTATGGGCCATAGCTTTCACTACACGAACATGGAAGTGATGGGATTCCTCTTGAGGTAACATAGGTTGCCCATAATCATTAATGCCTAAATAAGGATTCTCATATGCTTCAAGTTGACGTACACAGAGTTGGGTTAAAGAAGCTTCCTTCCTCAGGTACCTATCTTTAGAACTATCCGATAAATACATAGAAATATAAGAGAGTAGTAATGAACGTTGCCTCTCTTTTGCCTCTTCGATAGAGTGTGCCCATTGGTTAGGTTTCTTTATAAGAGAATGGGAAGAAGCTTCCTTGACCAAAGCTTCAGGATTGGATAACCATTCGGCTCGCCATTGACGTGCTCGAACAATACTTTCTTTAATTACACGATTCAAATTCTGATAAACAGAAAAATTGTTCGTTTTATAATTTTTTAACAGGCGTTTTTTGATATCTGCAGAATGGATAAAATTATTTATCTCTTGTTCTGTAAGATAAGCTTTATGAGGATCAAAAGATTGAGAGTAACCTAGTAAGGAACGTACCAAAATATCTGAAGAGATATCTTGAATATCTATATGATACTCAATCAGCTTATCAACAGTTTTTCGTATATCTTCTTCATGAAGCAATTCAGATGCAAAAGAGAAACTAGGAAAGCATGTTAGAACAAGAACGCAAAGACGTAGTATTTTTATCATTACAAATATCTTTGTTGATCGTGGATATTTGTAACATCGACATAAAATGCTCAGGCTTGAGCGAAGATTTTTGCTCCGAAGAAAAACTTATTCAGAATAAACAGGTTGGTAAGAAAAATATTCTTTCTTAAGATGCCAAGGATCGGGCACATAAAAAATTTTTCATATCACAAAGTACATTGATCAATAATATGCCTATTGCAATGAAAACTAGGAAAGAACCTATGATAAAATAGGCCCCTGAAAAAGGTAGTGTTGCTTGTGGTAGGAAACTTAATCCTGATAAAAGCAAAGCAAGAATAAAGAACACCGTAGCCATTGCAATCATCACAACATTACGTGAAGAAACGTGCATTTGCTGTTGAAAATGCCCGTGTACAAAACTTGCAGGAATTTCCGTAGTCATAGGTTTTCTTGGACTTAAAGAGAAAATATTATAAAAAAAAAAAGGATAAGAAAACACTTAAATAAAAGTTTTTAATCTATTGTTGTGACTTAGATTCTTTTATGTATTATCTTTGTTTTTTCGTATTGATAACTTCTATTTTAATAGGTCGAGCTGCTCCTGTTGCCTGCTATGAAGTTTTCCCCTGGATCGCGCCTAAATCTCTTACTGTGCTCGGCAGCCCATTTATCGATGTTATCCTCGAGGCCCCTAAGGAATTTATTGAAAAATGTGACGTGAAAGTAGGTGAGATACAAAACATAAACAGCTCGGATATAAAAAAGATTTTTTTGATGTATAGAGAAACCTTTCCCGAAAATCCTATCAAGGTAACAAGGAAAGAACCGCTAAGCCTTACAGAAGATCAGCTAGCTAATCTAGGTTTTATCAGTTTACTTGACAAGCCGCCTTATCTTAATTACTCAAAACAGACAGAATACGGGCCAGCACTTAATGAATGGGATCATCTCCGACTTATTCTTCGTTGCCCAAATCAAGAAGATACTTTCTGCTATTTTCTTGAAGAAACTCCCAAATACCTTCCAGGACTATCTTTATCCCCGGATGTGGGACATACTTTGATTGATAGCGATTTGTTGATTTATGGTTGCTACATAGAAAGTTTTTTGAAAAAAGCTGGTAGTCCCAACCATAAAGTCCTACTTGATCTTAACAATCCTCATATTGTCCATCAATATAGAGACCGCGTTTGGTCTTTGTTTCCCTATATAGACGTTCTCTTTTTATCAGAAGAGTCAACGAAGTCGTTAACAGGGATGTCTAACACAATTTTAGGTAGACGTTTGCTTTCCCACATTATTCCGACGGTATTTGTACAAAATATATCAGAAGAGAAGTCTCGGATCTATTTTATCCAACATGGTAAAGAAACAGTGTATTCCTCTACACAGGAATTACAACAAATAGTTTTAGCGTTTCTCTTTGGTTATATTAACGATAATGTAATAGATTATTGTTTTCATGTAGGGGATCTCTTATTAGAGAATGCCTAATTTCTTCTCCATAAGTTCAGGAAGCTGTTTTTGTAATTCTAAAACTGAAAAATAACTTTTCCATATTAGAATGATTTTTTTGAATATCAGATGATTATACTCTAATTACCTTCTAAAAATAACCCCTTGCAAACAAAGGGATCCTTACTCTATATTTTCCCCCTTATAGTAGTTAGGTTGAATTGAGAAGGATACATGCCAACCATTAATCAATTAATACGTAAAAAGCGTCAATCTAGCGCGTCTAGAAAGAAATCTCCAGCCTTGCAGAAATGCCCACAACGACGTGGTGTGTGTCTACAAGTGAAGACAAAGACTCCTAAAAAGCCGAACTCAGCTTTACGTAAAGTTGCTTGGGTGCGCTTGTCTAATGGCCAAGAAGTTATCGCCTACATTGGTGGTGAGGGCCATAACTTGCAAGAGCACAGCATCGTGTTGGTTCAAGGTGGCAGGGTTAAAGATTTGCCTGGTGTCCGTTATCACATCGTTCGCGGGGCTCTAGATTGCGCTGCTGTCAAAAATAGAAAACAAAGCCGTTCTCGATACGGGGCAAAGCGTCCTAAGTAGGACTATTCTTTATTTAGGAATGAGAAGTTAGAGGTTAATTTATATGTCAAGACGACATGCCGCTGAGAAAAAAGTAATCCCAGCAGATCCTATCTATGGAAGTGTGACTCTGGAAAAGTTCATTAATAAAGTTATGGTGCACGGCAAAAAAAGCATTGCGAGAAAGATTGTTTACAATGCTTTGGAAAGATTTGCTAAGAAAGTAGGCGCTGAGAATGTTTTAGAAGCTTTTGAAGAAGCCTTAGAAAATGCAAAGCCTTTGCTTGAGGTTCGGTCTCGTCGTGTTGGAGGGGCTACATATCAGGTTCCCGTGGAAGTTGCGGCGGGTCGTAGGGATTGCTTGGCTATGCAATGGATTATTAAATTTGCTAGAGCAAAGCCAGGGAAATCTATGGAAGTAGGATTGGCTGCCGAGCTTGTTGATTGTTTCAATAAGCAAGGAGCTACCATTAAGAAGCGTGAAGATACTCATCGTATGGCTGAAGCAAATAAAGCGTTTGCTCATTATAAGTGGTAAAATAATATTTAATCTCGGTTCGGAAGAGGCGTAACAAGTTCATGAGTAATCAAGAATTCGATTTAAGCAAGATTAGAAACATCGGTATCATGGCGCATATCGATGCAGGAAAAACGACAACTACGGAAAGAATTCTTTATTACGCTGGAAGAACTCATAAAATAGGTGAGGTTCATGAAGGCGGGGCCACCATGGACTGGATGGAGCAGGAGCAAGAAAGAGGTATTACTATTACCTCTGCTGCAACGACTGTTTTTTGGTTAGACTGCAAAATTAATATTATCGACACTCCAGGCCACGTCGATTTTACTATTGAGGTTGAGCGATCTCTACGCGTTCTAGATGGTGCTGTAGCCGTGTTTGATGCAGTGTCAGGAGTCGAGCCTCAGTCAGAGACTGTGTGGAGACAGGCGAATAAATACGGTGTTCCTCGGATTGCTTTTGTAAATAAAATGGATCGTATGGGTGCAGATTACTTTGCTGCCGTAGAGTCCATGAAAGAGAAGCTTGGTGCTAACGCTGTTGCTGTGCATTGTCCTATTGGCTCAGAGAGTCAGTTTGTTGGGATGGTCGATCTTATTTCTCAAAAAGCTCTTTACTTCTTAGATGAAACTCTAGGTGCTAAATGGGAAGAGCGTGAAATTCCTGAAGAACTTAAAGAAAAGTGTGCCGAACTTCGTTACGCTCTTCTCGAAGAGCTTGCTACGGTAGATGAGAGCAACGAGGCTTTCATGATGAAGGTTCTTGAGGATCCAGACGCTATTACAGAAGAAGAAATTCATAGCGTTATGAGAAAAGGGGTTATTGAAAATAAAATCAACCCCGTATTGTGTGGGACCGCTTTTAAAAACAAAGGAGTGCAACAACTCCTTAATGTTATTGTCAAATGGTTGCCATCTCCTAAAGATCGCGGAACAATTCATGGAATTAACCTAAAAAATAATGAAGAAGTCTATCTAGAACCTAGAAAAGACGGACCGCTAGCCGCTCTTGCGTTTAAAATTATGACGGATCCTTACGTCGGTCGTATTACCTTTATTCGTATTTACTCTGGCACTCTTAAAAAAGGTTCAGCAATACTGAATTCTACTAAAGATAAGAAAGAGCGCATTTCTCGTTTGTTGGAAATGCACGCGAATGAGAGAACAGATAGAGACGAATTCACAGTTGGTGATATTGGAGCTTGCGTAGGTTTAAAATACTCAGTAACAGGGGATACGCTTTGCGAAGAAAATCAAGAAATTGTTCTTGAACGTATCGAAATCCCTGAGCCTGTGATTGACATGGCTATTGAGCCAAAGTCCAAGGGAGATAGAGAGAAGTTAGCTCAAGCATTAAATGCTCTTTCCGAAGAAGACCCCACTTTCCGTGTAACTTCAAATGAAGAAACTGGACAGACAATTATCTCCGGCATGGGTGAGCTACATTTAGATATTCTTCGTGATCGTATGATCCGCGAATTTAAAGTAGAAGCTAATGTTGGCAAACCTCAAGTATCTTATAAAGAAACGATTACTACAAATAGCAGCAGTGAAACAAAGTATGTAAAACAGTCTGGCGGTCGTGGTCAATATGCTCACGTTTGCCTTGAGATTGAACCAAATGAACCAGGCAAAGGGAATGAAGTTGTCAGTAAAATTGTTGGCGGCGTCATTCCTAAAGAATATATTCCAGCCGTTATGAAGGGTGTGGAAGAAGGGTTAAATACAGGCGTTCTTGCCGGCTATGGTTTGGTTGATGTTAAAGTGAACATTGTATTCGGGTCATATCACGAAGTGGATTCCAGTGAGATGGCGTTTAAGATATGTGGTTCAATGGCGGTTAAAGAAGCTTGTAGAAAAGCTGCTCCGGTAATTCTAGAACCTATTATGAAAATTGCAGTAATTACTCCTGAAGATCATCTAGGAGATGTTATTGGAGACTTAAATCGTCGTCGTGGAAAAATCTTAGGTCAAGAATCTTCTCGAGGTATGGCACAAGTAAATGCCGAAGTACCCCTAAGTGAAATGTTTGGGTACACAACATCTTTAAGATCCTTGACTTCCGGAAGAGCAACATCAACAATGGAACCCGCCTTCTTTGCTAAGGTTCCTCAAAAAATTCAAGAAGAGATTGTTAAGAAGTAAGGAATATATGAAGCAGCAAAAACAGAAAATCCGTATTCGTCTGAAAGGATTTGATCAAGGGCAACTAGATCGATCAACTGCAGATATTGTTGAGACTGCTAAAAGAACAGGCGCTCGTGTAGCAGGTCCTATTCCATTGCCTACAAAGAGGGAAGTGTACACTGTGCTACGTTCTCCTCATGTAGATAAAAAATCTAGAGAGCAGTTTGAAATTCGTACTCATAAGCGTTTAATAGATATCCTAGATCCTACAGGAAAAACTATAGATGCTTTAAAAATGTTAGCTCTTCCAGCAGGAGTTGATATCAAAATCAAAGCTGCATAAATTCATCTGACTCGGCTATGCATTTGTTAGAGAAATTTAAAGCTCAGAGAGTGTCTCTTCTCTCAAGAGAGCTCATTTCTTGTTGCGATTCCGCTATTGCTTCTTCTGATGCAGGTCACGTTTATCAATTGTTCTTTAACACAACAGGCTCTAATCTGTCCTATAAGGTGGGGGATTCTCTTGGTGTATTTCCAAAGAATCCCATGCATGTTGTTGAGGAGATCCTTGAGTGCCTAAGTTATTCTCCAAAACAACTAATACAATCTCGAGAATCTTCTCAGATTTCCCTCTATAATTTCTTAAGATGTCATACTAATGTAAATAAACTTCCCCCAAAGCTTAAGTCTTTTTTCCCTGATCTAGAAGAGGCTATGACTTTCTACGATGCGATACGAAAATACAAACCCAATATTCCTGTGGAATTGTTTGTAGAGAGTGTTTTGCCCTTATTGCCACGATTTTATTCTATAGCTTCAGCTCCCAATCCTAATGAGAATAAGATAGAGCTCTTAGTCAGGCTTGTGAATTATTCAGGGGAATATGAGCAACGCTACGGTGTCTGTTCTTTCTTTTTGTGTAAGGAATTAGAGTTAGGCAAGAGTTGTAATGCATTTGTACAACCGACAAAGCACTTTACTATTGCGGATGATGTACAAAATAAACCTATTGTGATGATTGGTTCAGGAACAGGAATTGCTCCTTATAAAGCGTTCGTACAACAGCGTATCTACAATAACGATTCTGGTATGAACATGCTCTTTTTTGGAGAACGTTTCGAAAAAGCAAATTTCTATTACCAAGATTTCTGGAAAAAAGCCGTCGAAAATAAGTTATTAAAACTATTTTTAGCGTTTTCTCGTGATGGCGATCATAAACTTTATGTGCAAGATTTACTCAAACAACAAGCAGACCTTGTTCTAGAAGCTTATAAAGAGGGTGCCTATTTCTTTGTATGTGGAAGTAAGCTATTAGGAATCGAGGTAAAAAAGACGCTAGAAGACATTCTAGGAAAGAATAAGCTCTCCCAATTGAAGGAAGAGCGCCGTTATGTTGCTGATGTGTATTAACCGCAATATTCCATAACTGTAAGTACACAAAAACATTGAACACCATCACCACAACCAAAATCACTTAATCCCTCTCCTGAAGTCGCAGTAATGCCTACAGATCCTAAGGGGATGTTCAAAGCTGAAGCAATACTTTGTCGCATAGCAGAGAGTTTTGGGAGGAATTTCGGGCGATTCCCTTCAATAGTAATGGCCACGTGAGAAATCATTTGGTTCGATTTTAAAGACTTTATAGCTTCAGATAAATATACGCTACTGTCTGTAATGCCACGAGTGTGGAAAAGCTCGTCAGCAACTTCTCCTAGTATGATTCTATGAGTGACAGAAGAAATAGCATTGCAAATAGCATGGAAAATAATGTCCCCGTCGGAATTTGCTTGGAAACCAGGACTATTTTCAAAGATAACTCCAGCTAAAATGCAGGGTTTTGCAGAACTTTCAGAGAGGAAACGATGGCTATCTTGCCCGATTCCTACACGGTAAATCCACTGCGGTTTAGGCAAGGAAAAGTCATTTTCTGCGTTCATACTTGTTGTACCGTTTTTAATTTCTTTTATTGAGAAACAACCACCTTGAATTTAATGCATTTACGCATACCTAATTTTCAAGATTTTAACACAGTTGAAAATCTCTTTGAGCACTATACAAAATAACTAGAATTCACGCACCTATACATATATAAAAATTATTCTATTAAACAACATTAACTGGGAATAAAAACATTATTTCAATAAGGATAAAACGTTTATTAAAAAACAAGTTGTTTTTTAAGTTCAAATCGTTAATTATATTACAGTTTTTCTTTTTAATAAGAGTTTTACCATGAAGATTAGATACCAAACAACTGAAGAATTCGATCAAATGATCAGTCAGGTATGCCCAACAAGGCTCCAGATGATATTCCCTAGAGATGATGAAGGCATTTGGGATATTCATTATGACTGGAATCTCAAGAACTCAATAGCCCGTAGAAATTCTGTGATGGCAGCATTTCCATTAGTCGGTTCTATCATGGGATTGACTAAACTGTTTAGTGTGTGGTCTGTTAATCTTAGAGAGGATAGTATAAAAAAAATATTTGTATACACTATTACAGGATTAATGGAGTTTTGTGGTCTAGGTATCGTGACTCTAGCATTGAAACTTTTGTATACATTTGCACTCTATTGTTGTAATTGTAGAAAACCAAATTTCAGAACTTGACAGCTCCTCACATCGTTGAAATCTACTATAATTAACACCCTAGCGTTCTGAGCGCACTTTTTCGTAAACTCTTTGATTAGAGTTCATGTTCTTAGAAATATCATTGCTTTAAAGCGAATGTTTCCCTATGATAATCTACTGAAATGGCTGGATAGCTCAGTTGGTAGAGCAGAGGATTGAAGATCCTTGTGTCGTCGGTTCGACCCCGGCTCCGGCCATGCTCGGTTAAAATTCAATGTGTCTAGTTTGTCTTGAAAAACTAAAATTAAGGACTTTGTATTTTTTATAATTTCACGGTTTGCTAAAGTATCTAGCAGTATTGAGTCCTGATCACAGAATAAAGAATCATAAGGGAAGATTTAATGAAGTCTTACGCAATAATTCAGACCGGAAGCAAGCAATATCAGGTTTCCGAAGGAGATATAATTGACGTCGAATTATTAGACGGTGTTTCCGAAGGACAAGAAGTTGTTTTCGATCAAGTGTTGTTTACTTTTGATGGGTCTAAAGTTTCTTTAGGGACTCCTACAGTAAAGAATGCTGTAGTAAAGGGTGAATTGTTATCTCAAGTTCGTGGAGAGAAGGTCATCGCCTATAAGTATAAAAGACGTAAAAATTATCATCGTAAGATCGGTCACCGTCAGAACTATCTTAGGGTAAAAATTAGCAATCTAGTGATTTAATCGACTAGTGGAAAACTAAAGGATTTTGAAATGGCACATAAGAAAGGTCAGGGAGCAAGCCGTAACGGTCGCGATTCAGAGTCAAAGCGTCTCGGTATGAAAGTGGGCGCAGGGCAAAGGGTTTCCACGGGAAGTATTCTTGTAAGACAAAGAGGCACTAAGTGGCATCCTTCGAAAAATGTAGGTAGAGGTCGTGATGACACTCTATTTGCTTTAATAGATGGTATTGTTGTCACTAGGAAGACAGATCGTACATATATTTCTGTTCTTCCAGAATAAGTTTTACGGACTCTTCAAAAACTAAGTTTGTCTAGGAAGCTCTATTTTTTGCTTATGCATAAAATGGGGCTTTTCTATTTTTAACAGCGTTTGCGATTTAGGGGATAAATACACAATGTTTTTAGATCAGATTACCATAGAGTTGCGTGCTGGAAAAGGTGGTAACGGTGTTGTCGCTTGGAGAAAGGAAAAATATCTGCCAAAAGGCGGCCCCTATGGCGGTAACGGTGGTGTCGGTGGATCTATTGTTATAGAGTCGGCTACACATGTGTACTCTTTTGAATCCTATAGAAATATACGTTTTTTAAAAGCCGAAGACGGGCGACCGGGAGCCACAAATAACCGTTCTGGGAAGAACGGTAAAGACCTCGTCTTAATCGTTCCCGAAGGAACTTTACTAAGAGATGTAGCCACTAAAGAAATTCTATATGACTTTGCTAAAAGCGGAGAGCGTTTAGTTGTTTGTCGTGGAGGTAAAGGAGGTAAGGGGAATACGTTTTTCAAAACATCCACAAACCGCGCTCCTACGAAAGCAACTCCCGGCAAGCCTGGAGAAATACGCCAGGTTGAGCTGGAGCTAAAGCTTATAGCCGATATTGGCCTTGTGGGTTTCCCTAATGCGGGAAAATCTACATTATTTAACACTCTTGCAAGAACAGAAGTAAAGGTAGGAGCTTATCCATTCACTACACTTCAGCCTGTATTGGGGCTTGTTCCATGCCAGGAAAAACTATACCAGAAACCCTGGATTATAGCAGATATTCCTGGAATCATAGAGGGAGCTCACCAAAATCGTGGCTTAGGGCTAGATTTCTTAAGACACATTGAGCGTACCAGATTATTGTTGTTTGTTATTGATATTTGCGGATGCGAGAGATCCTCCCCAGAAGAAGACCTACGTATTCTTATGGATGAGCTTTTACATTATAGGGAAGATCTCGCAGACAAGAATAGGATTATAGCTTTAAACAAGATTGATGATCTTCTTCCCGATGAAAGGCAAGAACGTCTAGAAAGTTTTCAAAAACTCTTCCCTTCTGAGAAGTTTGTATTAGTATCCGGACTTACTGGAGAAGGGGTCGACTTACTTAATAGTCTTTTCACAAATAAACTAGCCGTATAAACAATCCCCATCAAGATAGCAATTGTTGGTCCTGCAGGGAAATCTAAAGCATAGGCAATGACAATCCCGGAAAATGAGCATAAGATGTTCAAGAGAACAGAAATCATCATAATCCGGACCATTTTATAGGAAAACCTGCAAGCTATCGATATAGGCAAAACTAGCATGCTTAGCATTAAAATTACGCCCATAATGTAAATTAACATTACGATAGTAATTGCTGCTAGGATAAGCAGAAGGAAGTACCAAGTTTGTACAGAATACCGGCTAAGCATCATATATTTTTCATCGAAACATAAGGAAAGAAAACGGGTATGGCAAAGTGCTACAATTGTAAGCACAATAACGTCTAAAATTCCTAGTCTAAAGAGATCTTGGGTGGTTACCCAAAGAATATTGCCAAAAAGGAAATTGACTAATTCTGAGTTAAAAGCAGGAAGCTGCGAAATGAAGATAATACCAATAGCCATACCTACAGACCAAATCATAGCAATAAGAGCGTCTTCTCTTTCTTGATATTTGAGATGGATTTTCCCAATACAGAGTGCGAGGATAATCGCTCCGATAATCGCACCATACATAGGGGGAAACTCAATATTCAATCGGTACTGGATCCATAGGGTCAGGCCAATCCCTCCTAAAATAGAGTGGGAGATACTTCCACTAATGGAAACAATGCGTTTTACGACAATGTATGTACCTACAACACCGCCAGCAATAGAAGCTCCTAAAGCAGCAAGTAAAGAGGGAAAGAGTAGAGAAGGTAGAAGGTGATTAAAAAAAGAAATCATAGATCAGCCTTTTTTTCGAAGGAATCACAACAGAACTCTTGGGGTATCGTCAGTGTATTCGTTAGTGTGGTTAAAGTTCTGCTCATGTAAAATACTTTATTGAAGTTGCTGGTTGTATGATGTAAATCATGAGTAATCATGAGGATAGTACACTGAGTATTCAGTTCTTTTAGAATTTGTAGAATGCGTTGTTGATTTTCTGGGTCTATATTTGCTGTGGGTTCATCTAGGATAAGAAGTTTAGGTTGTGAAGACAGGGCTCTAGCTAAAAGAACTCTTTGTATTTGTCCTCCGGATAGATGAGAAAAGCATGTGTCTTTGTGATGTAAAAGATCTACGGTTTCAAGAGCTTGTTCAGCAAGTGCATGGTCATATTTAGAATATTTCCCATGCCAACGTAGAAAAGACAATCTTCCAGAAAGCACAACCTCTTTCACAGAGATAGGGAACGAAAAATCATAAGAGAAGTGCTGAGGGACCCATCCAATGGTAGGTTGTGATTTTTTTGCATTTGCGGGGAACGTTGTTAAAGTTCCTACAGTAGGTTGCAATAAGCCTAATACAAGTAGAGCTAGAGTTGTTTTCCCCCCACCGTTGGGGCCTATAATGCCTATAAAGTCTCCTTCATGAATCGTAAAGGACACTTTATTGATAATCCAGGGGCTTTTCGGTCCATAGCGAAAGGAAAGATCTTTAACGAGTATTTGTACTGTCATAAATTAGCAAAAGTGGTTGCTATAGTTTTTAGATTATATATCACGTTTTCTTCATAGGGATCTAAGTTTACTGTATCCATATGGAAGCGTTCTGCTAGCATAGCACTACTGCGTTTCCCAGCATGACGGAGCAAAACCATAGAAGAAATCCCATGCTTGCGAATGCTTTGCGCAGCGCGGACAACATCTTTAGGGGAGGGCTCTGTGTGGTTACTTTTTTCAACCACATGTTGGAAAAAATTGTAATCCCTACAGAAATACGCAAAAGCTCCGTGAGCGACTAAAATATGACGTTGTTTAGCAGCCGCTGTAATTTTTTGAATTTCTAAATCTAAGTTTTCTAAGGTTTTGAGTAGCTTTGCCCCATTGCTTTGATATAACGTAGTATGTTCTGGGAAATGCAGACATAGCGCTTCTGTGATAGCCATTACTTGTATTTTTAGATTTTTCGGACTTAACCAAGTGTGGGTGTCAAAACTGTGGAATCGGTGTGAACATCCTGTGTGTCCAGGAATGATGTCTATATTTTTTGTCAGATCTACTTGGGGGCAAGAAACATGTTTTTCACAAGACTTTTCAAAGTTTTCTCCCATACGAAACCATAATTGTGCACGAAGAATTTTTTCCATATGTCGTGGAGATAACTCATAGGTATGGGGGTCATAGTTATTGGTAACTATCGAACATACCTTGCAGGTATTTTCTGCTATCTGTTCAACTAAAAATTTATAAGGGGCTATACTGACAAGTACGTGTTTTTGTTCTGGTTTAGATTCTCCAAAGGCACGAGAACAAGAAAAGAAGAACAAAAGAAGGATGAATATTCTATGCATGATTTAGGTAGATTAATGAATTCGACCATTATCCTATTGACCAGTAATTTTAATAAAGAGTGAATTCAAAGTCATTTGGTTGATTTTTTTTAAAAATCCTTTGTGTTCAGACGAATCTTGATAAAAATGGATATATTGAGATATCTTCAAGGGGAGTTTTTCTAAAGAATATCCTTAATCTGGCTAATGGAGAGATGTCCGAGTGGCTTAAGGAGCACGCTTGGAAAGCGTGTGTGCGTTAACGCGTACCGTGGGTTCGAATCCCACTCTCTCCGCCAGTTTCCTGAAAACTTGTTTTTCCTAGCCCTTTTGTTTTGTTAAGTAAAAATAAAAGTTGAGAAATATCCCTCCGTATTTTTTATTCTTGTGTAACAAGGATATTTACTTTAACTTATCCTGATTTTTTAATACTCTAGAACCTCTAAACGTATGCATCTTTGCTGTTTAGATGAAAAAAGTTCTTAGAACCTGCTCAAGTTAATACTTGCCAAGAGAGTTGTGTTCGTTTTTGTTCTTAAGGGTTTTCTTTAGGGATATTCCACAACTTCTTCTCTCTTGTGTAAACGTGTGCATATGTGGGGAGAAACCTTTGGAAGAAGACTTTTTCAAACTGATTCTAATCACCAATAAACAGAATGTTTCGGTAGAGGAGTATCTCGATTTCGTTTTCGCTTGCGTACAATCTGGAGTAACCTCTGTTCAACTTCGTGAAAAGGAACTGTCGTACAGAGAATTTTTGGGTTTTGGAGAAGCATTAAAGTCCATTTTAGATCCTTTGGGGATACCTTTAATTGTAAGCGACAGTGTATCGATGTGTTTGGATTTGGATGCTGCAGGTGTCCATCTAGGACAAACAGACGGTGATGTTATCGAAGCTAGAGAACTTCTAGGTTCTGATAAAATCATAGGGTGGAATGTAAATACTCTCGATCAACTTCTAAACGCTAATACTTTGCCTATTGATTATTTGGGATTGAGTGCAATGTTTGCCTCTCAAAATAAACCCGATGCAACTAATCTTTGGGGTTTTTCCGGTTTAGAACAAGTTGTTTCCCTTTGTGAGCATCCTATTGTCGCTATCGGTGGTATTGACGAAAGCAACGCATCTGAAGTTATTGAAGCTGGCGCTGCGGGTATAGCAGCTATAGGAGTATTTCACAGTTCACAAAACCCAGGCCTAGTAACGAAAGCATTAAGGGAAATTGTTGATAGAGGGCTGAGATGTTAGAACGAATGAACGAAGCGTTGCAATGCTTAAGAAAGGAAAAGCCCGTAATTTTAAACATCACGAATTACGTTTCTATGGATTTCCTAGCGAACTGTTTTCTAGCCATCGGAGCTTCGCCTATTATGAGCGTTTCCGATTTAGAGTTAGAAGAGTTAATAGAATTGAGCTCGGCTGTTTATATTAATATCGGAACTTTAGATCATTTATTCATTCAAAGAGCTTACAGAGCTATAGACCTTGCTGTAAGACAAAATAAACCTGTGATTTTTGACCCAGTCGCTTCAGGCGCTACAAAGATTAGAACAGAGGTATCTCATCACTTGCTTACCCACGCCACAATTGTTCGAGGAAATGCTAGTGAGATCCTTTCTTTCGGCGATGTCACCATGAAAACACCTGGTGTAGATTCTACTAACTCTACACAAGACGCTAAAGATGTGGCCACCGCTCTAGCTAAAGAGTGTTTGTGCGGTTGTGCTATTGCCGTTTCTGGAGCTATAGATTTTATTACTGACGGGAATCGTAACGCAACTGTAGAACTTGGAGATCCGCTAATGTCTTATGTTGTAGGCATGGGCTGTTCTCTAACAGGAGTACTGGCTGCATTTAGATCAGTAATAGACGATTCTTTTGAAGCCACGAGATTAGGTATAGAATATTTCACTCTTTGCGGGATGCTGGCTCGTGAGCGCTGTGAAGGCCCCGGATTATTTAAGGCTTATCTTCTTGATGAGTTGTATGCTTCCGACTTTAATAGGATGCGTCAATACTACGATCGATAAACCCTAAGTGAAATAGAGACACTTGGTATTTTTTAGTTTTGTAATTGAGAAACCTAGATCTAGGTTCTCAATTACAAAACAAGTTCTCTGAAAAAGAACGTTTTCTCTGCACTAGCTATTTAGAATATCATACGTGCGCCGCAGTTGGCAATCTGGACTAATGAAGACATCCCTGCTTCTACAGTGTACGTGCCATATAACGTCCAGTAAGGGCCAAGATATATTTGCGAGCTATATTCAGCTCTTCCAGAATTTCTGCTTGGGATGACACCATAAATTTCCCCAGTTTGCCCTGTAGAGTTAACTCTGTAATTACATTTAGGCTTGTTTCTATAAACCACAGGTACATAAGCAAGGGATAACTTGTTATACATAAGAATATCATATTGCATTAGTGCACCCTCAATAACGAAACCTAAAGGTAAGGTAAGATTTCTGTAGGCGAAGGAGTCGAATGTTCTAGGATCATAGTCAAGCTCTGTAAATTGCTTTTGGCGTACTCCTGTATACTCGGCTTCAGAGTAGAAAGAGAATCTTGTTGTAGAGTTTTGCGTAGGTTCTTTTAAGTCGAGAACCATACGCATATCAAACAGCCAACCAAGATCTTCCCAATTTCCAATATTGCGCTCATGAATTGATGGGTAATAGGTAGTTGTATCGTGCTTCATATAGCCATATGTCATTATCCCTTGAAACAGTATGGGTCGAGGGGCTTTCGTGCGCTTATAAGGCAAATAGAACGCTTTACCGGCATATAATGTCCCTTGGAAGGAGTGGTCAGAACCTTTATGTTTGTAATTATCTACAGCTTTTTCTGATTTAGCGTGGCCGAACACCTGGCTAAATGAGGCTCCGAGGATAAATTCAGGGCGTGGTTTAGCATCAATAGCCAATGAATACCCTCGGCTATGATAGGAGAAGGATCTTGATTCTTCTCCTTGTTCTTTTTGCAAGAACGAGCCTATACCACATAACCAAAGGTTATTGTAAGCAGCATCATCAAAACGTGCATTGTTCAGCATGTTGTTCACAATACCCTGCTTTACAGCAATGAGGGAGTTTTGAGAACCGAGGATAGAGTTCACGTAGAAGTAGTTGTCTCGAGGGATGTAGATCCAGCGGCGGTACTCCTCAAACTTCCAATTGGCTTTGAGAGTGCCGTTTTGATCACCTGGTCCTAGTGTCCAAGAGCCAATATACCCTTTTAGGGGTTTTGTATCTCCTGCTAAGGTGAGGCCAGAGATCTCTACTTTGTTACTTTCTGTCGGTAGCTTGAGCAACTCGATCTGACGATCTTCCCCTAAGTATGGATTTTGGTAAAAAGTTCCTGAAGGGTCGATAAGAGTCAGAGTGCCTGTTAAATAGATTTTTTCCTGAGTTACGTCGGGACTGGATGCATCTGCTCTGGGCAGCGCGTTGTTTTTTGCAATATGAGCTCTATGCACTGCCGCTGGTACAGGTGATACACCTAATTTTAAAGCAGGAGGGGAAGCATCTCCATTTTCTGAGATAATATCACTAAAATCAATAGTGAGGTTATTAATAGCTATGCCCCCGGTTGCCGCTGATGGTTCTCCACTTTTTAGCTGAGTAGAAAGTACCGCACCGGGTCCCATCACAAGTAAAGAGCCGGGTTTTTGATCGAAGGAAACAACGTTTAACTCTGTATTTTTCCCTAAGACTAAGGTCCCGTCATGTAAGACAACCTTTTGCGGAATGACCGATTTATTCTCGTGGTATTCTGAAGAGAATAATACAGTTCCTGTGTACTTGGTAGTAGTACCTCCATTTGATGTTTTATTAATATCTAGAGTTTCGTAGCTATTATTGGAGGACTTAACTGTTTGAGTTCTTACAGCATCATAGAAATTAATCGATTGATTTGCGGCAGCGTTAAGAGTGAGTTTAACTTTTCCTGTAATACTGCAGAAAGAAGGCATGGATTTTTGTCCCATGGGTACGCATTGGTTATTTTTAAATGTAATGCTACCGCCTAGGGCTGTAAGGTTTAGTATAGCATCAGTGCTGCTATTTCCTTCTCCGTAGATCGCTGCACCCAGGTTTTTAACCTGCGAGCGTTGTTGTGCTGGAGTTTGAGCTAGAGTTACCTTATTGTCCAGGAACAGAATAGAAGAAGCTGCTGTGATATCCGCTTTTGTTGTGAAGTAAATAGCACTACCGTCGTTAGCAGAGCTATTGTTAGAGAAGTTCATGTGTCCTTGAGGAATGGATAACGTATCCGCATAGATAACACCGCGATTCTTAGCTGTATTCCCTTCAAAGGAGCAGAACATAGAGTCAGAGAATGTTATTGTACCGTTTTGGGAAGAACCGTTTTTACATCCAATAGCTGAACCATTATCCGCAGAGTTTCCTTTGAAAAATAGTGCTTGGTTTCCTGTAAATGTAATACTGGTTGTTCCTGCAATAGCTCCACCAAAGGTTGCTTTAGGCGAGCCACCTCCTGCACGACCTTCTGCAGCAGGCTGTTCTGCTGGAGTGCATAAAGCAGAATTGCCTACAAAATTTATGGGTTGTGAACAATTGGTAATTGTCACAGTAGGAGAATAAATAGCCCCTCCGGCTATTTGTCCTGTTGTAGTAGATCGTTGTGTTGTCGCCGAGTTTCCTGAGAAGGTTACACTTCCTGAGCTATTTTGAAGTGTGAATTTGGTCTTAGCATAGATAGCCCCACCTTGAATATTAGGATCAGCAGGACTATCAGAACTTGCTGTTTTGTTATTATCAATAACTTTGTTCTCAGAGAAGGTACAACTGCCTTTCAGATTTGTTAAGGTAAGGGTTTCAGCAGAGAAAGCTCCACCGGCAATGTCTGTAGGAACACTAGACTGCGGATCTGATTTAGTAGTTGAGGTAACTTCGGCTTTGTTATTGCTTACAGTTAATCCATCAGGAAGGTTAGTGCAGGTAAGTACTTTGGCATAGATAGCCCCACCGGACTCTTTTGCGGTATTATCTGAAATCTGTGAAATTTCTATACCTTCAAGAGTCAATGCTTCTGTGAAATACAGCCCACCACCGGATTTCCCTGCAGAGTTCCCGGTAATATTTAGATGGTCTAGACGAGAGATCTTCCCTTTTTTCCCATAAACGCCCCCACCACTTTCTGTAGCATTGTTTTTTGTTACGTTGGCTGTAATGACGTAATCAACTTTAAAGTCTAACTCTTCTTCAGGTTGTGCCGCAATTGCTAAGACACCTGCTGGAATGCTTGTCGTACACAGCCCAGCACCATTTTTAGCAGAGTTTTGACCGATATCGATTAATTCAAGGTTAGTCAACGAAGCTTGCGTTGTGTAGACACCGCCACCATTTTCTGTGGCTTTGTTGCCGGTGATAACAGCACTTCCAAAGACAGGAACTATAGTTGGTGTTGTAGAAGAGGAAGTATTCGGATTGGGGAATGTAAAAGAAAGCGCTTTAGGAATGTATGCTCCACCACCACTTTTGCTTGAGGTATTGTTGACTAAACAAAAACTCTCTAAGTTTGATAAGGTTAGAGATTTGGTTTCAGCTAGACAGATACCGCCACCATTTTCTGTAGCTGTGTTGCCTTGAAAGAGTGTTTTCCCTGTGAGGTTGGTAAAGGTAACATCGCTTTCGCAATACAACCCGCCCCCAGATTTTTTTGAGGTATTTGTTGTAAATTGTATTCTGTGAGAATTACTACAATTTAGTGCCCCTTTGACGTACGCACCCCCACCATGATCTGTGGCTTGGTTATTTATAAATTCTAAAATAGAAGTAATATTAGAAACTGTGAAAGCTTTCTCAACATAGATACCCCCACCTTTTCCTAAAGGAGGTACAAGAGGCTTGGGAGCTGGTTGTTCTGCTACTGAGGAAGACAGTGCTTGAGCAACAGGTGGTTCTTTGCTTGGAATAGTAATTTTGAGATCGTAGTTTCCAGCTTTGTTAACACCAAAACGGACTTGAGAAAGGTTGGTCAGGGTTACGTCCCCTAGGCAATAGATAGCCCCACCACCTGTTTTCCCACTGTTCGCATTAAATTGTGTGAGTACGGTGGAATCTTGTATTGTAAGATTCCCTTTTGAATAAATTGCTCCGCCTCTCGTATCTGCGGAGTTGCTTTGGAACCTTAAGTTAGCAATGTTATTAAGGGAGATGGTTTTATCTCCATAAATGGCTCCTCCAGCTCCTGTAGCAGTATTTAATATAAAGAGAGTGTCTTCAGAACCATCACTAATGGTAATAGTATCCAAGCCAAAAATTGCTCCTCCAGAGCCTTTGATAACAGAAGGAGTCTCTTCTTCTTGCTGTTTAGCTACCCCTACAGAGGCTTGAACCTTTTCAGGGACTACGGCCGATTTTGCAGCTTCTGCTTTGTTATGCGCATCGATTTGTTCTTTAATTACATCAATAATGGGAGGAAATTCTGCAGAGTTTCCTCGGAAAGTCATATCTTTGTAAGTAGAGATGACAATAGCGCCTTTAGCAAAAGCGGCACCTCCATTCCCTGCAGTTTCTGTCGTGTAGGTTGGGAATGTAGGTGTTTGAGTCCCTGCATCTTGTGCTATTAATTCTTGAGAGAAGTATCTAGGAAATAGATTCGTTCCCTTTAATTTAGAAGGAACTAAACCACCAACTCCAGCTCCAGTTGCTGGTGTTGATGGTAGAAGGGGAATCAGAGGGATAGGAACGCGGGCAGCGTTATTTGTAAATTCAATAGAGTTTAGGATATTCCTAATTGTCAGTGTGGAGTCGGTAAATAAAGCACCACCAGCTTGTTGGGATAGATTATCCTGGAACGTAAGGTTTTCTAGACCATCAAAAGATATAGGACCTTTGGAGTATATAGCCCCACCTGGTCCTGTCATTTTAATTAGGGAGCAGGATAATGACCCTGGGTTTCCTGCATGTGTAATGAATGTTATAGGACCCATTTTGTCATTGTAAAAAGCACCTCCGCCTTTAGGAGTAGGAGTAGAAGTAGACGCATCTGTGGTGGAGGTAGAGACGGCAGTAGAAAATGCTGAAGATAATGAGAAACCTAGAGGGTTAGGTTTTTTATCTGCGAACTTCCCTATGTCAAAAATTCCCTGATCCCCATCTAACACATACGAACCAAATGATGTAACATTCAGGTCATCTGGGCTATGATACAACTTTTCTTGAGGTTGTGTAAAAGTACTCTCATATCCTGTTGAAGTACTCGTACTTAACTTATTCTCACTCTTTTGTTTGCTTGAGCCCGTACTACTTTGTGGAGAAGAATCAGGTTCTACTACTCGATTAGGTTTAGGATCAGGAATATTAGTGAAAGTTGTGAAAGAGACGTTCCCAGTAATTGTGTATGTTGTTCCGCTGTCATCTTGTGTTTGCTGCGTGAAATTCTTTGATAAAGAATCCGAAGCACTTGATCCCGACCCTCTGTAGCTGGAGTTTAATTCTTTCGAAAGAGGTTCACCAAATACTGTAATCGAGGGGAGTACGGCAGCAAAAACAGCTGTAGCAGATAGCCACTTCATAGAACAAAAACCTACTGCGAATATTCACTGTCTAGATATGTGTTAGATAAATCAGAAAGGCAAATTAGGCAAGGGATAATAAAAGAGAGCAAGAAAGATCAAGATATTAGAGATAAGCTTTAGGGAGACAGGAACCCATCTGTAATATCTTGACGCAAGCTATTCATAATCTCTGACAAAGTTCATAGTCAAGGAAAAATTAGAAACTTAGAGATATACCGCCAAAAGCATCGCCAGAGAAGGTGTTCCCTTCGCGTTGTATGGTTGAGATTCCTAAATACGCCTTAGCCAGTTTACATTTGAAGGTGGTACGGAATTTCAGGTTTAGTGCTTCTTTCCCCATAAAGACGCCGCCAACTTTCCAGGAATGCTGATTCAGTATTAATGAAGCTGTAGTTAAAGGATCTTCTCTGAATAAGTCCTTAATATAGGCCATGCTAAATTCTGATAAAAGGGAATATTTGGCTCCGAAGAAACGTAGTTCTAGAGAGACCCCTGTAGGAAGAGCAAGGTTACTTAACCGTGAAGAAGCAAAATACCGAGGATCATATCCTGTTTCTATGAAAGGATTTTGGTTAATTGTAGTATATTCAAGATTGACAAAAGGAGTGATTTTAAGACAGCGAATTCCCTTGGGGTAGGCATAGGATAAACCTACACTGCCACGAACTCCTTGGTTTTTCCACGACCCACGGGTGATGTCCTTTTTAGAAAACCGATGTTTCATAACATGAGACTCTTCCGCATAGCTTACAGAAGAACGAAAGGATAAAGCTTTCCAATTTTTAAAAGCTGCCACTGTACCCATCAACATATGCGAATGACTTTTCCCCGGAATGTTATCTTGAGAACTGGAACCGTGAAGTTGTGAAAATGTAGCACAAACAACAGTATTTGGAGAAAATGGGAGCTTAATCCCAAGATTATGACCAGCCTGTGTCGTAGAGAAGTTGTTATAGTTATCAGTATTTTGCTCCATAATGCTAGAGACAATACCGCCAAAAATACAGATATGCTTTATGGGAAGCAGCGTGTTATTATTTAGGTAGTTATCAAGAATGGCATCATTGGAAGCGTGCATACCTGCAAATGTTGACCATACAGAAGATGGAACCAAAGAACCTTCCTTTTCGGGATTTAAAATGAACGTCCCGGTAGGGATCCATAATGCTCTTAATGTTTTGTGTTTTTTTGAATCTTCTTCAGACCAGTTAAATTTCCATACCCCTTGATAGCCATATGTATTTTGTTGTACGGCGATTTCTTCAGGAACAAATTTTTCCGTATGAATGTTTTTGTCAGATTTGAAAATGATTTCCATCTGATATGGCTGGGATGCCAAACTATGGTTGTCATAGAATATATTGTCAGGATCATGAATTTGCGGCGATCCCGACAGTTTGATTTCGGAATTTCCTGAGCGGATCTCAGCAGGAAGATGCGAGTGGGCAGCATCTAAACCAAAACTAATGTTGGAAATGACTACATCTTTGCCCAAACTATTGTAACTTGTTAACATAGACCCGGGGCTAAGGTTTAACACTCCACCGAATTGCTTGAATTCCTGAACAGCAAGAATAGCACCACCTGTAATGGACAGAGTCCCATTATGCAGATAGACAGGTTGATTCAAGATAGACGTCTTATTAATTTTATCTTGGCGATCTAAAGGGAGTTTCTCTCCAGAGAAAATCACAGAACCACAGTGAAAAATATTGTCAACTGAGTTGATATTTATAGGATGTGAGCTTTGTGACGTCGCGAGAAAGGGATCATAGAAAATAATGGATTGGTTTTCGTTGGCAATGAGCCGAATGTTTTCCGGGGAACCTTTGATCGTAATCGCATTATTATTTATGACTGAAGAGTGCTTGGTGGATATCTTAGCAACATTGCCTGTAAATACAATGTCTCCTGCTTGTGCATGTAAATAGAGTTGAGGTTGCGGACCACTTAAATAAATAGCGCCACCTCCAAGATTCCCTGCAGAATTTTCAGAAAAGATAATTGGTTGGGAAGCTATAAGGTGACAACTTATCGCAGTTATAGCTCCACCTCCTTCTGCGGAGTTTTGGCTAAAGAGAATAGCGGCGTCATTATTTTTCACGATCGTCTGATGAGAATGAATAGCACCGCCAAGGTGGTTAGCACTATTTTTTCTGAAGCACATCGGAGCAGATTGTTTATTTATACTACAAAGATTCGTATAAATAGCGCCCCCAGATTCTAAAGCTTGATTTTCTGTGAAGGTAATTGTATTTCTGTTCTTACTAAACTCTACAGATCCTTGGGCGTTGTAAATTCCACCACCAAATTTTGCCTGGTTTTTCTGAAATAGAATTTCCTGATTTCCGTCGAAGAGAATAGTAGATCCAGCGACTTCGCTACTAATCGCCCCACCATTTCCTGAATGGGAGATATTTTTTACTACTTCTGCTTGGTTATTGATAAAGGAAATCACTCCACGTTGCTCACTAAATACTACGCGATTTGGTTGGGTTCCTGTAAGCAGGATCGCTCCTCCAGGACCATAGCTTACATTGTTTTCAAAGAGGAGTTGAGTGTTTTTGGTGAAAAACATATCTTGCCTAGAAGTAATCACTCCTCCGGTACTTTGATTGTTTTGCACGCGTATGGTTTTTAAATTTTCGAAGTTAAGAAGGGATTTAGAAAATACGCCAGCACCCTGACCCCCTAGTTGTAAATTAGTGAAGTTTAATACTGCTAAGGGAGAGCTCCCTGTAAATGTCAGATTTCCTTCTAAGTTGCGGAATGCTCCTCCAGGTTTATGGATACTGAGACCTAGAAAATCTTTAAGGGTAAACTCACCACGTAGTGTGTAGTGAGTTCCTTGAGGCGATGTAGTTAACATCGTAAATAATTCAGGATCTCCACCTGTATGTATTCCAGATAAAGGAAGAACCACTTCTGTAGCTGATAATTGGGTAACTTGTGCGAGTGAAGAAAGAAATACAAATTTCCAAAAGAACGTCTGCTTCATGTTTCAGAATCCTAGTCGTTTCGCAGTCTAGAGTAAGAGATCTAACTTACATAGAAGAATAAAATAAATACATCGAAATAAAAAATTGATCCAAGCATGTGTTAATAAGCATGGAATAGTTAAAGTCTATTTTATTTTGTTAACTATCTTGAGAATATGCCTCTAAAGACGCTGATAGCATTCTCTTTAGAGGCTATAGAGGGGATAGACAAAGCGAAATTAATCTTTCGTTTCTTCGATCATTGCTTTTGTGAAATCCTTGATTTCTTTAGTTAGATTTTTCGCTAAGGTTTTTGTTTGTTGTGCAAAGGCTTTAGTATGTTCTTTAGAATGTTTAAACAGGGTTTTGCCTTTTTTTGTTCCTGAGGTTTTTACTCTTGAGAGTTTTTTTCTTAACTGCACACCACTTTTTGGAGTGAATAAACAGGTAAGCAATGTAGCTATAAACCCCCCGAAGATTACGCCTCTGAGCCAACGCCAACGTTTACAACTTTTCTTATTGTGCTTGTGATTTCTAAACATACCTTCTTTTCCCCCTACGACAGATTAATCTTTTTTGCGGAATATGCACCAAACAAGCATAGCAACAGCTGCCCACTTTGCTCCTCGGCAGATCTTTCCCATCCAGTTGCTTTTACTTCCCTCACAGATGAAATCTTCAATATCTTTTGGTAAATGCTTGTTGCGTTTGCGTAACCAACCGAAAATAAGCTTTTTCCCTAATAATAAAGGCGCTAGGATCTTAGCTTCAAAATTTAAAATCGTCGTGATCTTACTGATATTTTTAACTATCTTATTCAGTCTATGTAACAAGCTAATAGTTAAAACGAATACTGTTACCATGCACGTGGATAGCAAGACGCAACAGAAAATTATCGCTCCCGTGAGGTAAGTATTCATATAAAGCGAACAAACAATTTTATTTTTTATTATTTAATTTCACTTTTTATTTTCTGTTTATTTTAAAAAAAATTAAAGAAAATACTTTTTAATAAATAAGTTAAAGATAAAGAAAAGAAAATCCCTAACAAGAATTAGGGATATGAGGTTGGTAATGAGCGCGATACGGAAAAAGGAAAGAGTGTTCTCTCTGGAAATTCTTATTTTACAGAGGAGGGGAGCTCTATAGCTTTATCCGACCTTGGGAATTCTACCTCTTTTCTCATTAGGAAGACCCCAAATAGGTTGAAGCATAGGAGAAGGGCTCCTGATACCGACATGACCAACAAAGCTGTATTTTGCGAGAGAAAGCAAAATGCCGGCAATATAATAGCTCCATAAATCGTGTAGATTTTAGATCCTCCCTTTCCGTAGAGAAACTTTGCACATTTTTTCCCTACAAGGAAATACGAAATAATTGTCGTATAGCCTGTTACGAAAAAGAAGGTGGGGAGTAGAATCTTTACCAGAGGGAAGTAGGTCGCTAAGGCGTGCTCCACAGCTTGAGAAGCGTTATCGAGACCCAAAGACCAGGCCCCTGATGCAAGAACCATCAGTAAGCTTAGAGTACAGATAAGATTGTCTATGGCAAGACCTATAATGCTGAGCTGAGCTTGCGTTTCTGGTTTTTTTACAGAACTTTCACTTTGAATAATTGAGTCAAATCCTATACCGATATCTCCAGAATAAGCAGCTCTAGAGATCCCTTGGTGGATAGTGGTTGCTAAAGTACATCCTGCAAACCCTCCGATGGCACCATGTCCTGTAAATGCTGATGAAAATACTGCAGAAAATAGGGAAGGCAGCTGGTGAAACTCTTTCACAAGTATATATAGGGATAACACACAGTATAGGGTAAGGAAAAATGGAAGCACACAAGCACAGATTTTTCCAATACGTTGTAATCCTCCTTGAACTGCGTAGAGAACAAGAAATAGCAAACCAAAAATAGTAAATAACTTCGGAATGTTCCAGCAGTGAGAAATCGTGTCAGAAATAACAGAGAATTGATAAATCTCTACGCCATAAATACAGAGTAAAATAGCTACAATAATCGGTATGATTTTTGTTCCATAGGCTTTATCCAGGAAGTACATAGGCCCACCCTGATAAATACCTTCGTTGTCTACTTTACGAAACTTAATTCCTAAATACACTTCAGAGTATTTTACTATAGAACCTAAAATTCCAGCGACCCAAACCCAGAACAACGCTCCAGGACCACCAATACACGCAGCTGTAACAATTCCTACAACGTTGCCAATACCGATATTCCCACTTGCAGATGCAAAAAATACCTTTAACGGATGCACACCTCTTTCTTCTGGCTTATTTTTAGACGACCCTTGAGAGTATTGATAAAATAGCCTGCAGAATTGAGGAAACTTAGTGAATTGAGCAAAACGAGATTTCCATGAAAAGCTTACCCCCAATAAGAGAATCATAAGAAAAGCCACATATGACCAAAAGAAGTCATCAAAGGCTGCTAGTAAAGACAGGATTGCATTCATTGTAAAAAAATTTTTTTAAATATTTTAAACAGAGCTCCTCATTAAGAAGATAGGGAAACTATTATCTCTATTTTATCTTTTGTTTAGTAGGAAAATAAAGCTTATATATGAAGATTAAAGTTCCTAAAGAGATAAAAATATCGGCAAAATTAAATGTTGGGAAAAACCAACGTTTATAACCAATAGAAATAAAGTCCACGACATGTCTGTAGAATAAAATATCTCCAACGTTGCCAATAGCTCCAGAACAAAGGAGAATTAGGGAAAAACGGATAGAAGAGGAGGTTTTTTTCTTTCTTAAGAAAAGGAAGGCTAGAATACCTAAAATAATTGCTATACGTATAAAGAATAAGAAATATTTATATTTTGAAAATAATCCAAAAGCTGCGCCCTCGTTAAAAGTAGGGCAAATGCAGAAAAGCAGCTTTCCCCAACTATATTGATATAGTATGGGATTAGCATCAGGAAGATTCCCTCGATACAGCAAAACAGCTAATTTAGTCACCCAATCAATAAGGACAAAAAATGAAATAGCAAGGAAAGTAGATCGGGAGCGACTAGACATTAGGATTAGTTTCCATAAAGTAGGCCTTTCTCAAACTGTGATTGAGCTTTGACCGTCATTGTAGCATAGGGGATTGCCATTAACCGAGCCAAAGGAATTTCTTCGCCACTGACATCACAAATGCCGTAGGAAGACTCTTCAATTTTTTCTAAAGCTCGATTAATTTGTCGTAATAACTCATACTCTTTAGTTGTTACTTCTAAGCTGATTGTTCTATCGAAAGTATCGGTACCCTGATCAGCTTGGTGTTGAGAATATCCAGTAGCTTCGTTAGGTTTTTTGACTTCTTGAGCATTTCCCTCTAACGTGTGAGATAGCTTATATTTCATCTCTAGAAGCCTTTGTTTAAAGTTAGCTATTTCGTCCTCAGACAACGGCATAGTTTTTTCTCCTTAACCTTAAAATAATAACTACTTTTCCATATCCGGAGTTGCAGATAGCAAAACTTCCATTAATTCGCCAACATCTTTAAATCTTCTGTAGACGCAAGCAAATCTAATGTAAGCAATCATGTCTGCCTTTTTTAGATATTTCATTACTAGTTCGCCAATTTCTTTGGTAGAGATTTCCCTATTTTGTTTGCCTAATAACTCAGATTTTACATTAGAAGCTATTGCGTGCACTTGATCTTGACCTATACGTGTATGACTAGAGGCGGCATTTAATCCATTAATTAGTTTAGATTCTTGGAAATTCTCGTAGCGACCATCGCGTTTTAGTACCTGCAAAGTTAACTCAACGGTTTCAAAGGTTGTAAATCTTTGTCCACAATTTAAGCATTCTCGTCGGCGTTTAATCGCGTTAGCCTCTGGTGCATTTCTTGAATCTATAACTTTTAATTCCCCATGATTGCAAAAAGGACACTGCACAGGAGCTACCTCCTTAGGTTAAGGTAGTCTAAGAAAATAACAATTTTAGTGCAGAATAAATCTACGCGACTATAAGTTGCAAATTTTTTTTCCCAATTTATAAAATTAAAAACCGCGAAAGACAGATTGCTTGATATAGTTTCGCGACCTTTGCGAAACGACAGCATTTTGTCGGAAAGCTGTTTTATTGTAAATACTAGATGCTCAGGATTTAAGAATGTTTTCTGGAATAGTGCAAGAAGTCGGTAAAATATTTAGTATAGAGCCGAGAGGTGAAGGTTTAACTATAGGCGTGGAAGCTTCTTCTTCATGTATTTCAGGACTCGAGATTGGCTGTAGTGTTGCCATCGATGGCGTTTGTCTTACTGTAGTTAAACTTGAAGAGGGTGGTAAAATGTTTTTCGACATTATTCCTGAAACTCTTGCCTGCACTACAATAGGTGAGAAGGTAATTAGTGATCGTGTAAATGTCGAACGATCTTTAAAAGGGAGCGATGAAATTGGTGGGCATATGGTCTCTGGTCATGTTTGTGGTGTCGGAGAGATTGTGCTTATAGAGAAAAATCGGTATTATTTTCGTGTGCCAAGTTCCTTATCTATATACCTTTTTGAAAAAGGATTTATTTCTATAGATGGCATTAGTCTGACTATTGTCACTGTAGAAGAGGATGTGTGTTCGGTCGGATTGATCCCCGAAACATTATCTCGAACGACCTTAGGATATAAACGAGAAGGATCCAAAGTAAATATAGAGCCAGATATGGCAACCAAAACACAAGTGGATACGTTAAGGCGTTTATATCCTCGATGAACAAACAAATATATGACTTATAAGTTACTAGATAGCGGTGAAGGAAAAAAGTTAGAAAGCTTTGGCTCTATAACTCTTATCCGTCCCTCTTGTACGGCAATTTGGCCGAAGACTGTACCGTCTTTATGGAAAAAGGCCCATGCGGAATATGTAAGATCAGGAGAGGAGGGACAATGGCGTTGTGCAGTCTCTATTCCTGAAAGTTGGCGTATAGATCTTGACATTGTTGATTGCACGCTAAAGCTTACCTCTTTCGGTCATGTAGGGATTTTTCCAGAGCATAGTGGGTTTTGGCCAGAATTGAAATTGAGCATAGAACGGCATTCTATATGCCGGGTGTTAAATTTATTTGCCTATACCGGTTCCACATCTATATTTGCTGCAAAGTGTGGAGCAAAGGTTTGTCACGTAGATGCTTCGAAACCCGCGATAAAGTGGGCTCAAAAGAATGTTGAAAACAATGCATTGCCCGAGAAAAGAATATTTTGGGTTGTCGAAGATGTGTTTTCTTTTTTGCAAAAAGAAATACGTAAAGGGAAAAAGTACGATATCATTCTACTTGATCCCCCAACCTATGGTCGTGGACCTAATGGAGAGATTTTTAAAATAGACAAAGATTTCTTTTCATTATTAGTTTTGTGCTCAAAATTACTTTCAGATTCTTCTTCTTATGTTTTGATCACTTCTCATACTCCTGGTCATACTCCTGCTTTTTTGCAGAGTTTAGCCACACGTGCTTTTGCTTTAGATAGACAGTTTTGGTCCTCAGGAGAAAGTTTTTGCGGCTTAGGAGATCAAGCTTTACCCTCAGGAGTGTTTGCTAAATGGAGTTTATAGGAAAAAATAACCCTAAGGTAAAAGAAGCTGTTGCGTTAAAACATAACCGCTCTCGTAAAGGCTCATTCTTTCTTTTAGAGGGTTTTCGAGAGATTCAAAAAGCTCTAGCCTCGGGATATGAGTGTGAACGGATTTTTTGTGGAACCCGCATCTCAGAAAAAGAACAATCTTTTTTAAATACCATCCAAAAACTACCTTTAGAGAAGGTCTACTGTTTAGAAGAAACTCTTTCCAAACTTTCCTATAAAGAACATCACGACAATTTTATTGCTGTAATGAAGAAACGGTGGTGGTCTCAAGAAGAGTTTTTAGCTCAGAACAGAAATCCTCTGCCGTTTTATTTAATTATAGAACAGGTAGAAAAACCTGGAAATGTGGGTGCGATACTTAGAATAGCCGATGGGGTAGGGGCAGATGGAGTGATTTTATGCGATCCTATCGTCGATTTATATAATCCTAATGTTATTCGTTCTTCATTAGGCACCGTATTTACCTTGCCTATTTGGTCTGCCACTTTGGATCAGGTATTGCAAGTCATTCTTGAGGAAAAATGGCACGCCTTTGTCACCTCTCCTAGAGCAAGTACAATGTATTTTTGTGAAAATTACAATCAACCGCTAGTTTTGGTTTTTGGTTCTGAAAAAGACGGACTCACTTCATCTTGGCTCGGGGGAAATTTTTCAAAAATATCATTACCCATGCTAGGTCAAGCCGATTCTTTAAATTTATCTACGGCCGTATCCGCAGTTGCTTACGAAGTTATTCGGCAACGTTGGGAAGCCTAGTCTAGTAGATAATCAGAAGACAACATCGTTTACAAAATCAAAAATAGTTTACTTTGTTTATCACGCGAAAAGGAATAAAAAATAGATGTGATTAATTATATATAAGGTTTTTTTAATTTTTCTATGTAAACTTGATTCTTAATGTTTTTTATGAGATGCTAGATGATTCCAGGATGCGGCGGAGATTGTGGTTTTTAAACAATCATAATTTTCTGAGGGGATGATCAGTGAGTTATAACGAAGTTCGATGAAAACGCGCTTTCCTTCGCCCTTTTTTATTTTTTATCGCCGCTTAACCGTAGCTATTAGCTTTGGAAAGGTCCTGGGTTGGGGGTGTTTTGGGAAGCTCCTTTCTTGGATATTCGCCGGCACCGTAAGCTTTCGACGAAAATTATTTTCTTCAGCTCCCTATCGCGTGTCTTCTACCGTAATTAGTGTGGGAAATATTGTTCTCGGTGGTTCGGGTAAGACACCTACAGTATTATGGTTGGCTGAAGTTCTAAAAACGCGAGGATATTCCTGCGCTATCCTTTCTCGCGGATATAAAGGAAAATGTAGTCGTCAGAGAAAGTTCACTATAGTCGATCCTGAGATACATAACGCTGCTTATGTAGGAGACGAACCGTTGCTTATGGCGGGGAAACTCTCCAAGGGTGCTGTTTTTGTGCACAAAGATCGTAGACTTGCGGCTAAGGAAGCCGCTAAGGATTTTGATATTTTGATTTTGGACGATGGTTTCCAAAATAACAAACTACACAAAGACGTGGAAATTGTCGTAGTTAACGGTCAAGACCCTTTAGGAGGAGGAGCCTTTTTCCCTCGAGGGCGACTTCGAGATTCTCCTAAAAGATTGCAGGAGGCCGATTTTATCATAGTTAATGGTTCTTGTTGTTTAGAGAACCAGAAGCTTTTGCATACTTGGTGTACGTCGCCAAAAATTTTTGTTGAACCACGCATTTCTCAAGTACTTTGGGACTCGCGAGGGGAGAAATTTCCTTTGGATAGCCTGTCTGGGCTAGCCGCCGGTGTATTCTGTGGTCTAGGATTCCCGCAGGGCTTTCTTGATATGTTGAAACGTGCCGGAGTGAAAATATTAGGAACGTATTTGTTACCTGACCACGCAGGAATAACGAAAAAAGAATTGCACTACTTCTCTTCAAAGATAGCTATGCGTCAGGGAGAGGGGATATTGTGCACAGAAAAGGATGGCATAAAACTCGGAAATTTGATTCATGAGCCGGGGATTCTTCCGATTGGTAAGGTGCAAATGGAATTTGATTTTACCCGTCAGGAGAGTTTTACAGCCGCCTTACTGGATAAAATAGATCGGATACATAATCGTAAGAGGTAACTAATGAAACTATGGATGAAAATCTTTATAGGATTATTTGTTGGGGTTACCCTAGGTTTAATTTTAGAAGATAAAGCAATCTTTTTTAAACCTATAGGAGATATTTTCTTAAACCTATTGAGCATGGTTGTCTACCCTCTGGTATTTTGTTCCATGGTGTTGGGTATTGCTTCTATTAGTGATATGAAGAAGCTGGGGCGCATAGGAATGAAAAGCGTCGCCCTATATTTAGGGACAACATGTCTAGCTATTATTATAGGCTTATGTTTTGCTCAATTTTTCAGTCCTGGAGAGGGCTGTGACCTGTCGCAGAATGTCACTGAAACGCATATAGTAGCTCCTGAAAGAAGTAGTACGTATTTCTTGTCTTTGATTTCTCAAATTTTTCCTTCAAATCCTGTAAGATCTTTCGTTGAGGGAAATATTTTACAAATCATAGTTTTTGCTATTTTCTTAGGAATAGCTATGCGTCTTTCTGGAGAACAAGGACGTCCAGTAGCTAAATTTATTGAGGGTTTTTCTGAAATTATGTTGCGCATGATCAATATGATCATGACCTTTGCGCCTTACGGTGTCGGGGCAAGTATGGCATGGATTTCTGGAAGTCACGGTTTGGTTATTCTCTGGCAATTAGGGAAATTTATTCTTGCCTACTATCTTGCGTGTCTATTTCATGCTGTGCTTGTTTTTGGTGGTATCATCCGTATGGGCTGTAAGATGTCCTTCCCTAAATTCCTTTCTGCAATGATGGATGCGATATCTTGTGCAATATCAACTTCTAGTAGTTCGGCAACACTGCCTGTGACTATGCGTTGCGTATCTAAAAATCTTGGAGTTTCTTCGGAAGTTTCTGGTTTTGTTTTGCCTTTAGGTGCTACTGTCAATATGAATGGTACCGCGATATTTCAAGGTATGGCTGCAGTATTTATTGCTCAGGCCTATAACTGTCCACTACCTTTCAGTAGTTTGTTGTTAATCGTTATCGCAGCGACTTTCTCTGCGGTGGGTAGTGCAGGAGTGCCTGGGGGAGGAATGATTACTCTGGGGTCTGTATTAGCCTCTGTAGGGCTGCCCATTCAAGGCATTGCTGTTTTAGCAGGTATTGATAGGTTGCGAGACATCATAGGAACTCCTATGAATATCCTCGGAGATGCTGTAGTAGCTGTTTATGTGGCTTCCGGAGAAGGTGAGTTGTGCACACCTTTGGAGGAGAAAAAGGTATCTTTAAAAGATGAGAGTACAGAGACAGTGTAGGAGAGTTGACGCATGTTTGAATTTCGATTTCCGAAAATAGGAGAGACTGGTTCTGGAGGGTTTGTAGTTCGTTGGCTCAAGCAGGTGGGAGAAAACATTGCAAAAGATGAACCTGTAATTGAAGTATCTACTGACAAGATAGCTACGGAGTTAGCCTCCCCTAAAGCAGGGAAATTAATTCGTTGTCTCGTAAAAGAAGGTGATGAAGTTGCTTCCGGAGAGGTTTTAGCCTTAATAGATACGGAGCCTGCTGTCGAGGAAGAGGTAGTTGTAGAAGAACTGTCAACCAATGCTTCTTGCCCTGAAGCTTCTGGGAATAATTCGGCATGGTTTTCTCCGGCAGTTCTTAGTTTGGCACACCGTGAAGGTATTTCTATCCAGCAACTACAACAGATTTCTGGAACAGGAAATGACGGTCGTGTCACTCGTAGGGATTTAGAAAACTATATTCTTGAAATGCGCCAACCCTCGTGCCCAAATATTGCGAATGCGAATGAAAATCGCATCCTAATGTCTCCACTACGTAGAGCTATAGCTTCCTCTTTATCTAAATCTTCAGATGAAGTGCCTCATGCTTCTCTTATTGTGGATATTGATGTCACAGATTTGATGAATTTAATTTCTGAAGAGAAGGATAGATTTTTTGCAACGCATGGTGTGAAACTGACAATTACTAGTTTCATTATCCAGTGTTTAGCGAAGGCTTTGGAGCAGTTCCCGTTATTGAATGGATCTTTAGATGGCGATACAATTGTTGTGAAGAAATCAATCAATGTGGGTGTTGCTGTTAATTTGAATAAAGAGGGCGTTGTAGTTCCTGTTATTCGTAATTGTCAGGATCGTGGTTTAGTAAGCATTGCGAAAACTCTCGCTGATCTTTCTGCAAGATCTCGGGCAAATAAACTGGATCCTTCAGAAACTCAAGATGGTAGTGTCACGGTTACCAATTTTGGTATGACGGGAGCTTTAATTGGCATGCCGATAATTCGTTATCCCGAAGTAGCTATTTTAGGAATAGGAACGATACAAAAACGTGTTGTTGTGCGTGATGACGATTCTTTAGTTATTCGAAAAATGGTCTATGTTACCCTAACCTTTGACCACAGGGTACTTGATGGTATTTACGGTAGTGAATTTTTAACCTCATTGAAAAATCGGTTAGAGTCTGTTACGATGAGCTAACACACTACGATTTTTTTCTGAGGACTAAAGGGATGCGCTCTCCCACAACATCTATTGATCTATGCCAAGATATTGTCAGTAAGCAAAGGGAATCTTTAGAACGTTTTTTTGGTGCTTTTCAGTGTGAGGATACTTGGATATTAGCTGAGAAGATATTAAGTCACCAGGGTTCGATATTTTTTTCTGGCGTAGGAAAAAGTGGTTGTATCGCAAGGAAAATAGTCGCTACTTTACAGTCTTTTGGAGAGAGCGCTCTTTTCCTAGCTTCTGGAGATCTCCTACATGGGGATCTTGGCATTGTCCGTCCTGGGGATATCGTCTGTCTTTTCTCTAAGAGTGGAGAAACTCGCGAGCTTTTAGAATGTATTCCTTATTTAAAGGAGCGAGGAGTATTTATTGCAGGAATTACCTCCTCTACTTATTCGAGTTTAGCAGTTCTTTGTGATCACGTAGTTATCTTACCTATGATCGAAGAATTAGATCCTTTTAATCTTGTTCCTACAACATCAACAACATGCCAACTACTTTTTGGTGATCTTTTAGCTATTACCTTATTACGTAGTAGGCAAATCTCTCTCGCTGATTATGGGAAGAATCACCCAGGCGGTCAGATCGGTCTAAAGGTTATCGGAAAAATTCGGGATTATATGTTCCCAAAAACAGAAGTTCCTTTTTGTTCTCCTGAGGACACAATCGCAGATTCTTTGGATATCTTTTCTTCTTATGGTTGTGGTTGTGTTTGTATAGTGAATGAGAAGTGTGAAATCTTAGGAATCTTCACAGATGGAGATTTACGTAGATCGTTAGCTTGTCATGGAGGCAATATTCTCTCTCAGAGACTTAAAGATGTCATGACACCAAATCCCCGAGTGATTAGTGAAGATGCTGATGTGATTCTTGGCCTACAAACGATGGAAACAGGGAGTCCTGTTACCATTTTACCTGTTGTAGATGCTAAGGATCAGAAGTATGTGGTGGGATTGCTTCAGATGCATACCTTGGCAAAAGCAGGTCTCATCTAAAAAATATCGGAAGAGAGGGTAAGCTGGATTCTGTCTACAAGATGGGAAAACCCATCTTGAGGGCAACCATTCATCTAGGGGATATATTACTATATCCCTCAAGCGATTATGAAAAAGTTTATGAGGGATGCCATCTCTCATTATGCAGAAACAAAAACTTTTTCTCTTGCTTCAGATAGGGTTTGCATGTCTACTAAGTCACCTTAATAGCTCCTATTCTTAAAATAGGAATTTTCAGCCTGTCTATAAAAAGACCCTTTTATAGCGGAATGTTTTCTGTTGCACTTTCCGTAGCCTTACGGCCCCTGGAGTTTCTCCAGTATCTTTTCTTATGAAGTCCAGACTTTCCTCTTAATATACCTTAGTAAAGGGTACAAGAAGCGGTTGCCTTTCTCTTCCGATGAACTTGTTTATACAGCGGCACGTCTGCGACGACGTTTAGCTGCAGAGCTGTCGTTAGCAAGAGCGTCTGCTTCTCGCCAGTATAAAATTCTAGAACAATGCTCGCAGAAAATAAGTCGATCTTTTTTACGGACTAAGTTTTCGTGTTGGGGAGTAAGAACAATATGACAACCGCTGCAGACACGATTATCTATTGGAACAACAACACGATCTTTTTTGTTGTT
Organism: Chlamydia buteonis; assembly: GCF_900634605.1. Lineage (NCBI taxonomy): Bacteria > Pseudomonadati > Chlamydiota > Chlamydiia > Chlamydiales > Chlamydiaceae > Chlamydia > Chlamydia buteonis. The sequence goes on from NZ_CAAAFM010000001.1 coordinate 689,390, forward strand.
TAATAAACGTTCGTAAATAAGGAACATTTCTGGATCCGTAGCTTCTTTTAATTCGCTACGTTGCTGTAATAGGGCTCTGCCTTCTTCGTTGATCTTTTTAATACTTTCGCAGATTTCTTTTTCGATGGCAAAACTACTGTTCTCTGTTGAGGTGAGACTTTCTTTTAAAGAGACAATCAGATCCTCACTTCCTGCCTGTTTGTCCATAAGGTCACTAAGCTGGTGCTCTAACGCACGGCGCTCTTTATTTGCTGCTGTCATTTCTTGAGTGAGTGCATTAAACTCATCCATCTTTTTCACAGCTGCTTGTTGACCTTCTAATTTGTTAATTTGATCAGAAATCTCTTGAATCCGATTCTCACCTTCTCTAATCTGATTCTTTAAGTTTTCCATCTCCAACTCTTTCTCCTGAACTTTTCGACGAATGTCAGATTTAAGAGATTGGACTTTAGCAAGCTCTTTCTGATGCTCTTTCTTGACTCGCATTAAACGAATCATTTTAATATCGAGCTCTTGAATGGCTAAAATACTCTGGAGTGCTTCATGCATGAAAACTATTCCTTGCTTGGCTTAGTGGTTCCTAAACACGGATGCGAAATCATAGAATTTAGGAATGAATACATCTGAAGAAGAAAGCAAGTTTACTGCTTTTTTAGCAAGAAGTAAAGAACGTTTTTTTCAATAAAAGAAATTCCTAAGGAACAGAGACTTAAGAAGTGTTAAAAGTCTAACCACCGTAACTAGTATGCGAATTAATTTTTACCAGTCCTAGCTCAAGAACGAGTTTAAAAGATGATTTGAATTTGTCCCCTGATCATAAGGTAGTCCACTACTTCAAAACCCTCACACTTTTCTTTCCTAAATACGTAGTTCACAAGGTTGTTTTATTCGAATCTAAAATTAGGGTAATGACGTCAGGAAAAAAATAAAAGGTTCTTTTTAAGAATTATGTATTTAAATAGAAGAGGATCCTGATAAGACATTCTCCTCTTTCTACTCTCTGCTTTAAGCAAGGGGGGAAAAGGGATCTTGTAAGAGGACGAGGAGTCTTAAAGAATTTGGGTTAGAGCGAGCGGTTTTATCAATGGCTTCAATTAATGCTTTCTTACACAGCTGATTACAATTCAAAATCCATTCGTAATTTCTATTTTGTTTTGGTTGTTCATCTCTAAGCGCTATTTCATAAACAGAGGAGAAAAGAGGAACGGAAACAATCGAACAGCCTCGGTTGATAGCCTCTTCTAAACAGTTCTCGTAGGCAAAAAGTGCTCGGTTGTAATAGTTGTTTACGACCTCATCATCTTCCCCAGAGAATTCTTCAAGCCGTGGCCCACGAACATGTCCTATGTATTCTGGGAAATTTTCTTTTTTGGGATGTGTCATAGTCGGGCTGTCTTTTATGCTTAATTTTGTAGAACGCGCTTCAGTAGGCCCGAAAGGGAGTTTAATCGATGTGTCTCCTTGATACTGGGAGGCACTCCATTGGGAGGTTTGACCAAGGTTTAGGAGTTCTCTAAAGAATAGTCGAGATTGATTTGAGTTTTGTAAGATTAACGTCTGTGAAGTAGGCAGTAGAGCATTGAATGCTATTCCGCTTTGACTTGTGACTGTTTTAAATGTGTTGGATCTGGGGAGCGCAAGAAATTTGATGGTAAATCCTGGTGTAACGCTCTCCTGAATACCTAGTTTAACCCCTGGATTTTTCTTGTTTTGATGGAAAGATAGGTGTGCTCCCGGACTAACTAAGAAGTTCGCTTGTGCAGATTGCTCTGGGAGTGTTCTAAAGTATTGGTTTAGAGCTCCAGACCAATCCCCGTCGGCTTTTTGTTGGAAGTATTTGTATACCCCTATGGTTACTATAGTCAACAGCACTGAGGATACTGCCAGTAAAGCCAAGGCTGGCATTCCTAAAACAATAGCTAAGGTAATACCTGCTATTCCGGTTCCAATCGTTAGTGTGCAAAGAATAGATAAAGAAGTGATTTTCAGTATCTTATCCCATTTTTTTGTGGAGACTTCTCTTGGTGAGAATACGGGACCTAAATCTGTGGTACTTTGGTTGCTCAGGGGGTTCGTGTTAGCCATAAATGATAATTATATTTAGTTTTGATAATTAATTTTATAAAAAATAAATGGCTTTTTCTAGACGTTTTATTTTTTCTTCTTCCTGAACTTATAACAAAATCATATTATGAATTTGATCTTCAGTAGGATAAACACGACATGTGATAAATAATTCTCTAAGTTTATCGCCAGCTAAGAGTCTAAGGGAGATATATACTGGGGCAATGGCTAATAGGAATGCAAAAAACACAGGATGGATGCAGCAGCCTGCAGCAGTGATCCCGGCAATTAGTATTATTATAATTATTACTTGAATGATGCAGTAGGCAATAACATGGGTAAGTTTGCTTCTCTCGACACTTCCTTTAGAAAATAAGTTCAAGGGTTCTTCGAATTTGGAACCTTGTGCTAATGTTTCTGAAATTAACATGCAGGATACTGTAGAATAAAAGCTTCAACTCTGAGTAATTTTATTCGTAGAAACAGTTTTTTGTCATCAGCTTTCGGTAGGGTTGTCCTTGTGAAGAAGTTCCCCGGGGTGATTGTAAATTTCCCTAAATTCTTTAAGTGTGATGGGGCCTTGGCAGATGTGTATTCTCCTTGGGAGCTGGGGGAAGAGTTTAGCATACGCCCTAACTCCAGAGGGACTGGTTAAAATTACACGACTGCATTGATTGAATACAGAGGGATGTAATTGACGTTCTCGAATGGTGTAGTGGGAATAGGCAAAAAAGCTTCGGTTTTCTTTTTTTAAAAAATCTTTAATTACAGGACGCGACAAGACTGAGTGTGGGTAGAGGATATGAGCGTTTTTAGGTAAAGAGGATATCATTGGGAGCATACCTTCTCCTGTTTCAATAGTAGCTAAGGAATATTGTGCTTTTGGGAGAAGCCTTGTAAGGCGACTTGCTGTGATTTCTCCTAAACAAAGGTAATGTTTGGTGGATAACGTCTTTTTGGAATTTTTTCTGCTCATTCTAGAAATAAATAGTGATGTTGAAGATGGACTGGTGAGAAGGATATGAGAAGTTTTCTCTAGGTAACGCAGGGCGTAGCGTAGTTGAGGAGAGCTTCTTGCAAATGGAGCAATCTCAAGAATTGGAATGAAGCGGGCGCGGTATCTGTTTGCTGTTTCTTGATTTAATCCTAGGTATATGGTCATAGAGAATCATCTTTTTCTAGAATGTATCACATAAGCGTAGTTTAAATAGGGGGAGTTTGTTTCGCATCTAGAAAATAATTCCTGTAATAACAGAGTAAATATAAACGTATAATACTTGTTTTTAGCAGTATTTAGGTTGTATTAGGAGCTGATTGACATTTTTCGATGTGCAAGCTAGGATTTCCATTTTTGGATCTTAGCTTTTTCTCTAATGAAAAAAATAGTAAGAGTGCTTGACTTTTCTTGGGTTAGATGCAGAGAGCTTCGCTTTATATTATAGTTTTTCATTCGTAGAGTTAATAATAGAGGTTCGGCAATGGTGTCATTGTTGCATAAATTTTTAGAAAATGCTTCGGGGAAGAAGGGACAGGATCTAGCTTCTACCGCATACTTAGCTGCATTAGATCATCTTTTACACTCTTTTCCTTCGATTGGGAAAAGCATAATAGATGAATTGAAGAGTCAACGTGCACGCTTAAAGATGATTGCTTCTGAGAATTATGCTTCTATTTCAGTTCAGCTTGCTATGGGGAACTTGCTTACAGATAAGTATTGCGAGGGGAGCCCCTTTAAGCGGTTCTATTCTGGTTGCGAGAATGTAGATGTTATCGAGTGGGAATGTGTTGAAACGGCTAAAGAACTTTTCGGTGCGGAAAGTGCTTTTGTACAACCACATTCGGGTGCAGATGCGAATTTATTAGCCATCATGGCAATTATTACTCAAAAAATTCAAGGACCTGCCGTTAAGCGTTTGGGATATAAAACGATTAACGATCTTACGGATAAAGAATATACAGAATTAAAAGCTGAGATAGGTTCTCACGTCTGTTTAGGGCCTTCGTTGAATTCAGGAGGGCATTTAACACATGGAGCCGTACGTTTAAACGTGATGTCCAAGTTAATGCGTTGTGTGCCTTATGAAGTTAATAAAAAGACGGAGTGTTTTGATTATTCGGAGATTGCACGTTTAGTACGAACATATAAACCTACGGTACTCATTGCTGGGTATTCTTCATATTCCAGAAGATTAAATTTTTCCACCCTAAAACAAATAGCTGATGATTGTGGAGCCGTTTTATGGGTAGATATGGCGCATTTTGCTGGTCTTGTTGCTGGCGGTGTATTTATTGAAGAGGAAAATCCGATTCCGTTTGCAGACATTATTACTACGACAACTCATAAAACTTTGCGAGGCCCTCGTGGAGGTTTAGTTTTAGCATCCAAAGAATATGATGCAGTGATTAATCGCGCTTGTCCTTTAATGATGGGAGGACCTTTGCCACATGTTATTGCAGCAAAGGCTGTTGCGTTAAAAGAAGCGCTAACTGTGGACTTTAAAAAATATGCTCATCAGGTTGTGGACAACGCTAGAACTTTAGCTGAGCATTTTCAAAAACAGGGATTACGCTTGCTTACTGGCGGTACAGATAACCACATGTTAATTATAGATCTAACTTCTCTAGGTATATCTGGACGTATTGGTGAGGATATATTAAGTTCTGTAGGTATTGCTGTGAATCGCAATACCATACCATCGGATGCGTCAGGGAAGTGGGACACCTCAGGGATACGTTTGGGAACACCTGCTTTAACAACTCTAGGTATGGGCAGTGATGAAATGGAAGAAGTTGCGAATATTATTGTGAAAGTATTGCGAAATATTACTTTGAGACGTAATGCTGATGATAGTTTTAGTAAAAGTAAAGGAGAGCTTCCGGAAAACATTGCTGAAGAAGCAAGAGCTCGAGTCGCAGACTTATTATCGCGGTTCCCGCTTTATCCTGAAATCGATCTGGAAACTTTAGTTTAGTTAGGAGATGTGTTGTTCTATGCCTGATGGGGAAGTAGAGAATAAGTTACGAGATGTTATAGAGAGAAAAATCTTAGATGCCCGTCGGGTATTTTTTTCTGAGCCTGTAACGGATAAGAGCGCAGCAGATGCTATTAAGAAATTATGGTACTTAGAACTTACCAATCCTGGTCAACCTATAGTATTCGTAATTAATAGCCCTGGAGGTTCGGTAGATGCAGGATTTGCAGTTTGGGATCAGATAAAAATGATGACATCCCCAGTGACTACTGTAGTTACAGGATTAGCTGCTTCTATGGGGTCAGTATTAAGTTTATGTGCAGCTCCAGGACGTCGTTTTGCAACTCCTCATTCGCGTATCATGATTCACCAGCCATCTATAGGGGGGCCAATTACTGGACAAGCTACAGATTTAGATATTCATGCTCGTGAAATTTTAAAAACAAAGAAACGTATAGTTGATGTTTATTTAGAGGCTACAGGGCAGTCTCGAGAAGTTATTGAAAAGGCAATCGATCGAGATACATGGATGACAGCGGACGAAGCCAAGGATTTTGGTTTATTAGATGGTATCCTCTTCTCATTCAATGATTTGTAAGCATGGCTTATATTCTGGGGCAGGGAATCGCTTTATCCTAAGTGAAACTTGTCCCGATATTACAGTAATTCCTAGTCTATGTAAGGAATATCAAGTAGATGGGTTTTTACTTGTTCTTCCTTCTTCCATTGCTGATGCTAAACTTATTATTTTTAATGATAACGGTTCTCGCCCTCATATGTGTGGGAATGGTCTTCGTTGTGTTGTAGCTCATTTGTCTGAGGTATTGAAAAAAGACGAAATCTCTGTGGAGACAGATTCGGGTATATATTCTGGGAGGTTTTATTCCTGGGATCGGGTTGTTGTAGATATGACTCTTCCGGATTGGAACTACACTTGTCACACCCTTTCACACACACTTCCCGAAGTTCCTAAAAAAGTTTTTAGTATCAATACAGGTGTGCCGCATCTTGTTGTTTTTGTCGAAGATGTATCTTGTGTTCCTGTAGATTTGTGGGGGAGTTTTCTACGTTATCATGAAGATTTTTTACCTCAAGGGACTAATGTCAACTTTATCCAAGAGATAAAAACCGGAGAATTTCACATACGCACTTATGAACGTGGTTTAGAAAGAGAGTCTTTAGCTTGTGGTACGGGAGCTACTGCAGCGGCATTGGTTGTAGCACAATGTTACGGTTTATCCAATACCCAAATACATATACGGACCTGGAGTGACATTTTGATTAAAATTTCTTTAGACGGCGATCGAGTGTATCTTGAGGGCCCTGTTGATAAAGAAATGCACCACTAGAATTTTTCTAATTTTTCTATTGTATTTGAATAAAAATAGATTCAAAAATGGTTAAAGGAAGGAATAGTGATTTGAGGTTTTTTTAAGGATAGATCTCTTGCCCTCTAACTCCAATTCTTTTATAATCTTGATTTATGACTACGTATCCTGTACCACAAAATCCTCTTTTATTACGCGCTTTGCGTCTTATGGATGCATTCTCTAAGTCGGATGATGAGAGAGATTTTTATTTAGACCGAGTTGAAGGGTTCATTCTCTACATTGATTTAGATAAGGATCAAGAAGATCTAGATAAGATCTATGAAGAATTAGAGGTGAATGCAGAACGCTATTGTCTAATTCCTAAGTTAACGTTCTATGAAGTAAAGAAAATCATGGAAACGTTTATCAATGAAAAAATTTATGATATTGATACAAAGGAAAAATTTCTTGAAATTTTGCAGTCCAAAAATGCTCGTGAGCAGTTTTTGGAGTGTATCTACGATCATGAATCTGAGTTGGAGAAGTGGCAGCAATTTTATGTAGAGCGTTCTCGTATACGTATTATTGAGTGGTTGCGTAATAATAAATTTCATTTTGTCTTCGAAGAAGATTTAGACTTTTCAAAGCATATTTTAGAACAATTTAAAATTCATCTTTTTGATACTAAAGTATCAAAAGAACTTGCGCAAGCACGTCAGTTGCTGGTGAACAAGGCTAAGGTCTATTACTCTAATGAAGCATTGAATCCTCGTCCTAAACGGGGGCGTCCTCCGAAACAGTCAGCGAAAGTGGAATCTGAGACTACAATATCGAGTGATATTTACACTAAGGTACCAGCGGTAGCGCGACGTTTCCTTTTCCTTCCGGAGATTACTTCGGCATCTTCGATTACATTTTCTGAGAAATTTGACACGGAAGAAGAATTCTTAGCTAATTTGCGTGGTTCAGGCCGTGTTGAAGATCAGTTAAATCTTGCCAATCTTTCTGAGAGATTTGCTTCGTTGAAAGAACTTTCAGCGAAATTGGGTTATGACTCCCTGTCTACAGGGGATTTCTTCGGGGATGACGACGATAGTGATGACGAGAAGCCGGCACCTAAGAGTAGTAAAACTTCTGCTAAACGCGGTCGTAAGAAATCCTAGCGGGCTAGATCTTTTTAAGTATCCAAATAGTCGCGACTCCGAAAGCTAGCTTCCTTTTTTTTCTTACTTGGAATTTAGCATTGCTGAAGAGTTGTTCTAGGTAGTGATCGCTAGGTAGTTTTCTAATGCTTTCTGCTAGGTACTCGTAAGCTTGTGTATTTTTAGAGTAAAGTTTTCCTACCCACGGAATGATGGATTTTAGGTATAGTCGGTGTACTAGATACAGGGGATGATTATTGGGAGGAGAGGTAAGCTCTAAAATTCCTAAAGTACCTTGGTGTTTTAACATACGATGGATTTTTTCTAGGATGTCTTTAGGTTTAGGGAGATTTCTTAATCCATAGGCCATAGACGCTAGTGTTTGCGACTCCTCATTTATAGGAAGTTGAGCAATATCCCCTTCTATAAAAGTAAAAGGAGCTGAAGGGTAGCGTTGTTTGGCTATGTGAAGCATGTTTGCTGAAAAATCAACGAGAGTTGCTTTCGATCCCGGGTAATCACGGATATACCTATAAGCAACCTTTCCTGTGCCAGAACAAAGATCTATCAAGTTATCAGACTTTCCCAACATTTTTGAAAACTTACGATTCCATAAATGATGCATTCCTAAAGATAAGATAGAATTTATCTTATCGTATTTAGGAGCTAGAGAATCAAACATCTCCTGCAGGTTAGGCTTGTTGGTAGATGGTAGCATGATATTCTCGGAATTTTTCTATGCCTTCGTAATCTTCTTCTCTTAGGCGATAACGGCATAAGGAGTAGTAATCCTTAATCAAAACTTCAGAAAGCTGCGTACGTTCTACCGCTTTTGCTATAGCTGCTTCGGGATGGGCTTCAAAATGGCTTAGAGAGTTTTCTAGAGCTTCTTGGACGATATGGCTGCCTTCAGGATTATTAGAAAGAACAACAGCAAAGACAAAAGGAAGTTGGGTAAGTTCATACCATCCCTGAGCAAGATCGTATGTTGCAAACCCTGGAATGTGAGGATGATGCAAGGCTTTATCGCCAATTAAGAGTAGACCGTCGTAATTTTCTGCTTTTTCTATAACATCATCAGACGGGAGTTGGATAATTTCCGGCATAGGAGTATTCCATAAATGTCGGCAGAGGATATGGAATAGCATTATTGAAGAGTGACTTTCTTTTGTAGCAGCAATACGGGGTTTTTCTGAGGTGAAAAATGTAGAGGCTGCGTAAAGATTTACACTGAGGATTTTCTTATATGCAGCTATACCAAATCCCGGAACTGTTCCTAATGGATGGGTTAATAACCCTACTGCAGAGGTAAGAGCAAATTGTAAGTCTCCATTGAGAAGTTGCCCGAGTAAATCTGATGGCGGTGCGGTATGAAGAAGAATATCCTTTCTTTTTGCAAGCTCTAAAGAAAAAGGGAAAGCATTGATGTAGCTTACACAACCTAAAGTTATACGTCTTTCGAATTTGTCAGACATGGTATGCGTCCTAGTTTTTTTATGAGGCTTGCCATTCCCTCAATATCCATTTTTATATTTTGGTTAGAAGAGGCCATTTGAAACACCTTTTCTCCAATGTGTGTGGAGGATAAATCGTTTGCTCCACAAGATAGCAAGTGTAAAGCTTGCTCGATTCCTAAGTAATTCCACAAGGCTTTTATATTTCTGAAATTATCCAGGAAGAGTCTTGCAACCGCAATGATAGATGCGGGTGGGATATTATGAGAAGTTCCTAATTTGCGTAGTCTTTTCCCTAGGGAATTATTTTCTGTTGCGAACTTCAATAATACGAAGTTTTTAAAACCTAAAGTATCGTCTTGAAGGTTACGTAATTTATCCATATGTGTGACGATATCTTTGGGGCGTTCCCTATGGTAGCATAACATTGTACTGTTACTTGGGATATTAAGACTATGTGCAGTTTTATGAATTTCTAAGAACTCTTGAGAAGATAAACGCCCTGGAGCTAGTATTTGACGTATTTCATCAACCAGAATATCGAATCCTCCTCCGGGAATCGAATCTAATCCTGCATTTTTCAGGATTTTTAATACCTCAACAACAGGAATATTGTGAAGGTTAGCCAAGTACGCATATTCTATTCCTGTAAGTGCTTTGATATGGATGTGAGGGAAGTTTGTTTTAATTTTGCTAAACAGTTCTGTGTAGTAGTCTAAATTACAATCTGGAAAGCATCCTCCAACAATATGTGTTTCTGTAATCGGGACTTCTAATTCCAGGATTTTTTCTATGAGTTGGTCAGGTGTATGAAACCATCCTTTAGCATCTCCTGGTTTCGCGTAAAAAGCACAAAACGTGCAATTAAATTCACAGAAGTTGGTAGGATATAAATAAAATGTAGAAGAGTAGTAGACAACATCTCCAACATACTTTTGACGTACTGTATTAGCAAAAGCCCATAAAGCACGCTGGTCAACTTCATCTTCTAAGAGGAGTAGACGCAGAGCATCTTCTTTAGAAAGACGAGCTCCTTCCGTGTAATCATCGAATAAATGTTTCATCCAAGAATTTTTAGGCAGAATGCGAGGGGGTGTCGTCGTCATGGAGTGATGCCTTGGTTGTAGAATCAGATTGAGTTTGTTTATTGCATGCTTTTTTACGGCAACAGTCTGATTTCCCACAACCTTTAGATAAAGGTCTGCCCAAGAGATAAGAACCTATGAGTAAAATGACTATGCCTACTCCCAATAATGCTGTAGCACAGCAAATAACAAGAAAAAGAGTCATCATAAGAAGATCAGCCTTAGAGAAAAATCGGTAATATTAATGAAGATCTACCCAAATAGGCGAACTCCATGCCATAGATTGGTCTACTTGAGTTACTCTCAGATAATAGAAAGCAAAAGGAATCTTTCCTTTGGGATCTTTAAGAGTGACTTCAGATAGAGGTTGCATATCGTCATATTCATAATCTAGGTTACTACTATCAGGGAAGAAGGTTTTGATGACTTCCCCATTACGGATGATCTCAACAGTTTTAAGTTGAGCTGTTCCTGCAACGTATCCTGAAATATGACGATTTACAGCAAGGCCAGGTCTTGTAGTTGTTGATAACTCAGAACCCATAGGAGCTGAGGTAATGTTAAAGCTAACGATAATTCTTGGTCCTGTAGTTGCATAGCAATGACGTTGATATAACGCTTCTATGAGAGATTCTCGACTATATTTATTACATATAATAGCAGTCAGACCTGGAGTATATTGCTGTTGGTTAGCATCGAAGAACTTGCTATAGATACCGCGATCGTCCAAACCTCCGGCAACAAAACCAAAGCGTAGGTTGCGTTTTAATGCTTCTACTAATGTGCCGGATTCTACTTCAGAATCACTTCCTTTGATAGGGAAAAGATTCCCTTCTTTTTCTGTTCTTTCTGAACAACCCCAAGAGTTATAAATTTCGACAACACGTTCAAATTCCGGATGGAAATTGTTAAAATTGAAACCGTAATGTTTTGAAGCAGTAAAACATGGTATCGAAATAATCTCGTGAGTAGAAGCACTTTTATAGAGTTTTGATAAAGAAGCAATCTTGCAATCTTTGTGTTTAGAACAAAATTTATTTTCTTTGATATAGAGAATTTGTCGAAGGCCTTCTTCCCCGGGTTCTCCACAGTACTGGACTCCTGATAAGGAAACGAAACGGTCTTCTTCGTTAAAATCTCCGATAGTTTGGTTGATCATTTTCCAAAGATCAGGAGTTAATCCTTCCTGATTTTCAAAAGATGACGATGCATAAAAGTTTAATGCGCAATCGTCTCTGAAGTGTCGCAAACAAGCTTCGATGTTTTCTTCGGAATCCACTCGTTCTGATTCTCCGTGAAGTAGACCCCACATAAGGTTTGGTGCAGTGTCAGAAAAACATTTTATGGGAGCGGAGACGAAGAGCTCATTAGTTAAAAGATTTTTCAATTGGATTCTATAGATCCCAGGTTCATTGAAATATAGATTGGGAAGAATAACGAATCCAGTTTCAGGAATGAATAGTTGCCAATTAAGGTTTTCTCTTAGGTGCTCGTAAGAGAGTTCGATGCGTGTATTTTCTGGGGAAAAGTTTGTGAGATTGTTAAACTCATCTTCAAAGCGTATGGTAATATCAAAACGTTTGTTTTTTACGACGTAAGAGGGGGTAAAAATTTGAATATGTTTAAGAACGTTACCACGAATATCCATGGAAAAGATATCAGGTTCGTCATAGTTCCCCTTGCCTTCAGGATCTACATAGAGATAGAATGGCTTACGGCGTTGAGTAAATAGTTGTGCTCCATTTCCTGCTTCATCTGTTTGTGGGTAATCTGGGGAGGGCCCGAGAACAATCGTGAGAGTTTCTCCAGCTTCTAATTCGTAGGGAAGGGTAAATTCATACTGTGGAACAGGACTATGTGGGATAGGAATGGCTACAGCAGTGAGAACATCTCCTTTAGGTGTTTCTAAGTAGATAGTATTACGTGGTTGTTGGAGATCTGTGGAGGGAATTTCCCAGTCTATAGGTCTACCTTGACAGCCTAAGTCAAATTTCAGTTTTGTTCCTTCGGGGAGGTAGTCGACTAAAGAGTAAAGAAACTTCCATGTGGATATTTGCCCAGCTCTAGCTACGGAAGGATTAACATAACAAACAGATCTGCGCATAGTACAACATAGCGGGTTGGAATCAACTAAAGGTGTTAGCATACACGAGGAAAAGGTTTTTCTCAATCTTCGTCTTTGCTTAATGCTTGTAATGCTTCCTGCACAGTATTGAACATTTTAAAATATGAGAGGAATCCGGTAACATATAAAGTTTGTTCTATTGTTTTAGGAACGCAAGTAAGAACGATTTTCCCTGAGTGTTTACCTACTTGATGGTAACTTTGTAAAAGGACACGAATGCCCGCACTGGACATATAATCTAAGTTCGTGCAATCAAGAATGATATTTTTGATTCCTGAAGATATGGATTGTGAGATGTTTTCTTGTACTTCCGGAGAAGAGATCCCGTCAAGTTTTCCTTGAAGATGTAAGACAGCAGTGGTTCCGTGCTCTTCTTTTTGGATGTTATTCATTATCAATAATGCTCCCAAACCTATGGTGATTTCTCAAGACCTAACTCTGGTAAATCTTTAGGTTTTTTTGCAAAGAGATTTTTCTATTCTTTTGTTTCTCTGTATATTGTAGGAGTTTACGGAGAAGATAACTTCTTTTTTCTTGGAGTGATTTTGAGTTTACCTACGCTGCGTTCTGAGCAGGTGATAATCTCGATATCAAAGTTTTCATGATGGATTTTCATACCTTTTTGTGGAACAGCACCGACTTTATGAAAAACGTGTCCTCCTAGTGTGTCGTAGCTATTTTCATGGTGAATCTTTAGATTAAAGTATTCTTCAGCATCAGAGATGTTCATACGCCCATCAACGATCCAAGAGTTCCCAACTTTTTTATAGGGAGTATCTTCTTGAACATCATATTCATCGGCAATTTCTCCGAAAATTTCTTCAACGATATCTTCCATGCTGACGATTCCCTCAGTAACGCCGTATTCGTTTACTATGATTGCTAGGTGGCGATGTTTTTGACGAAATTCTTGGAGTAATGAGGCAACCTTTTTAATTTCAGGGGCATATATGGGAGGTTTAGCAACTGAAGAAACTGGTAGTGAAGAGTCTACAGATTTAGGATAGATTGCTAGTAGATCTTTGACTAGGAGTACTCCGGTGATATTATCAATGTTTTTCTTGTATAGAGGAATGCGGCTATAACCTTCTTCTATGATTGCAGGAAAAGCGTTACGAATCGGGGTGTCCTCTTGAATGGCGAAGATATCTACCTTGGGGATCATAATTTCTCGAACAATCAACTTATCAAATGACGATACGGCTTCAGAGAGTTGATTTTCCATTTCTGAGTTACACGTTTTAGGATGATCCTCGCCGTGGTGAATATAACGTTGGAAGGGTAGAAAAAACGCCTGAAGTAACGAGGAGATAAAACACAGGGCTGAGCTAGTCCCCTTGTGAAGTTTTATACAATAGGGAAGACAGCCGTAAGCTAAGGGTGCAGCAAGTATATACGTTGCCCAAAAAACCAAAGATAGACTTTTGGTTTTCCATGTGTGTTGGGAGTAGATGGCAACGCCCAGAATTCCATAAAAACTGAGTAATACGGAAGCCAGAAGAGCAGGGGTATTAGACTGACCGGGCTCTCGCTGAAGTTTGTCATCGTTTTCTTGTGTTCTGATAGATTTTTGAGACAGTGCCGTGGAGAATAAAAGAAAGAGGATAGCGATTGCTAGTAGGGAATGAAGCATTTTAATCTGATAAAAGCGCGTGTTTTTCTCTCAACATACATAGCGCTTGATTTTCTTTACCTCTCATTTTTTTTCTTTCCTCGGGAGTTTGATCATCATATCCGAGCATATGTAAGAGAGAATGGACAACATAGCGAGAAATTTCTTCGTATAGAAGGCCTGAATCTTCAGCACGGTCTTGTAAAAAACGTATTGCTGCTTTAGGACTAATGAAAGCTTCGCCAAGAATGTGAGGGCGAGAAGTACTTTGCGGGGGATCTATAGGTAATGTGATAGTATCCGTTAATGAAGGATCTGAAAATACCTCATCGTGAAGCTTGGCTAAAGCTTCGTCATCTAAAAAGTAAACATATACTTGATCTGTGGAAACTTTCCAGTATTGCAAGCAGCAAAGAACCAAATTTTTTACTGATTGTATCCGAATAGGAACATCACATTGCTTGTTAGAAACACAAACTTGTAAAGAAACCTTTTTCAAGATGACAACGCAAACTTTTTATTTTATTACAGGAGTCTTAGGAAGCCCGGTAGCTTTTTTTGCTGTGGCATCATTCCAACGGCCTAACTTACGCAAAAGATCTATCCGTTCAAAACGCTTGAGAACATTTCTTTTAGTTTCTCCTTTAATGGATTTACCGTAACTACGATGTCGTGACATAACTGGTACTCTAGTAATTAACTAATTTGCGGAATAAAAACGCTTTCACTGTTTAACGCATTTTTGTGTGCTTTATAAGCGATTCTTGGAGCAGGTTGTGGATGAGCAATAGCATAAACAGGTTTGCGTTTTTTTGGACTCATTGCTCTTCGACGAGCTTGTTTACTCATGCGTGTCATAAGATAACTCGATATTTAACTTTTTAATTCTCCGAAGTGTTTGAGAAGAAGGTCGGAGATTTATAATTAAGAAAAAGAATAATCAAAGAAGCGTTTTTTTTCAATAGAATGACCCATTTATCCCTGGGGATTCTGACTTAAAGCTTCGGCAATAGGGGAGCAAGAGGTATTAGATCCTGAAGTCAGCACGCCACAGGAGATAATATATTTGAAAGCGTCCTCAATTTTCATATCCAAAAAAGTGATATCAGATTTTTTAAAAAGGGTTAGAAAACCGGAAGTGGGGTTAGGTGTCGTAGGGATGAACACGGTGATCATAGGGTCGTTGGGATCATCGGAGCAAATATTAGGCGCGTCCCCCGCAACTAGGCCGATGCAGCGTGTTTCTGCGTTAGGGAAGGGGACCATAACAACTTGTTTAAAGGATCCAGATTGAGATCCAAAGATAGTTGTCATTACTTGTTGAGCAGCTTTATAAACAGTTTTTATGATAGGGATTTTGTGAAGGATTTTATCATAGATCGAGAGTAGGGATTTAAAGATCATCAAGCGGGCAAGAAATCCTAAAAGGACGGTAGCGAAGAATAATCCGAATAGCAAGATGATTTGTAAAACGAATTTAAGCAGAGCTTTATGTTTGGAATAAAAACTAATACGTTCGAAAAATCCTGAAACAAGACCAACGAATGGTTGAGTAAGGAAATTCATGATCATCCCGACAATAGCAAGAGTGATTGCTAAGGGGAGAAGAATAACCAAGCCTGTAATAAAGTGTTTTTTCATAAATCGCTATTGTTGTGTTAGGGAATTGTTAGTCTTAGTTGAATCTAACATACGAGCAGAGTTTACGATATGACTCCTTAGTATTTTATTAGATTTTTGCTGTAATTTCAGTAACTAGAGTATTTATACTCCTTATTTTTAATTTTTTTAACAATTTGCATCGCTTTTTCTAAAAAGATTTTTTACTTTTTATGTTTAATAGGAACCTCCAAGGAAGATCGCGGTATTCTTGAGCATAGTCTATGCCTATACGTGGTTTTTGGGTAATTGTTCCTGAAAATTTCTTTTTGCTAATGTGAATCTGGGGAGAGGAAAGGGAATGAGTGTTGTATTCCAGGGCAAGGTTGAGAGCTTGGCAGACTTTTCCTGGCCCATTAGTGAGGAGGTGTTTTGGTTTATTTTGCCATTGGCGTCTTAGCACCATGATATCTTCACCTTCGTGGGGAAGGATAGCGCGAATCAGTACGGCGTGGGGAAGATCTTGATGTCCGGTTACAACATTGAAAAGGGAATGCATGCCATAGCAGCGGTAAATATAAGCAATACCCCCACGGCTATACATAGGGCTGTTTCTTTTTGTTTTTCTATAGTTGTAAGCATGACAGGCTTTATCATCAGGCCCGCGATAAGCTTCAGTTTCTACGATAATTCCTGATGTTCTTTGTCCTTCTAGGTGAGTTATGAGAATATGACCTAGGAGTTCTTTTGCTAAATACAGAACATCATCGTTTAAGAAGAAGCTCTCTGGAAGCATTATTCTGTATTCCTTTTTTTTCTAGTTCTAGGTTTCTTGTCCTTAGTTTTTCTCTCTCTAGTTGGTTGTTTTTTTATTGTGTTTGGTGCTTTTGTTGCCAATGACCAAGTAATCGCTTGATTGAGCAGATTTACTTCAGAGAGTTTTACTTTTATGGGGGCTCCTGGACGCATTTTAGGAGGTAGATCATCGGGGGATGTTTTCTTTTTCAAAGAGAATTCTTTAGGTAATTGTGCGGATGGAATAAATCCTTCTTGGCAAAATTCCGGAACGGTAAATGAGAGACCTTCAGGATTTATTGTGATGATGTAACCTTGATAAATTGTGTCGGGTTGTTCTTTTAAGAACTTATATAAGAAACGGTTTTTTTTAAGGTTTTCAAAAGCAAATTCAGCTTTTGCGGCTATACGCTCTTGAGTAGAGCATGCTCTTACAATATGCTCTAGGCGTGTTTCTTCTATAGACATGGGGTGGAAAAGGAGCCTATGAACAATAAGATCGATATAGCGACGGATTGGGCTAGTGAAGTGGGTGTAGAAATCCAATTTAAGACCGTAGTGACCTTTATTTTCGGTTGAGTATGAGGCTGTTTTCATACTACGAACAAATTGTGAATGTAGAATTGATTCTAGAGGATGTCCTACAGAGCTCTCTTGTAATAGACATTGAAAATCAGGTTCTTGAGCTGGGGTCATGATAATATCAAAACCCATAGATTTTGCGACCTCTTGGAAAGAGAGCAAACTCTCATCACTAGGCGATTCATGAATTCTAAATGGAAGAGAAACGCCTTGGTGGGAAATATGATAAGCAACGACTTCATTAGCTTTGAGCATAAACTCTTCGATTAGTTTATGCGATAGCGTTTGTCGTGTTTCTATAAGAGTAACAGGTTCTTGCAGGTTATCTAGAGACATGGTGAATGAAGGAAGAACAAGACGTATGCACCCACGTTTTTCTCTGATATCAGAGAATTTTTCGCTTAGTTCTGCCATAGCGAGAAGAGTTTTTGATATGGGGTGGGGTTGTTTATTTTCTATAATCTCGTCCACTTCATCATAGGTCATGCGATATTTACTACGGATTACACTACGGAATATTTCGTAATCGGATAAATGACCGGATTTTGTAAACGTCATGAACACAGAAACGGCGAGTCTATCGACGTTAGGTTTTAAGCTGCAGAGATTATCCGAAAGTGCGGGGGGTAGCATAGGAATCACTTTCCCGGGAAAGTAGATAGAGTTACACCTTTTACTAGCTTCTTGATCTAGAGCGGAGTGAGGTGTTACGTAGTGGGAGACATCCGCAATATGGACGCCAAGGATGTAATTATCATTATTGTCATAGGTTAAGGATACGGCATCATCGAAGTCTTTTGCAGTTATTGAGTCAATAGTAAAGCATAAGAGATCGCGAAGATCTTTTCGTGATCGTAGTGCTTGGCTAATGTGTTTTTGTGAGAAATGGTTAGTTTCTTCGATAACAGCTTCTGGGAACTCTTCTTCAATCCCATATTCAGCTTTTATGCAGGGGAAATCGGACTTAGCGTTGGAGATATTCCCAATAAATTCTAGCATTTCCAACGGAGGTGGTTCTTTGGATTCAGGTTTTGCCTTCCATGCAGGAGTGCTTAGTAGTAAACGATCGCCAATTTTATAAGCACGTTTAGGAACAAGTTGTGCTTTTACGGGGATTTCTGGTCCCAAAGCATTAACACAGACGAACGCAGTTGAGGCGTCAATGAGCGAGGTTATTGTTCCTACAAGAACAGTTTTTCCTCTAGAGACGACTTGGTGAATTACTCCTTTTCTTTTTTCTCCTTCTTTAGAATTGGGAAAAAGAGAGACGACAACGTGATCTCCATCTAAGGCTCCTTTAAGATCCCTTGCGGGAATAAAAATATCAAAAGGATATTCCTCGGGGTGGTCGGGTGTAACAAACCCGAAACCTTTTTTCGCATGAACAAATAGAACACCGGAAATTAATGTTTGTTTCGAGTTTCTTCTAAAGCTTTGCGGTCGTTTTTTTCTGATTCTCTTCACCAACTCTGCTCCACCTCTGGTATTATGATTTTCATGGGTTCACCTAGCCTTTGTTGGATGTTTTTAATTTAAAGATATTTTTATGAATAGGATTAAAAAGGAAATTCCCTATCCCTCTTATAGAAATAGGGAATCAAAGATAAGATTTTCAGGGTATTAATCGTTAGGTTTATCTACGATTTCCACATCCGCTTCTTCAATGTTTTCGTTATTAGTACTTGAAGAAGAGTTTCCTGCTGGTGGTTTCGTACTGAAGCTATGTTTCTTCAGATCTTCTGTATTGATGTTAGGCCCACCTTGAGCATTTGCTGCAGCTGATGCGGATTGCGACTGCATCGCTTCCCCGATCTTTTGCATGTGACGACTAAGTTCTTCAGAAGCTTCTTTGATTTTTTCTGTAGGAGCATCTTCTTTAAGAGCCGTGCGTACTTTTTCTATACGCTCTTCGATTTCTTTTGTTAGAGATTCAGGTATCTTCTCTTTGTAATCGTTGATAGCCTTTTCAGCTCTGAAGATCATACTGTCAGCTTCGTTTCTTACATCAGAAGCTTCGCGGCGTTTTTTATCTTCTTCTTTATTTTTCTCAGCATCGTTGATCATTCTTTGGATTTCATCTTCTTTTAATCCAGAGCTTGCTTCGATACGAATTTTTTGCTCACGGCCACTAGCAGCATCTTTTGCAGATACGTGAAGAATTCCATTAGCATCGATGTCAAAGGTCACTTCGATTTGAGGATGTCCTCGAGGTGCTGGTGGGATATCTGTAAGATCAAATCTTCCAATTTCTTTGTTGTCTTTTGCCATAGGACGTTCCCCTTGTAAGACAACAATAGTCACTGCAGGTTGGTTATCAGCAGCTGTTGAGAAAATTTGTTTTTTCTGTGTAGGAATCGTAGTATTTCTCTCTACAAGGGGAGTCATAACACCTCCGAGAGTTTCGATACCTAAGGAAAGAGGAATTACGTCGAGTAGTAAAACATCTTTAACTTCACCGCCAAGCACACCACCTTGAATTGCAGCTCCAATAGCGACAACTTCATCAGGATTTACTCCTTTATTGGGTTCTTTACCGAAAATAGATTTTACAATTTCTTGAACTGCAGGCATCCTGGACATACCTCCAACGAGCAATACATCATCGATATCGTTTGCGGAAAGTTTAGCGTCTGCTAAAGCTTTTTGGCATGGAGCTTTTGTACGTTCAATAAGGCTAGAAGCGAGCTTTTCAAAGTGCGCACGTGTTAATGTTAATGTTAAGTGTTTAGGTCCGTTAGCATCCATAGTGATGAACGGTTGGTTAATTTCTGTGGAAGACATTCCAGAAAGTTCGATTTTCGCTTTTTCAGCAGCATCTTTAAGTCTTTGAAGAGCCATGTTGTCTTTGCTCAGATCGATGCCTTCTTGTTTTTGGAATTCTTCGATCATCCATTTAATGATAACTTCATCAAAGTCGTCTCCGCCTAAGTGGGTATCACCATTTGTAGAGAGCACTTCGAATACGCCATCGCCAATTTCTAAAATAGAGATATCAAAAGTTCCTCCTCCAAGATCGAAAACGGCGATTTTTTTATCACCAGCTTTATCGATCCCATAGGCAAGAGCTGCAGCTGTTGGTTCAGGAATGATACGTTTGACATCTAGGCCTGCGATACGACCGGCATCTTTTGTAGAAGCTCTTTGTGAGTCATTGAAGTAGGCTGGAACAGTAATCACAGCTTCTGTAACAGGCTCTCCTAGATATGCTTCTGCGGTCTCTTTCATTTTTATAAGCACTTGAGCACCGATTTCTTCGGGTGTGAACTGTTTCCCATCAATGGGGAAGACAACATCACCATTAGATCCTGAAGCTACTTGGTAGGGAACTGTTTTAATTTCTGATTCCACTTCAGAATATTTTCTTCCAATGAAACGTTTTGTAGAAGCTAGGGTTTTGGCAGGATTGGTAACCGCTTGTCTTTTTGCAGGAATTCCTACTAAGGTTTCGCTTCCTTTGAATGCCACGATAGATGGTGTTGTACGTGTTCCTTCTGAAGAGACGATGACTTTAGCTTGCCCGCCTTCCATTACGGATACGCAGGAGTTGGTGGTTCCTAAGTCTATCCCTATAATTTTACTAGATTTTTTTTGTTCGCTCATAATTCTTACCTAATTTCTAGGGGGTTTATTCGTTGTTATTTTCTATTTCTTCTTCTTTCCCTTGAGGTGCGGGTGTTTTAGCTACTTTGACTTTCGCAACGCGTATAGGGCGATCTCCGATTTTGTAGCCTTTAGAAAATTCTTCTAGGATGGTGCCCTCAGGGACTTTTGTAGTCTCTTCTGTTTCTACTGCTTCATGTAAAAATGGATTAAATTTTTGTCCTACAGAAGAGTATTCTACTATGCCTTTCTCTTCAAAGACCTGTTTAAATTGTTGTAAGATCATGTTAAATCCTAGTGCCCAATTTTTAACTTCGTCTGACATCTGTGAGGCAAATCCTAAAGCTTTTTCCATACTTTCGATAGGAACTAAAAAATCTATGAGAGCATTTTCTACAGCATATTGCATCATTTCTTGACGTTCTTTTTGCAAGCGTTTTCGGGCATTTTCTGATTCCGCAAGAACGATTAAGTATTTATCATTTTTTTCTTTTAGTTCAGCTTTTAGCGTTGCTATTTCTTTTTGGAGATCCTGAATCTCGTTATCGGGGGTAGGAACTGTTGGATTTTCTGCCTCATGTTCGTTAGAGGAATCTGTCATAACGTCTCCTTAGGGGGTAATAGTTTTATAGAAGAGTACCTTGCTAATAATGTAGGTTCTTTGGAGAGTTTAGGATCGGAAGGGCAAGGTCTTCTGAAGGATAATTTAAATTTATAAAAACTTTGAGTCAGGCTTTCTTTAACTTTATCTGCAAATATTGTGAGGGTTTTATAAATCTCCTTGTATGGAAGATTTATAGGCCCCAACACACCAAAAGCTCCTAATGGAGTGCGATTCATGTAGTAAGGAGTCGTGATAACAGCACAATGTGGATTAGGAGTACCAAAAATATCGGAAAGCTCGCTTCCTATAAATGCCGTGGGGCGGTCTCTGTGCATACCAATATCTAAAAGTTTGCACATATGGCGACGATTCTCGAAAAATGATAGCCCTAGAGCCAGCATATCGGGATCTTTGAAGGCGTCGTATTTCAGAAGTTTAGATAATCCTGTTTCGTATAAATCTTCTTCGCTGAAATTACAGTAACGTGTGAGGTAGCGAACTACGACTTCATTATATAGGGTCATCCCAAGATCTTCTTCTTTTTGTGAGAGATTCTCTGAGGGAGGTTGCTTACGCAGGTAGCTTTGAAGAAACGTTTCAATACGCTTTAAAGACGTGTGATTTGATGTTTCTGCTAACCAGAGGGTGTCTGTAAATATCTGACCGAATTCCGTAGATAGAATAACAACAACGCGTTGTTCGTCTACCAAAGAAAGTTGGATATTGGTTACAGAGTCGTTTTCAAATCTTGGAGAAGAGAAACATGTGGGTAGCTGTAAAGCTTCTCCTAAAAGTTCTGATGCCTTTTGTAAATCTTTAACAATGTTTTGACTTTCTTCAGGGAGTTGGTTTAACAGTTTTGTTGTGGTTTCTGGCAGATCGTCCTGAGTAAAATCAGCGCAATGGTCTACATAATAACGAAATGCTAAGTCTGTTGGAATTCTTCCTCCCGAGACGTGATTTTTCTTTAGAAAACCTTCAGCTTCTAATTCTGCGAAATAATTGCGTATAGTCGCGGTGCTCAAATTTGCACACTCGTATTCTTTCAGAGTTTTTGATCCGACGGGTTGACCTGTTTTTAAATACAGTTCTGTCGTTGTTAAGAGAATGTAAAGAATCTTAGATTCCCGTTTCGAGATCCACGACCTAGGCATGCCTGATTTCCAATATAAGTACTATGTTCGCTGGAGACCATTATAGAGAAATGGTTTCCTGAGGTCAAGGATATTTGGCACTCAACCCCGAAGAATGCTAACTTGTCTCTAGGGAATAGGGAGAAAACCACGAGGGCTTGGAAGATAACTCTTGCACCAATTGAAAAAATCTTTTGGTTCAACAGAAAACTTTTCTCTGGATCGAGATTCGATTTCTAACATCCCTGAGTTAAGGAAAGTTTTTCCGAGAATGAGTTTATATGGAATCCCAATAAGATCGCTATCTTTTAATTTAAACCCCAGTCTTTCATTGCGATCATCTAATAGGGGGGAGTAGCCGTGACACTGTAATTCTTTGTAGATTTTTTCAGCAGCTTCTTCGCAGGAGGAATCGCCTCCATTGTAGAGAATAGTGATGTCGAAAGGAGCGATAGCTTTAGGCCAGACGATACCCCGATCATCAGCAAGTTGTTCTATACATGCAGCTAAGGTTCTACCGATACCAATACCGTAAGTCCCCATCCAACAGGATTGTGGTTTGCCTTGCTCATCCTGAAAGACAACTTCAAAACACTCTGTATAGCGTGTGCCTAGGTTGAAAATATGGGCTACTTCTACTCCCTCAAAAATTTCATAGGGGGCATTGTTGTTTGCTGGGCAGAGATCTCCTGCTTCAGCAAGAAGAAAGTCTGCATATTCGGGGCGAGGGATATCACGATCCCAATTTACGTTTTTGTAATGTTTGTCTTTGACGTTTCCTGCGCAGATGAAGTTCGTCATGTATTGCGTTGTTTCATCAGCATAGAAGTCAATAGGACAGTTTAAAGGACCGATAAATCCCTTCTCTACTCCCAGATTTTTTTGTATTTCCTCATCTGAAGCTAGAGAACATTCATCCGCATTAAGTTTGGAACCTATTTTAGTCAGGTTGATTTGTCGATCTCCTCGGATTCCTATAGCTGCGAATTTATCCTTTTCTCCATAGGAGAGCTTAACTACGAGAGTTTTAATGATCCGGTGTGGAGGGACGGAGAAAAAGTCTTGGAGATTTTCTATTGTGCGTACATCAGGTGTGAATACTTCTTCTATAGGCAGATATTCTTTATCGTAAGTATATTGAGGAGGTTGTGCAACCGCTGCTTCGATATTGGCTCCGTAATGACCACTAACGCAAATTGTGTCTTCTCCTAAAGAGCTGAGAACATGAAATTCTTCAGACTTTCCTTTGCCGATTTTTCCTCCATCAGCCTCTACAATAACGTATTGGATTTCTAATCTATCGAAGATATTTTGGTAGGCTTGTCTGAGTTTAGCGTATTGTTCATTCATTTGTTCAGGGGAATCCGAGAATGTGTAACTATCCTCCATTAGGAATTCTTTAGCTCGCATTAAGCCGAATCTTGGTCGAATCTCATCTCGGAATTTCGTAGCAATTTGATACAGATGGATGGGTAATTGTTTTCTTCCTGATAACCATTGGGAAACAAACATAGAGACGATTTCTTCGTGGGTGGGTGCAAGACAAAATTCCTTATCTTCTCTATCTTTTAGGGTATAGAGAAGACCTTCTGAGCGGAATGCTTCCCAGCGTCCTGTTTTTTGCCAAAGTTCAGCAGGATGAAGGATAGGAAGAACCAGTTCTTGACCTCCAATAGCATTGAGTTCTTCACGAATAATATCCATCATTTTGAGGGCGACGCGCCAAAATAGTGGAGTGTAAGTGTAGATCCCTTTTGCTGTCTTGAAAATGTAACCAGCTTTTTCTAACAGCTCGTAAGATAAAACAGAGGCTTCTTTATTGGCATTTTTAGAAGTTTTGTAAAAAAGCTGGGAAGTTTTCATAGGGGCGGACAATCGCAGATTTTTGGTTTTTTAACCGGTAGACACCGAAGTGGGTATTATTTTCTTTACCGAAATACGTTGGTCTTTACGAACCGCCCAATCTTAACATAGCGCCTTTTCTTGATCAATTACTAGCGTTAACAGTAACACATTGACTTTAGTTAATATTATTTACACTTATCTTTTGTTTTAAAAAATAAATGAGCAATTATATATAAATATAATTAGTTAAAAATAAGATTTTTTATTTTTATTTGGTAATTCTATGGCGTCAGTAAGCGGAAATCCCGGTCAGAGTCCTAACCCTATCCCAGAAGATTTCAATAGTCGTTTGGATCAAGCAGATACCTCTAAAGATCAAGAGGAAGCAGGAAGTGGTGTTACTGAGACAGGGCTGAGTATCGAGGTTTTATCTACCGGTGAGTTGTCGAATATAGATGCTGCGATCTCTGGTATACAGACTGTTGCCAGTGCGGTCATTGCTGTGGGCGCTCCTTCGAGTTTATCTCCCACTTCACCAGAGGCTGCTGCTTTATCTGCAGAAGTAGTAAACAATTTTTATGAAGAGATCCTTGATAGAGAGGATTCTGATAAAATTGATGAAACTGTAGCAGATTTATTTGCTGGAGTTCAATACAGTAAAGCTTTAGTTGATGATTTCAAGAAAAGGGTCGAGGATTTTCAGAAAACGCAACTTAATGCAAACGAGGTGTTTAGACAATCTCAACTTAATGAAGGTCTTGATTTAGACGAGATGTATCTTGACATGCGTTGTGAACTAGCATCACTGAATGGTACAGTAAACGAGTTAGAGAGCTTATCTCATAGGTTATTAGCTTCTTTAGGAGACGTACACCATGGGTTGCTGGCTATGTCTTTAGAGGAATTTCGTAACACTTTTGGAAATCACAGTGATAGTGTGCGTTCGTATTTAGAGAAACTTGGATTGATCTATAGCAACGAGGGTTGGACAATTGATTCCTCTGGTGCTGTTCCTCAGTTAGCTTTAGCAATTCAGAATCAGCGTATTGCTTTAGAAAAACTGATTATTCCTACAGAAGAAGAGTTTATTCAAGCGGCGACAGAGGCGGGAGCTTCTTGCTTTCAGTCTATTATCAATAAGCTGAAAACGTTGTGGAACACATTAGTACAGATGTTTCAAACTCTTTATCAAGAACTACTCTTTTTCCTATTGTGGATTAGAAAAAAACTTCAAGGTAACCAGGAATCTCCTGAAGTGGCAGAGAATAAGAAAAATCCTCAATTTGAAAATCCTTTTGCGTCCACTTCAGGAACCGCTTTGTCTCGTGAAAATACTTCTTCTTTAAGAGCTTCGGTTTCTGGAAGGGGGGATTTATCGGATGAGGAGATGATCCGGCGTCCTGAAGACAATACCATGGATACACAAAATGTTAATAATCAAGATGAAAAGAATAACAGAATTTCTCTTGATGACTTTTAAAATTAAATAAATAAATAAGTCTTATTACAATCTGTTTGAGAGTTGTTTTTTTTGAAATTCTCTAGTATGTTCACCCTTATTACTATGGATTGTTTAGGACATCTTTATTTATGAATATCAAAAGAAAACGCTCACTGTTAGTGTGTTTCGGGGTAGTGTTTCTGCTCATTACGGGTTGTTGTCCCTTTGCAGATAAAAATACTTCCTGCTGTTCTCCTAAAAAGTATCTTCCCATTGTAAGTCATCTTTTAGAGCTTTGTGATTTACCTGAGGTCGAAACTCCTGAGGAATTAGTAGAGGAAACCAAGCATTTATTTTTGACTCGGGAGCAGCGTATGGCTGCTGATTTTGATTCTTTACCAATAAAGGATGATCATGCTTTCTATAATGATCTTTCTTTATTGCGAATGACACAGGTTGTTCCTGCTTATGCAGCTACCTATGGTAGTGCTGTTGTGTTTGGCAGTACGCTCGCAACTATTCGTCAGCGTTTAGATTTTCTTGTTCGAGAATGGCATCGAGGAGTGCGTTTCAAAAAGATCATTTTCCTATCCGGGAGAAGAGAGCGTTATGCAAAAGTAGAAGATTCGGATCAATTTTATGATAATCGTCACAACCCATTTCCTGTAGAAGAAAGCTGGAATCCTGCCGAACATAAGCTCCCTTCTTCAGAAGATGAAATTGCTCGATTTGTTTGGACACAGATGGTTGTTCCTTCTTCTTGGAGAGATCCTTCAGGAGGTATTGAAGTAGAGTTTTTAGTTGCTGAGCCTGCAGAAGGTCAGAAGTATGGAACACGTCATGATACATTAAAAGTACTTCGCGCTTATCATGGAGATGGCTCGGAACGTATTTTATTTGTGAGTAGCCAACCTTTTATTCATTTAGATCGTTCTCGTATTGCAAAGCATTTTGAAAAAGAAAAGTATGATGTTGCAGGCCCTGGATTTTCCCAAGCAGTTTTAAAGCATGACTGGGCTCCTAGAATTTGTCTGCATTCTTTAGCTGCATGGGCAAGCGAAACTCGTGGTTATCTTGTAATATCTCAGGAGTAACCTTTTGAATGAAGAATATTGGATTTTAGAGGTGAAGGTCACCCCAAAATCTAAAGAAAATAAAATTGTGGGATTTGAAGGTGAGGTATTGAAAATACGTGTTACTGAGGTCCCAGAAAAAGGAAAGGCTAACGAAGCAGTTATTGCTTTGTTAGCCAAAACATTGTCTTTGCCTAAACGTGATATCACGTTAATTTCGGGAGATGCTTCCAAGAAAAAAAGAATCTTATTACCGAAGGCTACAGAATCGATTGTCTCTCATTGGAGAGAAAAGGGATTTTAAGCAGGGCTGTAGTTTTTATCGGTTTCTGGTTTGTCGCTTTTCACAGCGGCTTTCTTATCTTTATTATCTTTAAAGATTATAGAACGGAATTGTTTGCGTTCTGTTCTGTTGATTTTTAAACCTAAACGGCGGATGACATCTTCATTAAATGTTGTTGTTTGTGGTAGTGGCTCGGCGATAATTTTTTTTAATCCTTCGATATCTTGATGTTGGTTAAGTAGGTGGTAAACCATTTGAGCAGCTTGTTTGCCGGATTTTTTAAAATCTACTCCACAAGCGACGCAGGCTCCTTCAGCAACTAAAGAGAAGTCATCGGTAATTATAGGGATTTTTTCTTTAAGGATTTCTTCAATAAATGCTGTTCCGAGCTTGTGAGCTAGCGAAGAGAAAGGAATAAAAATTGCAGAGGGACGTTTGTCTATTGCTTGTTGAATACGTGTTTTGAAATTTGCTGGTGTCACGGTAATTTCTGTAACGGAAATTCCTGAGGCATGGAGTTTTTTTTCGATTTCTTGTTGTAGAGCTGATGGAAAAGGCTCAGTAGGTTTTATATAAACCAAAGACTCGGCGTTTGTTCTTACAGCTTGTATAGCAAAACAACATTGGTTGATATCAAGGGAATCATTAACACCGTAGATATTCGTTTGTTTTTTCGGGAAAACTAGAGTCTCTCCTTCGGGAACAGCAGCATAGATAATTGGCTTTTTTGTTTCGATTTGGCTCATGATTTTTGTTGCTATTGAGCCTAATGTAACAATAGCCACGATATTTTTATCGCTGTGCAATGTACGAGCTAATTTCCTTGCTTTAACCACACTATCTTCAGCATTAACGACAAACACTTCTGGGGAGTTTTCGAATGTCTTTAAAACATCTATACAACTTTGACTACAATCTTCGAGTATTGAGTGGGAGAAAGATAAGAACACTGCAACTTTGGGGGAGTCTTGCTCAGGATTAGGTGAGGAGATAACTACAGAAATAAAGGAGCAAATAATGGAAAAGAAGAAAATATATTGAGCAATTTTACGAAGAATCATAGTGACAACACCATTGTATCATACACAGATGTTAGGGTTAAACGTTGGCAAGCTGCAACAATATCTTCTGTTTTTCCTAAAGAAGAAAAGCGCACATATCCTTCTCCGCACGAGCCAAATCCTTTGCCAGGAGTGATGGCAATATGGTACTGGTGCAAGAAAAAGTCAAAAGCATCTTCATCGGGGATAGTATTAGGGACTTCGACCCATAGGTAGGGAGCATGCTCACCACCGTATACCGAAAATTCAGCTTTTTGTAGAGCTGTACGTAAAAGAGAACTGTTGTAGCGATATTGTGAGATCGCTTCTAAATTAGGAAATAGAGAAATTCCTGAGATAGCAGCTTCTTGCACTGGTAAACATGTCCCATTAAATGTCGTAAATAGAAAACGTTCCCAATCGCGAATTACAGGGAGACCGTTGCTATATTTAAGATCGTTAGGAACGACATTCCACCCCAAACGCACTCCTGAAAAACCTAAGGACTTGGAAAAGGAGTTCACTTCTATAGCACACGAGCGCGCTTCAGGGATTTCAAAAATACTCCTTGGTAAGGAAGGATCTGAGATAAAAGCGCTATAGGCGGCATCGAACAAAATAACGCTCCCATGGGCGTTCGCATAGTCGACAAGTTCTTTAAGTTGTTCTCTATTCAATACAGTCCCTGTAGGGTTATTAGGAGAACATAAACAGAAAATATCAATAACTTCTCTTTCAGGAAGTACAGGAAAGAAATGGGATTCTTTTGTACAAGGAAGCTTGATGATTTTACGAGCTCCTGTAATGAGAGCCGTATCAATATAGACAGGGTAAGAGGGATCCTGAACGGCTACGGTTTTCCCCGGACCAAATAAAGAAAGTACACGGAAAATATCCATTTTGGCTCCATCTGAGATAAAAATCTCTTCAGGGGACACTTTACCGTGATAAAATACTTCTGAAAGTTTTTCTCTCAAAGAAGGAAGACCCAATTCTGGACCGTATCCACGGTAAGTTTTGGGATTCCCTAACTTATCGACAGATTGCGAAAAGGTGTGAGTAACTGACTTGTGTAGTGGGTACGAGGTATTCCCGATAGATAGATCTATAATAGAGATCTCAGGGTGTTTTTCACGGAAAGCTTGAATTTTTTGACGAATACCAGAAAACAGATAGTTGGTTTCTAAATTTGAAAAGTTCGTGTTTCTTCGCATTGCGGTTTTTTTCATTGTCTGTAGCGTATGCCAGACATCTTAAGAAAGGCCCCGCTTTTTTTATATACCTTTCTGTTGTTTCTAAACAAAATCAGGTTTTCCCTTAAAGTCTTTTAGGGAGGAAACGAAGTCATTCGTCTAGTAAAGCAATAAAGATTTCTTAACACTAAGATAAATACATTCTTATAAACGGCTTTTGTTTTGGGTTTAATTTTAAATTAAGTTTTATAATTAATTTAATAATAATTAATTATTTTAGGTTTAATTATGAATCCAATTAACCCTTACGGGAGCTCAGTTCCCAGACCATCACAAGGTCCTGCAGAAAGCGGTAGTAGCAATGGCGATTCTCTACGTGGCGTGGGGGGAAAGTTCACAAGAAGAGGAGCTGTTCGCGCCGGTAAAGGTGTGCGTGGATATAAAAGCTATCTCGAATCTAAGGTAGGTCATCAGGGCAGTGCAAAGGCTCGGAAAGCCGCCACTAAGGTGGAAGAAATTAGTGCAAGAATTAAAGCAGGCGGAGCTAGAGCTAGCGCTGCTATTAGTCAGGCTGCCGGTAAAGCTGGAAAAATATTAACGCAAACGGCGCAGCAATTAAAAAGTAAGATTCAAAGCAAGGTGCAAAGTAAGGCTGGTGATGGGGGTAAGCAAGATAAGATAACTCCAGAACAGGAAAAGATGAAAGCTTTAGCCCAAGAAGCTGCAGCTAAAGTCGGGAGGGTGTCTGGTGGAGATAAGAGAAGTCTTGATGAAGGTGTATCGAATTCTGAGAAAAAAGCTAGAATTGATGTGAAATCTGGTAAGAAGAAACCAACAGCCTTTCGCCCGGATTTAGGTGCCATAGCTGGTAAAGATAGGGTAAAACTTCCCAGGGCTAATGTTAGTTCTCAAAACGAGGGCGTGAGAAAATCTCAGCGTCAAGAAAATCAAAAGACAAGGGGAATCCTTAAACAACCTGGGGCTCCTAAAACTAGTAAGAAGAGAGGTAGAATTCGTTGGGCAGACCAGGAAGGTAAGCCTCTTGAACAATAGATTTTCGGTTTGAACTGATTTTTTATTTCGAAGAGAAGAACTGCATTTTAATATTTTAAGGTGCAGTTTTTTTATATAAAAAGGTCCCACCCAGTTAACTGGGGTAACTGGATGGGAAAGGGAAAGTTTTCTTTTTACGTGACGACTAAATTTACATTTAGAATCACAAGCTTAGGAGTGATAGAGGGTTCGCAGGCGGGCTGTTCCTACGATGTAAGTATTCCAAACTCGTACTTCTCTTTATAATTATTCCCC
This sequence comes from Chlamydia buteonis, assembly GCF_900634605.1. Classification (NCBI taxonomy): domain Bacteria; kingdom Pseudomonadati; phylum Chlamydiota; class Chlamydiia; order Chlamydiales; family Chlamydiaceae; genus Chlamydia; species Chlamydia buteonis. Next base: position 719,650 of record NZ_CAAAFM010000001.1, read on the forward strand.
TATTTTTGTCCTTCTGTTTTTTAATTTAATTAATTTTTGTTCTAATTATTTCTGGCTATTAAGAAAATCTATTTCTGTATTTATCTTCTTTATAGTGGAAGTTTTAGATGCTAAGAAGCGGGAGTTGTTCTCTGTTCCTCTTCTTGCTTCTTATTCTTTTCGAGTCTTTGGTTATTAGTTACATATTCTTCTTAGGGTATTTTGGAAGAAGATTCGTATACAATAGGGATTTTTCTCAATCTATGTGGGAGGTGTTGCTAAATAAATCATCTCTTTTTATAGATTGTGGATACCATGGGAAGACTGTTACGATATGGCTGCTGTTTATGCAGTTTAGTATTTATTTGCTATTTTTCATCTTGTGTAACTGCAGGAGCTCAGGAAGCTGGGCGTTGTCCTGATTGTGAGAGCTTTAGAAAAGCTGTTCATCGCTCGGATCAACTACCTGAAAATATTCAAGAATCTGAAAATGGTTGTTATCTTACGGGGTATGTACAAGCCCTCGTAGACATGCATTTTTTAGATAGCTGTACTCAGGTTGTTGTTGAGGATAACGTTGCTTATGTATTCGCCCTTCCTGTCGATACGGTACTTTCTAATGCGATTATAGATTTTATTAAAGATTTACCGTTTATTGCTTCTGTAGAAATTTGCACTAGCCCCTATCAAGAATGTTGGAGTATTTATGGAGAAAATCGTCCTATATTACCCAAGCAGAAGGCTTTAGGCACGGAAATTGTCTGTGGTAAAGAAGGTATATGGTTACCACAAAATACCATACTCTTTGCACCGTTAATTGCAGATCCTCGCCAGGTAACAAATAGTGCGGGCATTCGTTTTAATGAGAAGGTTATCGGTAACCGAGTAGGTTCCGCTATTTTTGGTGGGGACTTTATTTTGCTACGTCTTTTCGATGTTTCTCGTTTTCATGGGGATTTAGATATTGGCCTTCAAGGGGGAGTTTTTTCAGTTTTTGATTTAGATCATCCGGATTCTTGCATGGTCAACTCTGACTTTTTCGTTGCGGGTTTGTTAGGGTTTGCTGTTGATAAATGGAGTTTTCGTTTACGCCTTTGGCATCTTTCTTCGCATTTGGGAGATGAATTTCTTTTAACCCATCCGGATTTCCCAAGATTTAACCTCAGTGACGAGGGAATCGATTTTTTTGTTTCCTTGCGTTATAACCCGCAGATACGTCTGTACGGCGGAGCAGGTTACATTATCAGTAGAGATTTGACTTTCCCTGAACGTCCTTTATACATAGAAGCAGGAGCAGAATTACGTCCTTTTGGATTGCGTGAGGGCAATTTACACGCTCAGCCGATTTTCGCTATGCATTTTCGCTTCTGGGAAGAACAGCATTTTGGAATAGATCAGACCTATATCTTAGGTATGGAATGGTCAAAATTTCGTGATGTTGGCAGAAAAATTCGTGCATTTGTCGAATACCATCAAGGATTTTCTAAAGAGGGTCAGTTTGTGCGAGAGCCGTGTAATTATTACGGCTTTCGCTTAACCTATGGATTCTAATCACACTTCTAAAAATCCACCGGGATAAGGAGGATGTTCGGGGCCTATAGGTAGTGTGTTGTTGATATATCTTTGGAAAATTTCTATACCAGCTTGAGGGGAAGAAATACAAAATACGCAATTGCTTACCCATTCAGAACCTCGGTTGGTTCCAGTTTTGCAATTGGTTTGGTAGATGGGGGTCACTTTCTCCCTCCAATAAGCAGCAGGACCAATTAAAAATATAGGAACAGGAGGTTTTTTCCCTGTTTTTATACTGACAAGCTCGAGACAAAATTCAAAATCTGTTCCCATGCCTCCAGTGACAAATAAAGCGAGATCCACATGAAAGTGCTCTTGACGTTGAATTAAAGAGGAGAGTCTGTAGGTCATTTTCGCTTGTATGTAGGGATTAGTATCTTGGTGTTTCATTGGAGACTGCTCAAAATCTATAATGTTTCCACAAGAAAGAAGGTTGAGTTCTGTGGCAACCTCGTTGCCAACGGCCATGGCTCCAGGTCCTCCTCCAGTTATGATGGCTAAGGGCGTATGGGGAGGAAATCCAGGAATAGGGAGTGTTTGAATAAGATTTTGAATTCCTTGTAATAATTCCTTTAGCTCTTCTTTATACCCCTCTGAAATCATGCAAGAGCCATGGATTCCAATAAAGTAAGCAGAGCGAAACTCTTGGGTACGTGTTATAGGCACGAACATTCCTGAATCTTTTCCGCGACGTTTTACGTATTGCAAAACGTGTTTGGAGACTTTGTCTACCCAGAACGTAGGGATTCCTGCAAAGTATAAATCCATAAGTAAAGCGCGGTCATGCTCAGAAAAATACTCGCCGTAATTGTATGAGGGTATTTGGAAATAGATTTGTTTCAGATAGTAGTTGACGTGATAGGAAAGCAACATACCTTTGAGACACGAAGAAGGGAAATAACGAGAGAAAAGTACTCCCTGGCTGGTAATGTGTCCTGTTTCCATAGCTTGTAGGAAGGGGAAGCAGGGTTGTTCTTCGATATATTCTTGAAGGTTTTCGGGATAAGGATTTTTTTTGTCGTATAGGGATTTGGCAGATCCTATCAACCAAGAGTTTTGTGATAACTCGAGAATTTCACTACCTTTGGAAATAAATGTGGCAGCTTTTTCTTGGGTGCCTGGTGTTGTTTCAAAAATATTGAAAAGACATTGTTCGGACTCTAAAGATGATTGTAGGAAATCTCGATAACAGAAGAAAGAGTGTTCTTTATAGGGTTCTATAGTGAAGAATTCTAAAGGAATAGTCTCAACGGGAACTGTGGAAGATCCATAAAATTCGTAAATATCCCCGGATTCTTGTGTGGTAGGCTCTAAAATATTCGCTGCGGTATGTTGTATTCCTTTGGGGAGGAGAGAGTCGACAACACGAGCAAATACCGTACGGATATGTAAAGGCTCTGTTTTTATAAGTAAAATATGATCACTAAGGGGCAGTTTTTCACGTTCTATTTTATGTTGATACAGGGATAGGAAATTTCGTACTCTCATGTTAGGCTGGCCTAATGCTTTTCCTATTAAAGGAAGGAGGCCATAAATCTTATGATCATAGTGAATTACTCCAGGAAGAGTAGGAAGGGTCACGACTAGGCGGTCGTCAATAACATCTAAAGAAATTAGATGTTCTAATTTCTTACCAAAACATAACAAAGGCATTCCTGCTTTATCGGTATGTTTGAGCATTCTTTCTAGGTATTGTGGGGAGCGTACGAGTCGACGGTCATCTGCAGCGAATAATTTTGCAATGTAATCACCAGGTTCCAATAGTGTGAGCATCACAGAAGCCACAGGGTCATGACTGCTAATTTGTAGTAGTAAACGTGCTCGGGAACGTTCTTTACTTAATTCTATTTCTTTAATTTTTGCATCAACCCCTAATTGTGCTAGTGAGCTTTTTAGATTGAGATGTAAGCAATGCTTAGGTAAATGAAAACCCAAGAAGTACTCGGGGATATTTAGTATTTCTATTTCCCCCTCGTATGTATTTGGCGATAGCATATTCAGGGGAGAGGTAAGGTACCCATCAGGAGAAATTGCGTCGTGGTTCCTGTGGAATAAGTTATACATATATCCTCCAAAAAAATAGGCTTTTATAGCTTGCGAGTCTTGTTTTAGATGAAAAAGATTTTTAAGAAAATGCAAAGAAATGTCTTTGCGATTGAGAATTATTTTTCTCTGGATACAATGGAGGGTTTTTAAGAAGGATGGGAAATATGCGAATTCCAAGAAGCGTTGGTACACACGACGGTTCTTTTCATGCTGATGAGGTTACAGCGTGTGCTTTACTTATTTTGTTCGATCTTGTTGATGAAGAGAAGATCATCCGTACGCGAAATCCTGAAAAGCTCGCAGAGTGCGAATATGTATGTGATGTCGGTGGGGTATATTCCCCAGATCAAAAAAGATTTGACCACCACCAGGTATCTTATGAAGGACCCTGGAGTAGCGCGGGAATGGTATTGGATTATCTTAGGGAACAACGACTTATTGATCTAGAAGAATATCATTTTCTAAATCATACATTAATTCATGGCATCGATGAACAAGATAATGGAAGGTTTTTTTCAAAAGAAGGCTTTTGTTCTTTTTCTGATATAATTAAAATCTATAATCCTGAAGAAGGAAGGAATGCTTCGGATACGGATTTCTTTTTCTCTTTAAAATTTACTATCGACTTATTGAAGCGTTTGAGAAATAAGTTTCGCTACGATCGCATGTGTAGAGATGTTGTCAGATCTGCCATGGAAAAAGATGAATTTTGTTTATTTTTTGATCGTCCGTTGGCATGGCAAGAAAATTTCTTTTTTTTAGGTGGTGAGCAGCACCCTGCAGCGTTTGTGTGTTTCCCTGCTTGTGATCAATGGATTCTTAGGGGGATCCCTCCGACTTTAGATAGGCGTATGGAAGTGCGTGTGCCCTTCCCAGAAAGTTGGGCAGGACTTCTTGGCAAAGAGCTCGAAGAAATCAGTGGTATTCCTGGAGCAATTTTTTGCCATAAGGGATTGTTTTTGTCTGTTTGGGATAGCAAAGAACATTGTCGGCGAGCCTTGCAGTTGGTATTAGAAAATCGAGGATTAGTATGACCATTTTTGAAAAAATTATCGAAGGCTCGATAGATTGTGAAAAAGTTTTTGAAAATGAAAATTTTATAGCCATAAAAGATCGCTTCCCTCAGGCTGCTGTTCATTTGTTGATTATTCCTAAAAAACACATAGAAAAATTACAAGATATGCAAGAAGAGGATTTTTCTTTACTTGCTGAAGCAGGAAAAATTATTCAGCAATTAGCGGAAGCTTTTGGTATTGCTGATGGATATCGTGTCGTAATCAATAATGGTGTTGACGGGGGACAGAGCGTATTCCATTTACATATTCATCTTTTAGGTGGAAGCTCATTGGGGGCTATTGCCTAATTTTTTTTTACTTCTTAGCTAATGTGGCTCATGGATCGCAATCTTTGCGTCAGCATTTGCTTATTGGTGATTTCCCTCGAGCTATTAAGGAAGCTAAGGCTATTTTGTCCTCTTCCGAATGTTCGCTCTCCGAAACCCGACTTGCCCTAAAAGCATTAGCACAGGGGAAGGATTACGAATCTTGGAATCAGGAGTTTACTAAAGCACGTAAATGCTACCCGCAACTTGCTAAAGATCGTGATACTTTAGAAGATTTTGCTCAACAAGTTCTTTCCGATGGTATGCGCCACCCTTCAATGACTGTACGAGCAGTGAGTATACTCTCGATAGGCTTAGCCAGAGACTTTCGTTTAGTCCCTCTTGTTTTAGCGAGTCTATCCGATGATAGCGTGATTGTGCGTACCTTGGGTCTACAGGTAGTCTTGCAGTATGGATCTAAGAGTTTAAAAGATGCTGTCTGTAAAATTGCTCGTCACGATGATTCTATGCAAGTGCGGATGATGGCATATCAAATTGCTGCGATTTTAGATATAGAAGAACTCCTTCCTTATCTTCAAGAACGTGCGAATAACAAACTTGTCGATGGGGAGGAACGTAGGGAGGCATGGAAAGCTTCTCTAATGCTTACCCCACATTTGCTTTCTAGATCTAGAGTACAAGAAGATATGGATCAGGCTTTATTTGCCTGTGAACTCCTGCATCATTTGGGGGAAGAAAAAGATGAGAGTATTCTCTTGGATTTATTATCTATTCAGTACCCTGAAGTTCAAGAAGCAGCATTACGCGCAGCATTGTCTTGTGGACGAGAGGTGAGCTGTGAATCAAAAAAAGTTGCTGATCAAGTGCACTACATTGCTCAAACGTCTCCATTCCCCAAAATACGTCTACAAGCAGCAGCCCTTCTCTATCTTCAAGGAGATCCTTTAGGGGAAGATTTGCTAGTACAAGGTTTACTTTCTCCCCTCGCCTCGATTTGTGAGTCAGCGTCTGCTGCCGTATGTTCTTTAGGAATAGGTGGAAAAGATCTTGCTGATAGGTATTTGAATATCGTGGTCTCTAGGAAAGCCGCGGCAAATCTCGCTATTTTGCTGCTTGTAAGTCGTACGCATGTGGAAAGAGCTGGTGATGTTATAGCTGATTTTATCAGTGATCCTGAGATGTGCTGGGCTATAGAACAGTTTCTTTGGAGTTCACAATGGAATCCTAAAAGTGCTTCCCTGCCTCTCTATTTTGATATGGTAAAAAGAGAGATAGGGAGAAAGCTGATCCGTTTGCTTGCTGTATCAAAATATAGTAAAGTAAAAAAAGTTACGGGAGATTTTCTTTCTAATCGGCAACAACATGGCTGGAGTTTTTTTTCAGGATTATTCTGGGAAGAAGGAGATGAGCAAACGGCGCAGATATGGACTGCAGATAACAGTTTTGCTTCTAAGTTAGAGTCAACTTTAGCTAGATTGTGTCAGAAAAAAAATAGCGAATCTTTGCATCAAGCTATGCAGCTCTATCCTGAAAGTCGTTGGCAGGATAAACTTGCTATTTTAGAAGGTATCGCTTTTTCGGAAAATACCGAGGGTGTGGATTTCCTTCTGGAATGTTGTTACCATGAAACCCCTTCGCTACGTTGTGCAGCAGCAGGGGCTTTATTTGCTCTATTTAAGTAGATCCGTTTCTTTTAGTTTGACTAAATTGTTTAATGGATGCGAGGGGTCAATAGCAAGGTTATCTAAATTCTTTCTGTACTTTTCTAATTCTTCAATTAATGCAGATAGGGCTTGCTCACACTCCTCTTTAGAAAATAAAGATTTACAATGTTTCTCTAATTCTTCTAAAAATTCATCGACAATTCGGACCAGGTGATAAATAAATTTTTTTAAATAGATAGTAGACTTCTTTTCAGTATTTTTATTTGTCATAGTTAATTTATTTTGTTTGTTAGTTTCTTTTTAAAATAAAAAGGAGTTTTTTCAATAAATTTTTTAATATAAAAAAGAAACTTGGTAGTTTTTATAGATTTTTAAGAACACTTATTTTAATCTAGTATGAAAGTCTAAAGCGCGGGATTTTGAAATATGCTAACACTACCTTTTTCTTTGAAAATGCTTCGCGCCTCCTTATTTTCTTTAAGTTTTCGTTATTCCGGTCGCTATCTCCATCGAATCTAACTGTTTTTTAAGTAAATTTTTTGCTGAGGATATTAGTTAACACTGTCTTTCCCGACAGTTGTTCTTCGGCCTGTTTATTTTTACAGTTAAGAGTTTCGCAATGAATTTTGGATTATTTTTATGTTGTTTGCTTGGCGTTCAGGCCTTGTGTTTATTTGTAGGTCGTAGAGGCGGCTCTACAGTTCAGGATCGTCAGGGGTATTTCCTAGCAGGAAGGAGCTTAAAAACGTTTTCTTTAACGATGACGTTTATCGCTACACAAATTGGCGGTGGGGTACTACTCGGTGCAGCTGAAGAAGCTGCACGTTACGGTTATGGAGTGATCTTGTATCCTTTGGGTGTGGCTTTAGGTTTGATATTTCTTGGTCTAGGGCCCGGAAGGAAATTGGCTTTGGGATCGATTGTTACCGTAGTTACGCTTTTTGAGAGTGTGTATAAATCAAAAAAGCTACGTAAAATGGCCTTTCTTCTTTCAGCTCTATCTTTGTTTTTTATTCTTGTAGCGCAGATAGTTGCTTTGGATAAGCTATTCGGCGTTTTCACTCATGGCAAATATCTCACCGCTATTTTTTGGATCACGCTAGTATTTTATACTTCTACAGGAGGATTTCATGGTGTTGTCAGAACAGATATCGTTCAGGCGTTATTTCTTCTTATTGCTGTGATTACTTGTGCTGTTTCTGTTTGGTATGGCTCATCTGAGTTTACTCCAATCTTATCTAACTCTGTTTTTGAGCCCATACCAACGAGCAACCTTCTCGGATGGATTTTCATGCCTATGGTCTTTATGGTTGTCGAGCAAGATATGGCACAACGTTGTGTTGCTGCTTCATCACCGCGAAGACTACAATGGGCAGCAATATTTGCTGGGATCGTAATTCTTTTGTTTAATCTTATCCCCTTATTTTTAGGTTCTCTAGGAGCAAAATTAGGGGTTTCTCAAGGCTGTGTGCTTATTGATACCGTAGCTTATGTAAGCGGACCATCATTAGCAGCTATTATGGCAGCTGCCATTGGTGTGGCCATACTTTCTACAGCAGATTCTTTGATTAGTGCTGTTGCTCAGCTTATTAGTGAAGAAGTGCCTCAAATATCTTCGTTAAACTACCGTTACCTTATTGGCATTATTGCGGTACTAGCTCCTGTTGCTGCTTTAGGCTTTAGCAATATTGTCGATTTGCTGATGCTAAGCTATGGTCTCTCAGTGTGTTGTCTTTCTGTTCCTCTAGGCGCGGCTCTTCTCACTCGCTATCAAGCTAGCACTCCTGCAGCTTGGGCAGCGGTGCTAATAGGGGGGAGCGTGTATGTCAGTGGGTATTTCATCACAATTCCTTTCTCTAGGGATTTGATTGCTTGGTTAAGCTCTCTTACAGCTTTTATTTTTATCGAAATTTTATACGTGTACATCGGGAAGCTTTCTGAAGAGAAAGTCTGATTCTCTGTTTTCAATTTCGATAATCTTTTTCTGTACACATGTTGTTTGTGCTCACCTTCTTGTTTTTTCACAAGAAGGTGAGTTTCATAGCTAAGGTTGTCTTAAGTCAGGATTCGGAAGGTGTTTTAAACTAGAAAGGAGTTCTATAAAAGAAGATAAGAAGGCTTGGAATAAAGGTTCGTCGGGATGGTTAGGGATGCCTTGGAGTATTTTTCTACAATAATAAATTAGCCAGTATAAAGCATAAAATAGACATTGTAAAAGGTAGAGTTTGCATGTTTGTTTTACCATATACCTCCATGAAGAAAATACTCTTATTCCTTCATTGTTATTTGATAATCAAATAGTTAAACATGCAAAACTTTGCAATATAATTTTTTTAAGAAATCCAACAAATTTTTATTAAAGATTTTTATATTTCCATTGATTAATTATTTTTAATTGTAAAATGGCCTTTACGATCAACTATACGTTTTTGCGTGGTTGTGATTTTGCATTGGAAAATTTCTATCTACCAATTTCTTGGCAGATAGAGTGTTTCTCTCTTATGGATGAGAATAGATCACTAAGTTCTTCGGGTGTGATGTGTTGTTTCCCATCACAGAGAGCTTTTTCTGGGGACTCATGTATTTCTATCATTAAGCCATCAGCACCAGCGGCCATAGCAGCTTTTGCTAGAGGAGACACTAAAGAACGTTTCCCCGCAGCATGAGAAGGATCTACAATCACTGGAAGAGGACTCACTTCTTTAAGTAAAGCCACGGTGTTCAGGTCTAGGGTATACCGTGTGGACATTTCAAAAGTGCGTATACCGCGTTCGCAAAGAATTACACCGGGACATGTGGGAGAATTCAGAAGATATTCTGCAGAGGATAACCACTCTTCTATAGTTGCGGAAGGGTGACGTTTAAGAATAACGGGGCGATGACTTTGGCTGACTTCTTGAAGCAGGACAAAGTTTTGCATATTCCTTGCTCCGATGCGAAGAATATCGACGTTTTCTGCTGTAATTTCTACATCACGAACATCTAAGACTTCTGTTTCCGTAAGTAGGCCGTGAATACGCTGAGCTTCTTTATGCCAAATCACCTTTTCTTTCCCCCAGCCTTGAAAGGTGAATGGGCTTGTTCTAGGTTTTCTTATAGATCCTCGCAGTACTGTAGCTCCTGCTGCTTTGGCAGCAAGGCCGATAGTCACAGTATGCTCGTAGCTTTCTAGAGTGCAGGGGCCTGCTATGAGAAGAGGATCACCTTTCCCTACGACGATATCAGAAGATAGGGAGAGAAGAAAATTCGAATCCTTAGCAGATTGTTTTAACGCGTGTGGGAGAGGATAAGTAGTCGTAAGAATAAGAAAGCATCCTTTAAGTTATGGTTGGTTTTGCGCAGCTCCTTGGTTTGTTACTCTTGAGGTGTCATGAGCATCCTTGGGTAACAAACAGTTGTAATGGTTGTTTGCACGTAATACAAAAATTGTAGCCTGTTGCTCCGGAACATAGTCCGTTTGGAAGAATCCTTGAGTAGTCGCCAAAGCATTGAGTTGTCTTACAGTTTGTGTTAAACTCGCATCTCCTAGGTATTGGCAAAGAGCTAATGAGCCTAAGGCTGAAGAAATCGCGCTAATATGCTCATCTTCTGCCTGAGTGTTTACAGAGTTAAAGGTGTGCATAAGCTCTCGGATATCCATAGTGTTTAAATCATGAATGAAGGATTGGTACGCCTCAGGATGTGGGTTATTCCTAAGTACTAAAGAGAAGAGGAACGTTCGTTGTAGGTTGTTATAAGTAGTAAGTCTGTCAACATTTGTCCAGAATAATGTAGTCCACGTATCTAAATTTTCTGTTATATCCCTTTTCATCCGGATAGTTTGTTCTGTTGAATAAGTCTTTAGTCTAGTTGCCAACTCAGTATTGTCATCTAATAGCTGTGAGTGCTTTCGCAAGAAGCTGTAAAGTAAAACGTCGTTGGGAACAGACTGACTAAATGGCCTACTCGTTCTTTGCGGGGTTGCTCTATGGCCTACTTTATCCAGTTGATAAATAAATTCTTCCCATAAAATAGGGTATGCTGTTCGTGTATCCTGAAGTAACGCGGCCGTTTGCTCGGCATTTCCTGAATCCATGATTTGGAAGAACTTGGTTCTCATATTAGGGCAAAGAGACAAAGCAGCAGGATCTCTAGATAGGAAGGACAATAAGGATTCAATAGTTTGTGTGGTTACATTATCTCCACATGCAGGTGGTTGCCAGCAGAAGGCCCCAAAAATACTTCCCCCCAAAGACAATACACGGTAAGTGTTGAGTTTATTCCTTAAAGCTTGTTGTAAATGCGGTTGGTACAACAACATGATTTTCTTCGCTGCATTCGCTGTTACTCGATTTGTAAGTAAGGAGGGATATTGTAAAAGGAAGAAGAACATTTTTATTCCTTCCGCATAAATTTTATCCTTAGCATTTGTAGAAGCTTCCAATTGCAATCCCTTAAATATTTCAGAATTAATCATTTCTGTATAGGAAGCTACTTGATTAGGATTATTTTGGATATGAGATAAAATTGTGTCTAAAGTGTTGCGTAATTCTGCTTCGGGAGTACTTTGTGGTGTAGCTTGCATCAATTTAGCAATGAGCCTGTAGGTATGACCTAGTTGTAAAATCATATTAGAAGATTTCAACCCATCACAAAGTGAAAGAGCAACTTCAATCAAGCTTCCAGCTTGTTTTTGAGCCCAAGAGGCTTGCAGTTTTGTATTAAGAGTGTCTGCTACCTCTCTGTGCCAATCTAGAGCATCTGTTAAGTCTAAGTTATTTCCTATAATCCCTGCTAGTGTCGTTTTTGCGTGTGTTAGGAAATCATGACATACCGCGTTATTTGTTGCGCATGAAGGATGAGAGAGTAGGAAAGAAAGGAGAGTTATGGGGGTAGGTATTTGTTGGCCCGGCCTTGTTCTCAGTAGGGATTGGGTGAATTTTTGATAATGTCCTTGAATTTCTAGAGGGAGCGAGGTGATGATTGGGATAGTATTTTCCTCGGTTAGATCTCCAGCAGTCAGGGTAACATTCACTGTACTGAGTAACTCATCTAGCGTTGTTTGAAATAGCCTTTCTTCTTGCTGTTGTTCCTGAGGTAGCTGTTGGATTTTTTGATTGCTGAGGAGCATTTGCGATAAGAACTCTAAAACCAGCTCTAATTGATTTGCAGCTCCAGTTATAGGCAATACATTGCCTCGGAAGATATGTTGTAAAATCGGACTAGACGGTTCTGTTTGAATGATCTTTCTCAGAGCTTCTGCTAACATCTCCGGAGCATCGATCATCTGGCCTAAGATTAAAGCTCGAACGTTCTGTTCTCCTCCCATATTTGTTAAACGTGCTTCATCTAAAGTGTGAAGAGCGAGGTTACGTAAATAAGAAATTGCTTTATGCGTGTGTATTGGGGAAAGAAGAACGTCATCGTACAGACTTTTCAAATTGTTGTGGGTTTGACAGTGTCTAAGAACTGTAACCATTTGTTCAGTAAGTAAACGATTTCTCACCGATGATTGGGCAAAAGGTAATCTCATAATACGCTGAGCTTCCTTCTCAAATGCTTGAGGATCTCCTGAACGCATTAATGAACACATCCAACCTATGTGGAAAGAACGGTAAAAGCAGTTTCCGTCTCCGGGAACATCAACATCGTAATAGTTATCATTCAGGTATGTTAACTGTGATAACAGCAAATGAGAGACGCGAGTGTTTTCATCTTGAGCATTACCTGTGCGGATGATGGTTTCGAGATTTTGCATGATTAAATGAAACGTCGAGCGAATGCTTTTAGGGTAGGTAGCAACGAATAGAGGATTAAGGATTTGCGTAGATGTGATGGTTAAACGTGCATTATTAGGAGTTAACCCTTGTTCATTAAAATGAACCATAGCTTCTAAAGAGTTCCGATCCACACCTTGTGGTAAAACCCCTAAGCTGTGTATGCGCTCTATAATTTCAGATAGACTAGGCAATCCTGGAAGTATAGGTCTTTGTTGCACTCGGGATGGTCGTAGAATTGCTGTTTTGGGTAGAGGGAATTGGGTAGGTGCAGCAGGGGGAGGGATGGTCGGCTGTTTACGAGGTTCTGTTGTAACTGGTGGTTGGGGGGCTGTTGGAGGAAGATCTAATGCACTTTTGGTACTAGGTTGTTGATCTTGAGGTAGGCTGGGGACTTCTGGTCGAGCTGGCCGTAGAGTTTCTATTTTGGGCTGAGGGGGTTGGGTAGGTGCAGCAGGGGGAGGGACTATCGGTTGTTTACGAGGCTGTGTTATAACTGTTGGGTGAGGTGTAGCCGCAGGGAGCTCTACAGGAGCTTGGGTAGTAGGACGTTGTGACGGTTGTAATGGAGCTCTTCTTCGTGAAGCAGCAGGATGTGCAGGTGAGTCCACTGAAGGCGTTCTGGGCAAAAGTGGTAAGGGGAGTTGGGAACTGGGAGTCTGTGGTACAACAGGAATTATAGGTGTTGTGGTCGTTTGTGTTGTATGACGAGTACAGTAGTGGAAGAGCAGCAGGAGGCCCAAGGTAATGATATGCAACAGCACATAGGCAACTAACCTCAAGGCTCTAATACACGGGGGATCCTGTGGATTGACTTGTAAATGGTAAAGATTATTTCTTCCTGGAGTAGGGCAGAAAGGAGGGGTAAAAGAAGATGAGCACATAATTGAATTTTTTTTATATAGTCACATACTTACTCGCTTTCGATGTCAATTAATTTAAAAGCATTATTTCGAGTTTGATGATTTATTATTGTGTATGTAAAGTATACCATACTTTTAGTTATTATAGCATAGCTTTTATGAAACAGTTGATTTCTTGCCTTCGAATCTTGTTTTTCGGATGTTGTTTATTCTTAGTAGGTTGCAGTTCTTCTGTTAAGAGAGATAAAATTTGGATAGTAGGGACAAATGCTACCTATCCCCCCTTTGAATTTATTGATGAAAATGGAAACACCATTGGTTTTGATATAGATCTTGCTGAAGCTATTAGCCAAAAACTTGGTAAAGAATTGAAGGTTGTGGAGTTCTCTTTTGACGCATTGATTTTAAATTTAAAGAAACATCGCATAGATGCTATTTTGTCAGGAATGTCGATTACGCAATCGCGTCAAAAAGAAATTGCTATGATTCCATATCATGGAGAGGGGATCCGTGAGCTAACTGTTGTATCTAGACAGCCTGTAAATAAAGATGACGTTCTTCCTTTGTCTAAATATTCTTCTGTGGCTGTACAAACGGGGACTTTCCATGAGGATTACCTGTTATCTCTACCAGGAGTCTGTGTGCGTTCTTTTGATAGCACGTTAGAGGTTTTAATGGAGGTGGGTTGTAAGAAGTCCCCAATAGCTGTTCTTGAGCCTTCTGTTGCTCGTGTGGTACTGAAAGAGTTCCCTGATTTATATACGACAACCGTCGACTTACCTGAAGATAAGTGGGTTTTAGGGTGCGGCTTAGGTATAGCGAAAGATCGTCCTGAACACGTGAAAGAAGTTCAAAACGTTTTGGATGAGCTGCAGGCAGATGGAACTATCGCAAAATTAGAAAAAAAATGGGGATTAGATAAACAAGATTTTTAGCATCTTCTTATTAAGAAGACTCTTTTTATCTATTTTTTCGATAGGTGTTTTTTAAACAGATGAGATTATTTTCTTTTATCTTAAGAATCAGTTTGTTTTTATGGACTTTTATAATTTGATCTTTTCTATTCCTTTTGTTATTTTCTTTCTAATTATTTTAAGGTGCCGGATATGTTTGGATCATCTCCCTGTTTCCCCGGTTTCAAGGATAACCCGAACTATGTAAACACGCATTTTTATTGTTCTTGTTGCAAAGGGGTAGTGCAACCCAAAGAAGTTTCTGTTCTTGTTGTCGGTAGTGATGGGAAGGCTATTGGTATTGCTCCTATTTTGCGATGTCAGAGTCATCTGATCAGTGGAATGTGTTGTTCCGGGCCAATAACAACATTATGGGGTTTGTATCCTAAGGATGAAGAGGCTGTTCGTACACATGAAAAGATGAAAAGCGTATATTTTCGGGTCCGTAACCTAGATATATGTGCTTTGTTGAATTTTATCGGAGCGGGTATACTATTTTTTTCAGGAGTTATTCTTGGTGTAATTGTTGCTTCCCCGGTAATACCTGGTATGCATCATTGGTTTTTCCCAGCAATTTTATTAGGAGTTGGTTTAATCCTATGTTTGATAGGAGCCATTTTCAGTTACTTTTCAAAGTCCCGTGTACGGGAATGGTTAAATCTTTCACAAGATTATGTGCAACATTGTGAGCTTGTGCATGTACAAGGAGGTACAGAAAAATATGTTGTGCTTACAGAATTTCCCCCTTCATGTCACTTATTAGATCCTATATTAGCGGCTCCGCAGTTTCATCCATCTGTTCTTCCCTTATCTATTCCTGAACTTATTCCTGCAGAATCTGCTTCTTCTTTTTCTTAATTTTCAAGATAGTTACAATTTCATTTTTAAGCATGTTTTGGGATTGTCTGTGGAAAAAGGTGTAGGCGGAGATGCTTCATCAGGTAAATTAACCTTTTTAGGTTCAGGAAATCCTGAAGGGATTCCCGTTGCTTTTTGTCCCTGTGAGATGTGCACAGGAAAACAGATACGGCGTTTGCGTTCTTCCGTGCTGATTGAATGGGCTGGGAGGCATTTTCTTATTGATGTCGGTCCCGATTTTCGTCAGCAAATGTTGGAAAATAATATTGAGAAACTTGATGGTGTATTTCTCACCCATCCTCATTATGATCATATGGGTGGTATTGATGATTTGCGTGTTTGGTATGTACTCCATCAGCAGTCTCTCCCTGTCGTTCTTTCGGCTTTTACCTATAAATATCTTTGCAAGGCGCGTGAGCATCTTGTTTCGCCTCCAGGCGGAGACGCCTCGCTTTCTGCTGCTTTAAATTTTACTATTTTAAACGAAGATTATGGTGAGAGTACATTTTTGGATCTCCCTTTTACCTATGTCACCTATTATCAGAAGTCCTGTGAAGTTATAGGGTACCGTTTTGGGAATCTTGCGTACCTTACTGATATGAGTAGGTATGATCATAAGATTTTTAGTTATCTTTCTGGCGTGGATACTCTTATTCTCTCGGTTTCTTCTGCGCGGCCTCTTAAAGCGTTTTCTGGACTAGGTTATGCACATTTGACTATGAGTCAAGCAGAGGACTTCGCTTCTCTTGTAGGCGCAAAAAAGTTAATTTTTACGCATATTAGCCATCACCTGCAAAAAGAGCTGGTAGATTATCCCAATAAGTTGTGGGCTTATGATGGTATGGAAGTTTCTTGGTCGTTCGTTAGGTAGACAATGAAAAAAAAGATAAAAGAAGAGAAAAAGAGTCGGGAGAGTGCTTTAGGATGGCATTTTTCTCTTCCCCGTGAAGAGCAAGATCCTTCCCAAGCTTTGGCAGTTTCTTTTTACTCAGGTAAAGAAGATCAACAGCGTGTGGAAGAACATAGTGAAGAGCTAGTTTCTCTTGCAGAATCTTGCGATATTACGGTTTTAGAAACACGTTCATGGATTTTGCGATCTCCATCTTCTTCGACATATTTAAATGAAGGCAAGCTTTTAGAAATCGAAGAGATTTTAAAAGTATTTCCTACGATTGGCGCATTGATTGTTGATGAAGAAATCACCGCTTCGCAGCAGAGGAATCTAGAAAAGCGTTTAGGACTAGTTGTTTTAGATCGTACGGAGTTAATCTTAGAGATTTTTGCTAACCGAGCTTTTACTGCAGAAGCAGGACTTCAGGTAGAATTAGCACGAGCACGTTACCTTCTCCCTCGTTTAAAAAGGATGTGGGGTCACTTATCGCGTCAAAAATCAGGGGGTGGCAGTGGCGGAGGATTTGTTAAGGGAGAAGGGGAGAAGCAAATCGAACTGGATAGAAGGATGGTTCGTGAAAGAATTCACAAATTAACTTTGGATCTTAAATCAGTAGAAAAGCAAAGAAAAGAGCAGCGCAAGGCTAAAGAAAAACGGGGGATTCCTGCATTTGCTTTGATTGGTTATACCAATTCTGGGAAAAGTACTTTGTTGAATCTTTTAACTTCTGCGGAAACTTACGTTGAGGACAAACTTTTTGCTACTTTAGATCCTAAAACACGTAGGTGTGTTCTTCCTAGTGGGCAACGTGTTCTTGTTACAGATACAGTAGGGTTTATCCGGAAATTGCCCCACACTCTTGTTGCAGCATTTAAAAGTACTTTAGAAGCTGCGTTACATGAAGATATTTTACTTCATGTTGTAGATGCTTCGCATCCCTTAGCTTTTGAGCATATAGAAACCACGCAAGAGATCTTAAAAGAATTAGGAGTAGACCATCCTAAAATCATCACAGTGTTAAATAAGATCGATGAGCTTCCCAACGGTAAGGCATCTACTAAGCTTCGTTTGCTCTCACCACGCGCTGTATTAATTTCTGCAAAAACCGGAGAGGGAATTCAAAATCTTCTTGAGGCGATGACTGATGTCATTACTGAAGGCTTTCCTGAAGTTACATTAAAATTTTCTTATAAGGATTATGGCAAATTTACAGAGCTGTATGATGCAGGTTTGGTCTTATCGCATCGTCGTAAAGATGATATTTTAATTGTAGAAGCTTATTTACCCAAAGAACTGGAAAAAAAATACCGGCAGTTTATTGAGCGTAAACGTTCTTCTCAAAAGCAAATAGAAGATTAGTTTTTAGTTTGGGGCATTCCTTTACAAGCTAATAAGAAAAAAGAGAATCTTTATTAGTGAGGAAAAGTAGGGATACTTTAGAATACTGTCTTCGTGTTTTTTTCAGATTTCATTAGAACCTATGACAGTTATAGAAGTAAAGGGAACATTTAAACTTGTTTGTTTAGGGTGTCGTGTAAATCAATATGAAATTCAGAGTTATCGCGATCAGTTAAACTTCTTAGGATACCGAGAAATCACAGATCCTGAAGTTCCGTGTGATCTTTGTATTGTGAATACATGTGCAGTTACCGGATCCGCGGAAAGCTCCGGACGTCACGCTGTACGTCAAGTTTGTCGACAGAATCCCGATGCTTTTTTAGTTGTTACTGGTTGTTTGGGAGAGGCTGATAAAGAATTTTTTAATTCTTTAGACAGGCAATGTCTTCTTGTTTCTAACAAAGAAAAGCATCTGTTAATGGAAAAGATCTTTCCCTCGATTCAAGATCTTCCAGAATTTCGCATTCGTAGTTTTGCAGGGAAATCTCGAGCTTTTATCAAAGTACAGGATGGGTGCAACTCGTTTTGTTCTTATTGTATTATCCCTTATTTACGCGGTAGGTCGCGTTCACGTCCCATTCAGGAAATTCTTGATGAGATTTCTGATCTTGTTTCTCAGGGGTATCGTGAAGTTGTGATTGCTGGGATTAATGTTGGCGATTATCAAGATCAGGGAAAATCCTTAGCTTATCTTATCAGTCAGGTAGACGAGATCCCAGGTATAGAAAGAATACGGATTTCTTCTATAGATCCCGAGGACGTTCAGGACGACCTTCGTGACGTATTATTATCAGGAAAGCATACGTGTCATTCTTCGCATCTTGTTTTGCAATCAGGTTCTAATGCGATTTTAAAAAGGATGAATCGGAAGTATTCACGGGGAGATTTTTTAGATTGTGTCGATGCTTTACGTTCTGTGGATCCTAAATATACTTTCACAACAGATGTCATAGTGGGCTTCCCTGGGGAAACAGATCAGGATTTTGAAGAGACTTTGCGCATTGTAGAAGACGTGAGTTTTATTAAAGTACATATTTTTCCTTTTAGCCCTAGAGAACGAACAAAAGCCTATACCTTTTCTTCTCAACTGCCTGTATCTGTAATTAACGAACGGAAGAAGCATCTTGCTCATATGGCTCGAGAGGTGGCTCATAGAGAGAAGATGCGACGTATAGGAGACACGCTTTCTGTACTTGTTGAAAGAGTTGATGGAGGACTCGCCTATGGCCATTCTCCATACTTTGATATGGTAGGTTTCCCTGCAGATCCTGATGTTGCTGTGAATACATTAATCGATGTGCGTATCGAGAGTGTCGAAGAAGATATTCTGAAAGGAAAACGTGTATGATTAAAATAACACAGAATTTTAGACCGTATACGTTAATTCCTGGAATGTGCATCCCTATTCCTGCATCGGAATTATATGCTCAAGTATTTCCTACAGTATGGCGCATATTTTCGGCTTCGCATGAACTTCTTGATGAGGGTTATGTAGACGCTCAAGGACCTTTAAAGCGCTTTGCCGTATTTCAAGATTTGCATCGTGGAGGTCTTGCTGTTGTTTGTGAACAATACAAATACTACATTCTTCCCTCTGGGAAAAAAGTAGATTCTTTGAAAGGTCTGTTACCTTTTGCGGATTCTGCAGAGCCGTTACTTTCTTTAGGCGTGCATAAACATGCAGATTTGCATAAAATACGTTATCGTAGGGATTTAAAAGAGATACTTCCTTTATGGTTGCGGTTAAGTGCTCTTGTTCCCACAGATTTACAAGATGAAGAATGTTTGAAAAAGGGGAGTGGAAAACTCCTCGTTACTGCATACCAAAAGATTCAAGAAAGAAAAAAAACAGAAATTTATTCTGCGCTATCTTCTTTATATTTTGCGGGATTTTCCGAGAACCTCTTACCTAGGATTTACGATACAGAATACCAGGGTATTCTTAAAGAAGTTCCAAACAAGGATGTTCTAGAAAAGGTACCGTTTTCTTTATTTAGTTACAGTTTAGCTATGTTGCGTGATCTCTTTATTATGCGGGATAAAGAAATTGTGGAGATCCTTCCTTCATTACCTCCAGAATTTCCTTGTGGGAGGTTTATCAATGTGCACCTTAAGGGAATTGGAAAGATTTCATTAGAATGGAGTAAGAAGACAGTACGGCGTGTGTGTTTGCACGCTGAGGAAACAGCTGAGCTTCTTTTATGTTTTTCTTCAGAGTTATCTAGTTGTCGTTTGCGCCAATGGGAAAAGAAACAGTTGGTGGGGTCTTCTACAGTTTCTTTAGGAGAAAGTATGGAGATAAAAAACCAAACTACGTATTTATGGGATTGTTTCCGTAAATAAGATAGTTTTTCAATGGTCGAGAGGATTTTAAACTCTGAAGACGTGTCCTTATTAATTTCTGGAAGGCAGAGTAATCCTCATAAGTTTTTAGGGATTGTTTCTGAAAACTCCTCACAGGATAGAATCATTCTTTTTCGTCCTGGGGCCCATTCTGTAGTTGTAGAACTACAGGGAAATATAGCGCACGCAAAACACCATCATTCGGGGATATTTTCTTTAACTGCTCCCAAGGGGACTCTCCCTCAGGATTATCGTATCTATCATCAAAATGGCCTATTAGCTCACGATCCTTATGCGTTTTCTCCTTTGTGGGGAGAAGTAGATTCTTTTTTATTTCATCAAGGCACGCATTATAAGATTTACGAACGTATGGGAGCGATTCCCTATGATGTTCAGGGAATTTCGGGGGTGCTTTTTGTTGTTTGGGCTCCGCATGCACAACGCGTATCTGTTGTTGGTGATTTTAATTTTTGGAATGGTCTTGTTAATCCTTTGCGCAAAGTCTCTGATTTAGGAGTTTGGGAGTTATTTATCCCGGGTCTTGAAGAAGGAACTCTTTATAAATGGGAAATTGTTAGCTCTTCTGGAGAGGTGCTTATCAAAACTGACCCTTATGGGAAAAGTTTTGATGCTCCTCCTCATGCAACATCTCGCGTTGTGCATAGTGATCGCTATACATGGCATGACGCCCAGTGGATGGAAAAGCGTAAAAACAGAGAAGACCAGCCCCTAGCAATTTATGAGGTGCATGTAGGTTCATGGCAGTGGCATGATGGTAGACCCTTAGGATATCGGGAGTTAGCAAAGAAACTCGCTTCCTATTGCAAAGAAATGCATTATACGCATGTTGAGCTATTACCAGTTACAGAACATCCTTTAAATGAATCTTGGGGATATCAAGTAACAGGATACTACGCACCTACATGTCGGTATGGATCACCAGAAGATTTTCAGTTTTTTGTGGACCACCTCCATAGTGAAAATATAGGGGTGATTTTAGATTGGGTGCCTGGGCACTTCCCAACGGATGGCTTTGCTTTAGCTCATTTCGATGGAGAAGCTCTGTATGAATCTATAGAACATAAGGAGCCATTGCATCCCCATTGGCATACGTATACTTTTGATTATCGCTGCAATGAAGTTGTGAATTTCCTTTTAGGCAGCGCTCTATTTTGGTTAGATAAAATGCACATAGATGGTTTACGTGTCGATGCTGTAACCTCAATGTTGTATTTAGATTATGGCCGTCAAGAAGGAGAGTGGTCTCCAAATATCCATGGAGGTAGAGAGAATCTTCATGCTATCGAGTTCATAAAACACTTTAATTCTGTAGTGCATAGGGAATTCCCCGGGGTATTGACATTTGCTGAGGAATCTACAGATTTCCCGAAAGTGACCAAGGCGGTAGCCCAAGGAGGGTTAGGGTTCGATTATAAATGGAACTTAGGTTGGATGCACGATACCTTTCGTTATATTAAGGTCGATCCTATGTTTCGTTCATATCACCATAATGATCTGACCTTTACCCTTTGGTATGCCTTTAACGAAAGGTACCTACTTCCTCTTTCTCATGATGAGGTTGTCCATGGTAAAGGTAGCCTTTTACAAAAAATGCCTGGCGATGCATGGACAAAGTTTGCTCACATGCGTTTGCTTTTAAGCTATCAAATATGCCAGCCGGGGAAGAAACTTCTTTTTATGGGTGGGGAATTTGCTCAAGGAAAAGAATGGGCTCCGGATAGCTCTTTAGATTGGCATCTGTTAGATAACTCCTATCACGCTTCTTTACACAGGTGCGTAGCACGGATGAACGCTTTATATTGTGACCTTCCTTATTTTTGGAAAGGAGACGGTAAGCAAGAGTCTTTCCTTTGGGTAGACTTTAAAGATACTGAAAATAATGTCATAGCTTACTACAGATTTTCAGGAGAAGATCGTAGTAGCGCTTTACTGTGTATCCACCATTTTAGTTCGGGATATTTTCCTTCTTACGTTCTACATTGTCAGGGCATTAATGCCTGCCAACTCCTTTTTAATAGCGATGATATTAGCTTCGGGGGTTCAGGGAAAGGCAACCGTCAGCCAGTTCTTTGTATGGATCAGCACTTCTCTTGGGGGATGGATATCGAGCTTCCTCCACTAGCAACTTTGATTTTTTATGTTGGTTTTGTAAATAAACAATCCCCTATTTAATTATGTTTAAATAATTTTCTTTATTTTTGTTGCGATTTATTTATGAAATTGATCAATGTTTGATATCTAGATTTGTGATTATAATTAATTAATTAGTGAATTTTATTTTTATTTTTTAATTTATGTCGATTTCTAGAGTTCCGGGCGATGATCACAAAAGTTTGGAGATTTTAGGGGCCAGAGGTCTCTCTCAAATATCTCAGGATAAACAGGTAGGCGTACCTCTACATGATGCTTTGCATTCTGATGAAGTAGCTATAGATAAAAGGAGTTTTTCTCATTCTGTAGGGTTATTAGCAGGATTGATGGTCTTTGCGTTAGCTATGGTGATTGTTGTTGTGGCTTTAACTTGCATTGCTCCTGGAGTGCCTCAGGGTATTGTATTGGCAATAGCTTTAGCTGGGGTTTCTCTAGGTGGTTTTTCTGTCATGAAAAACATCGTCAATAAGGTTCGAGATCTTTTTGCTCCTAAAATGTCCGAGAAACAAAGGATAAAAAGTGCCGCAGGTATAGGAATGGGATTTACCGGATTAGGATTAGCTATGAAGGTAGGAGCTCATTTTATTCCGGGAGGTTATGGTGGCGTTGTAGGGAACTTAGGTGGAGCGGCCTACTCTAAGGGTAGCCAATCAGGTTTTACAAGCCTAACACATTATCTATACATCAAATTTGCGCGTTCTGAAAAGGCTGCTTCCGGAGAGCCTTTAACACGTATAGAAACTATGCAAGAGGCTAAGAAGTTACATCGTATTAGTCTGAGTCTTTTAGTCGTGGGTGTTGGCTTTGCAGCTTTAGGGATTGCTCTTGCTATTGTAGGTACTATAGTTTTAGGAGGTGCACCTGCCACAGCATTGATTGTTCTTGCTCCTCCTTTGATTTCCATGGGAATAGGATTAGTTTTACAAACGTTATTGCACAGTAGTATTGGAAAGTGGAAGAATTTTTTAGACTCTCAAAAAAATCAAGCGCTTTTCCTTGATACAGGGTTGAAGAATATTCGTGATGAAGATCTTAGAACTCACGAGATTGTCGAAGAGCCGTTAGAAAAAATCACCAAGAAACATATAGAAATAGAAGAGGAGTCCTCGACCCTAGTAAAAACCGAAAAGATCATAGAGGATCAGAGAATTACTGCTGAGGAAATAGATAAACGTTTATCTTTAACTCCCAGACAAAAAGTGATTTTTGCTCTCTCTGTTTTGCTAGTGCTTGCTGGGTTAGCCGCTGTTGTTGCTGCAGGATTTGTAGGTATGCCAGCATTACAAGTTCTCCTTATTGCTACGGTAGGATCTTCGGTAGCTTCCACTGTTTTACCCATGGCCTCTTCGGGTTTGGTTTATAACGTATTTCAATGCAAGACCCGATTACATATTGCTAAAGCCCGTTGGAAAGAAGCCAAAGCAAAATCTCAATTTAAAAAACAGCTAATTGGTGGCGCAGGTTTTTCTAAAGCAGAGCTTAATAAAGCTTGGGTACATGTTGGAAAAGATACAATCCTTGAGACAGATCGTGCTATCCGTGAAGAAATCGCTAATTTTGAAAAAGGCCGCAGTGTAAACAGTGTGATTGTCGCTGGGATTTTTGTCGTTGCTGGGGTAGGGATTATGCTTCTTACTCTTATTCCCACTTTAGCTCCGATTATTGCTGGAGTATTGGCTATAGGATCTACTTTGATGATAATAGGAGTTGCTATGTATTTACAAAAGTTCACAGCATGGCTTTATAATCATCTGGTGATGTTAAGAGAGCGTTTACGCTCACGCAGAGACTATTTAAGCGATATCTCAGGAAAAATACAGATTTCTACAGGAGATCTCATCGTCGATGCGAATTTAGATGATATAGATTTAGGTATAGATTTGGATAGAGGAGGGGATGAAGATGCCTTTGACAATGCTTTTGGTAGCTAGATACTTATCTAAATATGGTTTTAGTATAATTCCCCCCGAGTTTCTCTTTATCTAATTGTATTGTAAATGGATCATTCTCTTCTATTTATAAGAAAATTCATCGATTTATTATTTTTAATAATTAAATGTTGATAAAATTAGAATAATAATTATCTATTTTTATCTTTAATATTAAAAGAGGCGTACATATGGCGGGGGTAAGCGGAATTGGAGGTAGTGGAGGACCGAGAAACATCCCTCCTCCTGATCATGATGATAAGAAGCGTTCTGATTCGAGTCAATTCGGAGGGTATAAGATAGTTGATGGAGATGATGCCGGTGAACCAGGCCCTAGCTCAATAGAAGAAAGAACTCGATTATTAATGCAAAGTGGTTTTCAGGTACGCAGCCCTGAAGAAATCGAAGAGAGATCATCTGTTTCACAAAGTGGCGGCACCAAATCTGGGTTCTTCGGACGTATGTGGAGTGCCGTAAGGGGAATATTCGGAAGGAAATCAAGCAAGGAATCTGTTATGGGTATTTCTGAACCGATCATTTCTGGTTATAAAAAATATGGTAAACGTCTTCCTGAGGCTAGAGCTGTACAAACGCATTTTCAATCTCAGGGATTGGGGTTAGGGATCGATTCAGGGGACACAGATATTGCAGATTTAGAAGAAGTTGCTTCAGAGAATTTGGTAGATGTAGAGGGTCCTTCAGAGTTAGCATCTTCATCGACGACTTCAAGAACTCACGGATTAGCAAAGCGTGTTCGTGGTTGGTGGGATTACACCAATAGGAAACAAGAAGAGCCTGTGGATGGTAGAGTCGGCTTGAGTCTTGGTGAATTGCGAGATATGGCTGACAGGTTTACTAAGATGATGAAAGACACTGATAATGAAGAGGAGCGTGTTCTATTTAAGCAATATCGGGATACTTACGAAGGCTATATTAAGGAGATGATGGCTTCGGGAGCAACTTCGCCTTCTGATAAATATAGCTTACTGGGTGGTTCTTTTGATGCGACGGCTTCGGCAAAACATTCGGATCAACTTGGAGAGGCTAGATTTTTAGATAGTAATCAGGACTTATCCCCAATGTCTGAAGAATGTCTTCTGAGTATGATAGACGCGGGAAATAACGCCGATAGTGTTTTAGGCGAGGTCAGCCCTGAAGTACAGAGAGTCTTAGAAGAAGCAAATAATATGCGTTTGACGTTTGATTCTGGGATTGCAGAAAATGTAACGCCCGAGTTAAGAGAGCGCATTCGTGGCGCTCTCGATATGCTCCTTTCAGGAATCAGAAACCTCTTTACTGTGATCAGGAATAGTTTAGTTGGTTTATCTCGTTTAGTAAGAACTGGTCTAAGAGCATTAGGCGAATTTGTAAGGCGTCAAGGCATTTTAAGAGAAGGTCATTATCATGTACGTGTCAACAATGATGATTTCCCTGAAGAAGTAGTAGAGTTGCTTAGTCAGTATGCCGATTCGAGCAGTTCAGATTCGTATGAGGATAGTGTTGCTATCCCTAGGCGTGTAGTAGAGGCTTGGGAGGCAGGAAGTCCTGAAGTTGTCTACATGACTCGTGTTGGGAATGGACTCGAAGAAGATAGGAATCAACGAGAAGAAGAGGTAGTAGAACATGTGTATGAGGAGATCAGCACTAGAAATTTTCTACCAAGAACGCAGCAGGGGAATTTGGTCTATCAAACGATGCATCCTATGGGCCTTGAAAATGTACCTTTAGTTGAAGATACGGTTTATGAGGATATGAGTGGGCAACAAGGCAATGCTCAGGAAGAGTCGTCATATAGTACGCCACGAACTTCTCCTATATACGACTCTCCAAGAAATGATTTGGGTCTGTATGATATTCCTAGGCCTTTTCCTACCCGAGCTCCAGAAGAAGATGCGCAAGGTTATATGATTCCGAATGTTATGCGAGAGGGTGACGCTCTTGGTGTAACTCCTGGATTTGGCAATGCTTTAGCTGCTGTTTCCTCAGCAGCATATTTCGATATGTTAATCGCGGAGAATGACAGAACTCGCGAAGGAGTATGGACAACTGCTAGTTCTGCAGATTTTGGTATTGCAGAAGGGAGACACTCTATGGCGGATCGACCTTTACCGCCGTTACCTCCTCTTGAAACACCACCCCCAAGTCCTTATGGAAATAATCAGGTTATGCAATTGCTGCGCCAGCTTCAAAATGGTTTAGGGAGTGTCTGGAGAAGAAGCAGACGCAAATAGATGTCTATAAGGCTATAGAGTTTGTCTATAGCCTTATTTTTTTTATTTCTAAAAGATTAAAGAGCTTCCTACTTTTAGGTAATTAGAGAAAGTAGAAGAGGAAATATCCCCTTGATAGTTGAGAAAGATTTTCAGATAAGGGAAGATCTGAGTTTCGTTTCCTAGTTTGTAAGCAAAAGCATGTCGTGTCGTCGGAGTGCCTAAGGAGTGCCAGGTCCCATTACTTGCGACGAGTGTTGTTAATACTTTGGGATAGTGTTTCAATACGACGGGTTGATAAGCGAGTTGAGCTTGCCAGATTGTCGGAAGGTGGGCGTTACGTGTCCATTGCATAATAAGTCCTGTGGGTAGAGAGATATTCGTCAATGGACGCTTCAAGGTGAATGCTCTTGGAAAATCTCCATGTTCTACGAAGCTAGATAAAGTCGCTCTAAATGCAAGAACTTCTATAAATGGAGTTATGGAAAAGTCTCTATTTATCGGGTTGAGGTTTAGGATGCAGTGTACACTTCCCGCAAAGCTGTGAGTATAGAAATCACCTTCAGAGTTTTTGTTATCTTCCACATAGCAATGTTTCGCGGTATGAGACCCATAATTGTAGGCTAGGGAGGCTGTTGTAATTATACTCTCATCAAACCAAGGTAGTCGTATGAGTGCTCCACCGAAGTAATTTTTCGAGGAGAGCTTATTTTCTGACTTTTTTTCTTTTATATGAGCATATTGCTGAGCAAATGATACGGCAATCTGCTGGTTGTTTTTTGTTGTTACTACTGTCCCTGCAGAGTATCCTGCGGATTCCATCCGGAATCCTGAAACGCCTAAGCGGTTGTCTTGGTGAATAGCCATGACTACGCCCTGACCCCCCAGTGCTGAATAAATAGGCCCTGTAGTTGGAGAAGGGAGGGTACGTAGTCCCGAAACAGTAGTATAAAAAGTTCCCCAGAGGGCGTTAGCAATTAGCGGGGTTGTATACTTGGGATTAGGGATATAGCCGGTCGGGGTCCAATCCGCATAAAGATATCGGTGACTTGTATTCGTGGTTTCAGGAGAGGTCCCGTTTGTTTCAGTTGTGTATTCTTCCCAATACGGGGACCAGATCCCTTGATGGCCATAATGTTGTTTTTCATTAATAGCCTGGATGTCCAAATCTGTAATTGTAATTTTCTTGTCTTTGTTATCGCAAAGATACAAGAAAGGAATCCGGTTGATCCCATTAGATAGATTTAGAGAGTCGTAAGGGTCTTCATTAGTACTATCAAGAAGCAGCAAGGGCCCTGAAATCGTTACTGAGGAACTTGGGTCTTCAGAGTACTTGGTTATATTGTTTGTAACAGTATCCACAGGATAAACCCAAATTTTTGGAGCTTGAGCACCTTTTTGTAAAAGCGAAGGGAGGTTTAAAGCAAGACTCTTAATTTGGAGGTCAGAACCCACATGTGGTAGAGGTGGTTCTTGTGGTGGCTCTGGTTCTGCAGGAGGCTGAGGTGATGATGTCGGTCCCGAGCCAGCCTCGGATTCTCTTTCTCCTGGATCTGCTTGGCGTAGTCCCACTTGACTTGTAGCTACCTTACTAGTTTGGATTCCTGCGTTATTGCCGAGACGTAAAATACTTTTATCTTGAGTAATTTTATAAACGGCAAGACAAGCGCCGTCTTCAACAGCCAAGATACCGTTTTTAATTTCTAGAGGATTGGATATGTAGCTGGTATAATTCTTTCTATCTCTGAGAGAATCGGGAAGGAACTTTGATGAAAAGAGAACAGTTCCTTGTTGGTCATCTTGCTCATTGAAAACCACTTGTGGTGATGTATAGCCGCATTCGATAGGGTCATAGAGCTTCAGAGCATAGTTTTTCTTTGCACCCATTTTTAATGTTACCCCTGGGGTGCAGTGTATAGTGTTCCTGAACAACTCCGTGTCACCAATACAAGAGTTATTTGCAAAGAGAATATCACCATTATCTGCTGATATATTGCAAGATCCGTCTCTTCTGATGAGTATAGCCCCCCCCCATTTACTTTGATTATTAGTAAATTGAATAGGGCCGCTATTTCTAATCGTTAAATTAGTACAACATAAAGCTCCGCCGTTGCGGTCTGCAGTGTTGTTGCTGAAGCCAATAGGACCAGGATTATCTACTATTTTTAATGTCATACAAGTAATCGCTCCCCCGGAGCTAAAATCGAGACCGTCGTAATTGGTTTCACATGAACTAGCGTTATTCGCAAAGAAAATCACATCCGTGTTGTTTTTAATTTCACAAGTGGAGTGGATATAACAGGCACCTCCAAGAGTAGAAGAGTTAGAAATTAGGTATAGGGGGGCTGAGTTTCCTGAGATTTCACAATTTTGACAGTAGAAGGCGCCACCTTGAGATTGTGTGGAGGTTGCGGAGAGATAAAAAGAGAAATTATTCATGAATAAAATAGGCGAAGAGTTTTCGCTTATTTTCAATGAGGAATTAGAAGAAATAGCCCCGCCTCTTATTCGTGCTATATTATAGGCAAAGCAAATGGGACCACAATTTTTAGTTAATTCAAATCTATTACAACATATAGCGCCACCGAAATTTGAAGATAAATCATTCTCATCAGATTTAGGTAAAGCTAGGTTATTCACGAAGAATTGTCGTGATGTATTTTCAGTAATACTACAGTTCCCCGTAGTATAAATAACACCTCCTTTCTGACTGCTAATGTTATCAATAAATTTTATATCGCCGCTATTGTTTTTTAAAGTAAAAGACGATCCATTAAAAACCGCCCCGTCTGAACTTCTTATCTGTTGTGAACAGGTAATGTTGTTATAATTCTCAATGATAAAATCACTAGAAGAATATCTTAGACCATTTAGAGTGTTTTCTGCTTCTAGGGTGTCAGAAAATATGTCCGGAGAGAGCAGTTGTTCGTATCCGAAACATCGGGGAAGCAAA
This sequence comes from Chlamydia buteonis, assembly GCF_900634605.1. NCBI lineage: Bacteria > Pseudomonadati > Chlamydiota > Chlamydiia > Chlamydiales > Chlamydiaceae > Chlamydia > Chlamydia buteonis. Next base: position 748,579 of record NZ_CAAAFM010000001.1, read on the forward strand.
AAATCCGGTTCTTTTATATAGGCTTCTGAGGATAGCGGTAAACAAGACAAGAGAGAGGAAAGAAGATAAGCGCTTAAGAGAGTAGATGATTTGATTTCCATAGAGATACTTATTTTCTAAGTCTAAAATTGTAATTCACTTGTTATGTTTAAGAAGTTGCATAATGTAGATTTTGAAAAATCACCTCGGTAATTGATGCTCAAGCTGATCTTGTTCAAGAAGCTTGTGGTGTTGTTTATTGTTACCGAGCCTGCATGGTAATCTACAGGTGTTCCAGAAGTTGTCCATGAGCCGTTACTTATCAATCGTGTCGTGGTAATTTTAGGTTTTTGCCTGTAGATTGTTGGTGTATAAGCAAGTTGAAATTTCCAATCAGTTGTTAGATTAGCTTCATGTTGTGCGTGACAATAGATGCCTATAGGAAGAGAAACATTGATTAAAGGATGTTTTGTTTCAAAACTACGGATTTGCTCCCCAGTTTCTTTAAAACTTTCCTGAATAGCATGAATGCCAAGAGCTTTTATGAAGGGGCGGAATTGCAAATGAGACAAATCACCTTCTGGAAGCATGCAACAGATTTCACTTCCTATAGTATGGCCATGGAAATGACCTTCAGAAACAGTGTTGAGTGTTTGGTGTTTTGTTTTTACGCGACTATGAGAATAGGCATAACCCAGGGAAGCAGATGTGAGAATACTTTCATCAAATAGAGGGATCTGCAACTGCGCTCCAGTAAAGTAACAGTTGGAAGAGATTTTGTTTTTGAGTTTAGATTCTCTTATTTCGCTGTAGAATTGAGCGAAGCTCAAAGCAAAATTATGTTTTGTTTCCGTAGATCCTGCTGCTTTTGTCGAATACCCTCTAGAGAATAACTGAAATCCCTCATGAGAGTTGCGTGTCTTTTGTGAGACATAAGCCCCTAAACCACCCCCAGAGATTTCTCTATTTGGTATTACGTTAGGGAAGTTTTCTAAAGTATGCAGTCCTGTGATAACGTTGTAAGTTGATTGCCAAAGGGCATTAGCGACAAGATCCCCATGATATATTGGGTTAGGAATGTATCCTGTTGGAGTCCAATCTGCGTAGAGGTACCTATGACCTGTATTTGCTGTTTGAGCCGATGCTGAATTTGTTACTGTTGTATATGCTTCCCAATAGGGGGACCAAATTCCTTGATAACCATAGTGTTGTTTTTCATTAATAGCTTCGATGTCTAGGTTTTCGATATCAATTTTTTTATTTGTATTGTCGCAAAGATAAAGGAAAGGGATACGCGTAATGCCACTGGAAAGATCTAAGGAATCATAAGGATCCTCATTATCGCTATTGAGGAGAAGGAGAGGCCCCGAAAGTGTCACAGTGGGGTTGTTATCTTCGGTATATGAGATTCTCCCGTTGCTGCTGTCAGCATTGGGATAGATCCAAATTTTGGGAGCCTGCGCTCCTTGAACAAGAATAGAGGGAAGGTTTAAAGCTAGTCGGGAAAGAGTTAGAGTGCAACCAACTGTATGTTTTGATGTTGCATTTACGTTTGTGCTAATTACTGCACCGTTGCCTAAGCGTAGAACGCCTTGCTCCTGGGTCATTTTATAAACCCTTAAGATAGCTTTATCTTCACAAGCAACCGTACCATAAGCTATCTTCGCAGTATTTTGTATAAGACTGGTGTAATTATTTGCATTACTACTTTCACTTGGAGAGACATCAGATCCTGAGAACAACACTGTCCCTGAGTGATAACTTTCAGGATTAAATATTAAGACTGTATCCGAAGGGTGTTCATTTTCAATGGGGTCATAAAATTTGACACTATGGCCTTGTCTTGCACCTATTTGTAAATTTAATTGAGGAGTTGAGTGTAGGGAGTTTCTAGAATCATTTTTTATAGATATATTTCTTTTGAATACAATGTCTCCCTGATCTGCTGATAAGTAAAATTTAGAGGTGGATCCATGATTTTGAAGGCCAGCACCCCAATGTGAGGTATTGTTTAAAAATAAGACGGGACCATTATCTTGAATCGTAAGATTTTGAGTATGAATGGCGCCGCCATTGCGTCGTGCAACATTATTCTGAAAAATTACTCCCTTAGAATTATTAGTGATATTGCAAGAGACGCAGCAAATAGCTCCCCCACCATAATTATAATTCTCTCGAAACTGTTGAAATAAGCTCGAGTTGCAGAGGAATTTTACGACGTCTGTGTTGTGGGTAATATTACAAGTTCCGCTTAAATAAATACCACCGCCATGACCGGATTGATTGTTGTGAAATATTATGGGAGCATGATTCGAGGTGATATAGCAATTCGCACCATAGATTCCCCCCCCTGAACCTATGTCCGCTATACATTTATTACTGTTTAAAATGATTGTGCCGTAATTATTGGTAATATGCACGTTATCAGAAGCAATAGCCCCCCCTGTTAGCGTGGTGGTATTATTTAAGAATTCACAGGGACCTTGATTATTAGAGATAACGAGTTGAGAACACTGGATAGCACCTCCAGACCGAGTGGTTGGTGAGGATAAGACATCTACAATAGTTACGTTTTTGATAAAGCAACATCGTTGTTTATTATCAGTAATATTGCAGTTTATAGAGGCTATAGCCCCTCCATTATTGTTAGAACTATTTTCTCGAAATATTATAGGCCCGGTATTTTTAGAGATATTCAGAGTTTTAGCTGTAACCGCGCCCCCCTTTGTTTTAAAGTATTGCTTATTGATGTAAAAATACTTTCGGCCTGAGATGTCTATGTCAGTCTGCTCATCATGAAGAAGGCCATGGTTTACAACAGGCGGGTTGGTAATATCATCAATTCCGAGAGGTATTGATGACGGATAATTGTATCCGGATTCTAAGGTACTATGGAAAGAACGGATTGTTTTCTCCTTAGCCAGACACGAGAGCTTATAGGAGCAAAGACTAAAACTAATCAAGTAAAATAAAGAACGGGGATAGGGGTACATACTGGGACAACAAGGATCAGAGACCACACACATTCCCCCCTATACTTCAATCAATGTAAGATTGTCTAGTTTTTTATGAAGACATAGTAACCAGGAATTTTCAGAATGGTATGGAAAGGTCTCTACACTCTGAAAAAGCTCCTGATATAAAAAAGAGAGCTTAATTGTCCCGAGGTGGCTTTTTAAGCGTAAATTAAAAACAAAAAAGTTTGTTTTATGACAAACAAACTTGTTTAGACAGCCTGCATTTGCATTTTTCAATGCAGGCTAAAGATTTTGTATTTTTTAGAGTTTATAGAGACTTTAGAAGGAGAGTTTCCCCCCAGCGAGTAGATAATGGCTACATGTAGACGAGGAGATATCACACTGGTAGTTGCAGTTTATATGTAGGTGTTTCAGTAGTCGGATGTCATTTTTGAGATTTATAGAAAATGCGTGGTAGCTGACTTCTGTAGGTGAAGAAATCCAAATGCCGTTATCCGCAACTAATACCGAACCAACTAAAGGGGTCTGTCGGAGCACAGTAGGTTTATAAGCAACTTCTAATTCCCAAATTGATGGACAACATCCATGGAAGACTAGTGTATTGTGTAATCCGAAGGGTAAGCTAACATCAACAAGATCTTCAGTTGTTGCGAAAGTACGTATCCGAGCGCCTTTTTCTTTGAAGTTACCCTGCTTAGAGATAAAAGCTTGATAGCAGAAAAAAGGTGTGACGGTGAGGCGATTATTTGTTCTAGCTTTTAGAGGGAAGTAGCAGGCAAGCGAACTTCCTACCGTTTGACTTTCGAAGGAACCATAACAAGCTCCTAAAAGCTTACGATGAGTGTGATTTATCTGATGATTTCCTTGGGTATAGAGGTAATTTCCTGTTAGGATGAGTTTCCCTCGGAAACAGTGTACTTGCCAGTGACTTCCTAAGGATAGGTAATCTGTTGCTACTTCATTATAACCAACGTTTGCCTTGGCATTAGCGTGCTGAGCTACACACTTAAAGCCAATTTTGTACAGAGAAGGCGATCCAAAAGAGATTCCCGTGTAGTATCCTGCCCCATCCATATGGAATCCTAGCTTTTCTTCGATATTTTGTTGGTACAGACAAAGACCTAATACGCCTCCTTCAATATCAAAATAAAAAGATGTATCGCTCAGAGATTCTAGAGATACCCTAGAAGCATTCATTCCAGATACTGTTGCGTAGGTAGATTGCCAAAAGATATTGCTTACGAAATCACCTTTGTGATCTGTTTTTATTTGTATGTCTTTAGTTGGTTGATTTTCAGAAGTTTGAGATGCGTCATCAGCGTATAGAGCAGTGAATAATGCGCAAGTAAGACTAATAGATATTAAGTATTTTGTGATTTTAGATCCCATAATCATTCTCTCGGGGCTTATGTAAATTATAAACATTATCCCCTTGGATAGTTGCGTTAGTTCTGGGGGATTTATCTTAAATAATCTACAGATAACCAAACATTTTGGGAATATATAGATTATATTTTGTTTCTTCTAAGCGGCTTCCTTTATTAAGGTTTTTTAAGTTGCAATACGTAAGTCAATTTAAAAGTACCTTGGTTTTTAGATGTAAATTGATTTCAGCTCATCATCGTTTTCATCTCAAACAAGTGGTTGCATGGCTAAAAGAACTTTCAGATGTTAGGTGATGCACGTGTGTAAATGTAGAGAATATGCCCTTGGAAATCGTTTAGGATATTCCCCTAAGATAGGGTTATGTACAGAAGGAGTTTTGCAAAAAAAGGAGAGAAATTTCCCTAGGGCAAAGAAAATTTCTCTCGGTAGCTGATTTAGAATTTTCCTTGCAAACCTGTTACGATACGATGGCTTGCGTAGGATTTTTTTGAATCAAAGACATAGTCTATGAATCCTGTTGTATGTTCGGAAAGTTCTACACTGTCATGCATCTGTAGATAGAATCCGTTACGGGAAATAGGCGCTCCTGTTATAGGAATGCTTTCGTTGTTTGCTAGGATGGTGACTACGTTATGAGGATTCACACGATAGACATCAGGCTTGTAAGCGAGTTTTAATGTAAGTGTTGAAGGAGCTTTTCTAAAAGGTGTATGCCATTCTGAAGTGAATCCTATGGGTAGGGTGATGTTATGACCGCGACCTCTGGAAAAACTCCGTGGTAGAGCTCCTTTTTCTGCAAATGCATTTTGCCAACCACCCATAAACTCTGCAGATATAAATCCAGAAAAATCAAAATCACGAGCGACCTTACGCGTGAGTGTGCACCAGGTTAAGAACGGATGTTCTACAGATACTGAAGCGTAATAGGTATTGTTATGCCAACGCCCTTTAGATTTTTTAGTTCTTTGGGTGATGGGATTTAGATAGTTTGTTTTCATATGGTTTACTGCGTAACCGTATGCAGCTTCCCAGGAGATATTCGTAGCTGTATTTTCCGTAGCAACTAGAAACTTTCCAAAGAAAGCGAATAAACTTATTTGCTCTGTGCTATGCGTATCGTAAGGTTTACTCTTTACTTGACCATAAAGTTGACCAAAAGCGAGTCCTATAGAAACCTCATCAGGATAGTTGATTCCGATAGAGGCTTGATACCCCCCGTACCTCCCTTTGAAGCCTTCGTGTAACTTTTGTATAGGTTGGCGGATATAATTGCCGATAGCCTTAGCAGAAACAAGAACACCTTCGTGTTGACTTAGGAAAGTTTCTTCTAAAGCTTCTGAAAATACTTGAGTTGCTAGGAAGGACGTCCACAGCGTATTAGATACAAGTTCACCACGACGTTCGGGGTCTAAAATATAGGGAGCACGATGCGTTGGTTCCGGTCTCCACACAACATAAAGAGTACGATTATTCGTCCCTGAAGGAATGCCGCCACTAGGTGTAGGAGCAAGTATAGGTACTGTCCATGAGGATGACCAAATTCCTTGATAGCCGTAATGTTGAGGAACAGCGAGAGTCCCCCCAGGGAAGTCAGATTTTGTTGGATCCCCGCCATTGCTTGTAAAGGTGGCAAAAGGAATCGATAAGGCACCTTGTAATAGGGGATTGTCATACAGCTCAGCATTATTTTCAGAGACTAGATCTAGGGAACCTGATAACGTGATTGTCTTGCTATTTGATGTAGTTACCTTAGCCGGAGAAAAGTCAGGAGTTAGGTAGGATTGTACATCGCACCCTAATTTGCTAATGGTAAAGTCTTCAGGAGTTGGATTGCTCCCTGTTGGGGATAGTAACCCAATACTAGCCCCAGAACCTAAAGTTAATCTTCCTGTTCCCGCAGTTAAACCAAGCACATTGAGCTTAGCGTTATTAGTTACAATAAGCTGTCCGTCTTGGATAACTACCTTTCCGAAAAGAGATGAAGTCGTATTTGCAGGATTTAACTTCTCCGATATGGTCAGATTTTCTGATGTAAATTTTACTGATCCAGAATAACCGGGCGCATTAACAATAATGGTATTTAATTGTGTACCATTACGACCTCCTCCTGCAGTTCCTAAGTTTGTGATAGGATCATGAAAGATCAGGTTGGAAATTCCGGAAGCATTAAGAGCCGTGATCTTACTATTCCCTTCGACATGGATGGCGTTATGTACTCCTGGACGGCTATCGAGCATATTGCCGATAAAGACCATATCCCCAGATTTTGCTGTTAAACTTAAAGTAGACTCTGAAGGCTCAGAGGAATTCCCAACAGCGGAATCTATATAAATAGCCCCACCTTTTTGTGCTCTGTTATTGAAGAACACCAAAGGGCCCTGAGAGTTTATCGTCAGGACTTTCGCACAAATGGCTCCACCATTTTCTTTAGCGGAGTTTTTCGTGATATATGTAGGGGAGTTATTTGAAAAGCTACATGTGGTTGCGTAAATAGCCCCACCATTTTTTTGAGCAAGGTTATTGCTTATGTCACAACCGCCAGTATTATCAACAAAGGAAACTGATTTTGTTGGTGCACAAATGGCTCCTCCACAACCTGAACCTATGTCTTTAGGAGGTTTTGGAGTTCTAGATAGCAGACCATTTGCTGCGGTGTTTCCTGATAAGGTAATGGGACCAGAGTTATTCTTAAATGTGACAGTTCCGTCGTAAATAGCTCCACCGCCGCAAGCAGCAAAGTTTTGAGAAAACGAGATAGCAGCAGAGTTATTTTCGATATTGCATGACGCGCTTGTATCATTAAGGAGAGCTGCTCCAAAATTCCCTGAGTTGCTGCCAAAGGTAATTTGATTACGAATCTTCGTAATATTTAAGCTTGTGGTTGTATGAACTGCGGAACCACAAAAACAGTTTACTGTAGTTGAAGCAGGCTCAGATTCAGTAAATACAGGAGTATAGGGGGTTCTGTTATTGGTAACGGTTACCGTTTTTGATGAGGTAATCGAGATATCTTTTCCTGAAATAAGCCCATGCTTTCCTGTAGAGATGTTTTCATTAAGTACAAGCTTAGAAAGATTAGATAAGGTGAGAGTATATGCAGCTGAGATTAACGAAGCACTTTCTTTTGCAGGAGCATGACATTGCGAAAATGTTAATGAACGCTGTTTCCCAAATATGGTAAGGTTCGAACTCGATCCTAAGAAAGATGAAGGGAACTTAGCTCCATAGACATCTTCGATGAAACAATTAGAAGTAAGGTAAAAAGCTTCTCCTATATCATACAAAGGAGGCGTAAGATTAGTTTGATTTATGGTTTGGGCAGCAACCCACCCAGAGCTGCATAAGCAAGCCAAAAAGCAAAAAGGAGAAGATCTGAAAGAAAGAGGCATGCCTCAACCCTATCGTTAGTAATATTTAGAATCGAAATTTACTTCCTATATTTATATTGTAGTTGCGAGAAGATTTACGCAGTTCGCAACTACCATGGCTAAAGATTTCAATATTATTGTTTACAGCTGTGTGGGTAGATCCTTCTATTAACAGGCCTTGTCTATCAAGGTTTGTCGCAGGGGTTTTCCACCTAGCTCCGTTTGCTAGTAATAAAGTTGTACATCCGGGATTTCTCCTCCACACATCGGGGACATAGGATACAGCTAAGCTGTAGAAGTCCGGGTAGGAGTGAGAACGTCTATCTATTTTAAAACCGCAAGGAATCGCTAGGTTAATTAAACGAGAAGAACAGAAAGATCTTGCTTCAGCTAGTTTTTCTCTGAAGGATCCATGTTCCGCGTAACCAATCTGAACGTTCACAAAAGGAACGAATTGATTTAGATGTAATTTAGTGGTTGTCAAAACAATAGGCAAGCTCCCACCTACTTCTCCTAACCAGCAATTGTTATCCCAATTACCGCTTTCTTCAGGAACGAAGGTATAGCGTGTTTTCATATCTTCATTAGTATGGCTGTAGTTGATTCTTGCAGCGAACGTTGTGAAGATCGTGTTGCTTAATGGGCGTTTTATAGAGAGGTAAGCACTACCTACTAGGGCTTGCGATTTTGTTGTGGAGACCACGTAGTCTTTAGACTTTCCGAATACCTGAGAAAAAGCTACTCCAAATACAGAATCTGATAATGTTTGTGAGTTTGCTCCAATGACGTAGCCACCACTAATACGGCGGAACCCATGAGATACACAATTACGATCGTGGTGGAAAACGTTAGAAATTCCCGCTACCCATAATCCTTTACCATAGCCAAAGCCATCACAGCTTGCTGTAGCTAGCGCATTCATAGAACGTAGATCGATGAAGGCTCCCCATAAGCTATTAGGAACTAAAGAAGCTTGACGTTCAGGGGAAGGGACAAATCCTGTTTTTGTCCAAGTGGCTTTTAATACTTTCTTTTTATTGGCATCTCCATTTGCCCCGTCTTCCCAATTAAGTTTCCACGAGCCTTGGTACCCATATTGAGGATCTGCATCCCCTCTTGGGGTAAGTTGGAAAGAGCTGTTCGTTATTTTACTTTCACCTGCTGTGGATAGAGAAAGGACTGGAAGCGTGACAGTGTTTTGATTAAATAAATCATGATTTTCATAAGCGTTCCCAAAAACATCGTCTAAAGAAATATATCCGCTTAGAGTAATGGTGCCATTCGTACCTTTTACATCGATTTTAGCTCCTTCTCCAGCTTGTGTCAGCGAACCAAGATTGATATGCAGATCCGTTATTGAGATCGATCCGTCAGTATTGGGTTGATTGGCTAGAGTAGAGATAGCTCTGGGAATCTCAGCAGTAGCCATAACAACGGCAGCTTTTTTATCAGGAGTGGCATGGGAGTTATTGGTAGTTGACAATACGGTCCCAGCATCCATGAGGAGGATAGAATCAGATTGTTGCTCAAAGGAAACCACAGATAGGCTAGCCTTATCTGCTAAGACGAGTTTCCCACCACCTAGAATGACTTTTTGATAAATAGTTGATGCGTTGGAAGCATTTTCTGTGGAGTTTGCTTGAGCTCCAGAAAAGAGAACTGTTCCAATATAATTAGTAAAGGGAGCAGACTTTCCTCTATCCGGGTTAATAGTTAGAGTATTATCACCGTTGGGAGCTTGTTCAGGAATAGTAGTTACAATAGGATCATAGAAACAGAGTTTATGATCTCCAGAAGCAGCAAGCAATTTAATGCTAGCTCCTTTACCTAGAGTAATGGCATTTCTTTCGGTAGATCCATTATTGTTTTTTAGGTTGTCGTAGAAAGTCATATCGCCGTAGTCAGCGGATAGGCTGAGCTCTCCGTCAGCAGCAATATAGATAGCTCCACCATCTTTTGCGGTATTGTTGGTAAACACCGTTTTCCCTGAAGAAGTAATGCTAACTTTTTCTCCATAAATAGCCCCGCCTTCATTTTCCGCGCAGTTATTAGCAAAGAAGATATCATGTTGGTTCGATATAGTTAACCCTGTGAAGTCGGTGGGAGCTGCTCCAGCTTTAAATGTTTTCATTATCGGTGCAGTTGCCTTGACACAATAAATTGCTCCTCCTTGTCCTAATAATGCAAAACTCTCCCCGATTTCAGGAGATGCAGAATTGTTCTGCATAATCAATTGTAAGTTGTTGGAGAAGTTGATATTCCCTTTAGAGTAAATAGCTCCGCCAGATTTAGCGTTATTAGCATCGAATTGTACAGAGCCGTTGTCTGAAAAGTTGACAACAGTGTTTATAGCCCCATTTCCAGGAGGCGGTGGGGGTGGCGGAGTTGGTGGATTCACGGAGTGGATAGCGCCACCGAGATTTTCTGCGGAGTTGGATCTAAAAAGAATTGATGGGCAACGCGTAACATTCAGACTTGTGGAAGCTCCTACAGCACCTCCGTTAGCACCGACGTTACTAAGAAACTGTAGTGATTTTGTTACATTGTTAATGTCAACCACTTGTCCCCATAAAGCTCCGCCATTATCTCCTGCGCGGTTATTCTTAAATATTGCGTTTTGGATGTCTTTGAAGAATATAGGCGCCTTAGAATATACCGCACCTCCTTTAGGGGAAAGTATAGTACTTGTATCGGAACGAGCTATTAATGCTGCACAGTTAGAGCAAGAGAAGGTCTTGATCCCTGTGATAGTATAGGAGAGCGATTCAGGATTTTGCGAAGGAATAGAGCTTAAAGCAGCACCGTTTACGGATGTGCGAAGATCAGTAAAAGTTAAATCATGGCCTTTCCCGACAATGGTCATGGATCCAGCGGAATTGAAAAAGCAACTTGAGGGTGTTGCTGCCATGGAGTTGTCAATATTTAAAATATTTAGGTCCCCTGACAGGATCGCTGTTGTTCCTTCTGGATTTGACGTAATCGTGTAGGGAAACGTGTCTCTAAGATAGCCATCATAAGTTCCGCTAGGAACTACAATTTCCAAAGAAAATGCTTGGAATGAACAAGGAAGAGTCAGCGTTGTAGAAACTAAGAACTTACGGAAAGACGCTTTCATTTGCTAGATAGGATGCAACAAGATTGATTTTGCTAATAAACAAAAAGCATAAAAAAAACAATAGGGCAGGCAGAAAATTGTAAAGAAAAGACTGTGATTAAGAACTTTACAACTCTTTCTAACAGTTTGTGTGATGTTATTAGATCCGCTTGTCTGAAAGAAATTCAGAAAGCTATTTTTTCATAAGCTTCCTGGATTTCTTAGAATTTGCCGTCTAAATGTCAAAATAGAAATTGGCTACCGATATCTCCTGAATAGTATTGCGATGATTTGCGTAATTCTGTGCAGAATTTTGAAAATAGGGAGATGTTATCTAAAATAGCACAATGTACAGAAAGTTGTGCTGATAAAGCTTGTCGTGAGAGATTTGTTCCTGAGGTTTTCCATGTAGCGAAGGGGTCATAGGTAGCTGTAATTGTGGCATAAGGATTTTTGCGATATAGATCCGAGATAAACGCTGCGGAAGCTGTATAGAAAACAGGGTAATGAGAGGCATGACCTTCTAAACGAATACCGATAGGTAAAGATAGATTCGCTAATGTGCTACTGGTAATTGTATGTTTTTTCACTCCTTCTTCTTGGAATTTTCTTTGGTAGGCATAGATTGCCTGAAGATGCATAAAGGGAAGTATATGTTGGAACAGATTATGTTCTTCATGGAATTCAAAGGACAAAGATGACCCAAATTCTGCACCTACACAATGAGTATTCCAATACCCATGGGCAGTTTCTGAGGATTTACGATTGATTGTGAGAGTATTTTTACTATGACTATAAGTTGCTTGGGCAGTCAAAATTAGAGGGAGATCTGAAGAAACTTTAGATACAAACTCAGGACGAACAAAAAAGTTCCCTAAAGACCAATTTAAAATAGGTTTTATAGGTATGCTATGTTGGAGATAAACAGATCCTGCAAGAATATTTTCATGGTTTTTTGCTAGGGATGCATCTTTAGAAACCCCAAACATTTGGAAGAATCCTATCGAGAAGATATCTTTGGTCGGGGTTTGTTGTGAGAGCCCTAAAGCATAGCCACCACTAGTATGGCGAAATCCTCGGTTGTCTTTATGATGGTCCTTATGGAAGTAGCGAGAAATTTCTGATACCCAAAGTCCATTACGGTATAAGCTGCCGTCGGAGACAGTGTCCATAAGATTATGGATTCCACGGATATCTACAAAGGCGTTCCATAGGCTGTTGGGAACTAGGGAGTTTCCTTGACAATCTATGAGGCGAGGACGGTAGCCGTTTGGCGTCCATACAAGTTGTCCTAATTTTATTGCATTTGATACTGTACGAGGATTTAACTGTTTTGACGGGGTTTCTACCCATTCAAGATTCCAAGATCCTTGATATCCGTAAGGTTCGGTTGGAACATTAAGATGATCCACTTCGATGTGTGAATTTTCTAATTCTTGAGCGTCGATTGTAATTAGAGGAATTATAAGAGACTTGGCTAATTCTCTATTTTCATAAAAATCCATATCTTGAACATCGATATTGATAGAGCCTGATAAAGATAGCTGTTTATCTCTTGACAAAAGAAACACTTGTGCGGGTTCTCGAGTGGATAATGAGTCGTATTTTATTTTTGAATTCTCTGGTCGAGGGTTTAGCTCAGTGAGTTTTAACGGTATGGTAATGTTTAAGAATTCAGCGTTTTCCTGTATTCTCATCATAGTGCTATGATCTAGAATCAGTGTTGTATTAGGCCGCTGGACAAAGTTTAAAACTCCAAGAATCACACCGCTGCTTAAATTGAGAGTGCCTCCTGCTAATATAACGTCTTGTAAGATTCTGCTCATGTGTACAGCTTCTAGACTAGAACAGGAATAATGACAATTTGTCGAAGCGAGCACTACTGTGCCGTGATGTATATCACCACCCGGGATTTGATTGATAAGCAGGGGTACAGGGGATGAAGATGTTGAAGTAATAGCATCATAAAATTGCACGGATCTACCTGCTTTCGCGCCTATATGGCTTATGAAGGCGGCAGCTTCTAAATGGATAGCATTTTTTTCGATATGATTTCCTCTTACTGTACTATTCCCGGCGAAGATAATATCACCTTCTTCAGCAAACAGCCCTAACTCTCCTTGGGGAGCAATAGCAATAGCCCCACCACCAGGACGTGAGTCTTGATTTCCAGAAGCTATGTTATCGATGAATAGGGTAGGCCCCATAGCTGTTATAATCAACTCTTTAGCATAGATGGCCCCACCACCATGTACTGACCTATTATTGGAGAATGTTATTCCCCGATTTCTATAAAAGCTTAGAGAAGAAGGGCGTTGTGAACCTTGATTCGGGATGCAGCAAATAGCCCCGCCTTTATTCGATGAGTAACATCCTTGAAAGGTAACCGTATGATTGGATCGAAACATGAGAGCTCCTTTAGAGACAATGGCACTTTTCCCTTTTCTTGAGCTTGTCGGTTCCAAAAACTTAAGATGAGAAAAGCACGAAAGTATACAGAAGGTTTCCGCATCATGAAAAATCATTTTCCCCTCGCTTTCTATAGTAATTCTATCGAAGGTCAGACTGTGGTTATTCCCGTTAAAGACTAGGTCTCCTTTGGTGTTTTTAAAACAGCTAGAATTGCGTGGTGTGGTAGCAGCCACGTTTTGTATTAAAATGTCATCGGATAAGATATACGTGGTACCTTGATCGTTGTCAGAAGATTTAATAGAGAAAGCCGCTTTTGTGCCGTTAAAGTTATCAGCAGAGGAGAGTGTTTTTAACTCAGCAGAGTCTGCTGTGTTAAAACACAGATAGGACATAGCACAGCAGCAAAAAATCCATAGATTCGGTCTTTGCGTCATACGTTATTTCAAATGTATATTTTCAGAATGTTTTTTGCTTAGGGGAGGGAAATAGAGAAAAGCCTTTTACTCCATAGAAGAATTTTTGAAATTAATCAAGATGAATACAAGACGTTCTTTGGAAGATGCTCATCCTCAAAGAATTCGAGAAAAAATAGATTTTTCTAAAGATATCCCCGCTCATAAAGAGCAGGGACAAGCATTTAGAAGTGTATAGAGCTACCTAGATTAGTGTGGTAGCTTTTTGCAGATTTGCGTAGTTCTATACTACCTTGAGCAAACAGCTGGATATAGGAGGTAATCGCATAATCCCCAAAACATTGGAATCTTGCAGCATGTCTTTGTAGATTTGTAGCTGTTGTTATCCATGGTTGGGTAACCACATTTGTAACAATAGGTGTGGTAGTGTTTTTAGGATTATGGCGGTAAGCGTCTCCTACATAAGCCGCAGAAAGTTCATAGTGAAGATCTTTAGATAGAGAATCCCCATGAATTTGTAGCCCTAAAGGTATAGAGATATTCGTCAAATAAGTATGATTAAAAGCTCTCCTTCTCAAACCTTTTTCATGGAAGCCTTTTTGATATATGTATACGCTTTGCACTTTTACAAATGGCGTTGCCTTTTGCAGAAGGCCGTCTTTACTTTTTATAGGTAGAGTTATAGATGAGCCTACGTCTCCTGCGTAACAATGATTTCCCCAAGAGCTGTGCGTTTGTGTAGCATCAGAGTATTTTATCTTCATGGAGTTATCCCCATAAAAATAACCAAATTGCGCCCGGAATGTTACTGGGAAATCATCAGCGACCTGTTTTAAAATTTTCGGTTTAAACACCGAGGTCCCTGCAAGGACTTTTAAAATAGGTAAGAGTTCTGTTGAATATTGTGTGTATAGAGAACCGGAAAGAACTTTTTCATGAATCCTTGCACCTCCGTAATCTTTAGCTCGTCCAAATAGCTGGCAAAAACCAAAACACAATTTAAAATCATCAGGAGATTGCGAGCTTAATCCTACAGCATAGCCTGAGCTAAAATTACGAAATTTGCGATTTTTATTAGTTTTCTTTCCTTTAAAGAAGTTGGAGAATCCAGCCCCCCAGATGTCCTTGTGTGTTGCAGAGTTAGCCACACCTTCAATTAATCTTTGGATCGCCGCAACATCAGCAGCCATACCCCATAGACTATTAGGTACTAAAGAAGTGTGGCTTTGTGTGTCTTCAGTAGTGGGAATGTAACCTAAAGGTTGCCACTTTAAATTGGCAACTTTTTCATTTCCAGAGCCTGCTGTTGGAGAGTCCTCCCAAGTTAATTTCCATATGCCTTGATAACCTAAGTGTGCCTCCTCTTTGTCATTGGTCGCATCGCCATTGGAAACAGTGACTTGGCCTTTTGTAGCTGATATTTTTAAAAATTCTCTACTCAGTTGTTGTGCAAGATCAGGGTTTTTATAAAAATCCGGGTCAGAAACAGTAAAAATAATCGGACCAGAAACAGTAACATTTCCAGAACCTCCTGTAGCACTGACTCTTGCAAACATAGAAGAATTTAGGTTCTTAATGTTTACCCACAAGTTTTTCAGATCCACGGATTTTGAAGCCTGTAGCTGTGTGTTTTGTTCCAATATGACGTGAGAGTTTGAATCTGCCTGTGTGAAGGAGTCCGCGGAGAATAATGCACCATCTGTTAAAACGAATGCCCCTGCAGTGAGCTCCACAGGGGAGGGAAATGAGAAGATATTGGTTATTCCTTTAGCATTTGTATCACTTTTCCCACAGAAAACCACCGACCCTGTATAGTTTTGGGGTGCTGGTTGACTATCACTTTCGGCTCTGATCATCGATTTTTCTGTGCTTGGAACAGCAAATTTTTCGGAAGGCAACGCGTCAGGGGCATTGATTTTAAGCGTGCTTGTAGTGTCTGAGCTCGAGTTAAATGTTATGGGATCATAAAAAATAATAGATCTTCCTTGGGATGCTCGTAAGTTGGTAATTTTAGCTTGCGATCCTATATCTATAGCATTTGGAGTACCATTTTGGTCTGTGTTTCCTCTGAAGATAATATCTCCAGATGCTGCTGTTAATGAGAGAGTCCCACTATTAGCAATCGCAATAGCCCCGCCTGTTCCCTTGGCCGTATTATTGGTAAATAAGGTGGGGCCACCAGAGGTAATGGTAAGGTTTTTAGCATAGATGGCCCCACCGCTTTTGTCTGAAGAATTCTCAGAAAATGTTAATCCAGAGTTTCCTGCAAAGGTAAAGACGCTATCAGCAGCTTCTTCTGATTTAGTGCTCGAGCGAATTGTCCCAGAGGAGGCTGGAGTTGGCCATGAATTGGCGTTCTTTAGTTTAGTTAAAGAGGTAACTTCTGCTTCCGGAAGTTCGGGGGGGGTAGGTGCGTAACATATAGCCCCACCGTTATCTGTAGAGTGGTTATTTGAGAATATAACGTTATTGTTATTCGTTACTTGTATTGAGGAGCCTTGGCAAAAAATGGCTCCCTTACCTGAAACGCTATCCCCTGGACATGAGGAGAATTTGAGGTTAGAGATATTAGATAAATTTAATGTTTTACCTGATGCTGTATGGCTAATAGCAGCACCCTGTCCTGTGAGGGAGATATTGGTAAATGTTAGAGAATGAGAAGCACCGGCAAAGGAAAGATCCCCCGCAGTGTTGGTAAAGCAGCTTCCTTCAGTATTGTTACTCTTAATTCTTAGAGGTTGATCTGTTGCTGTAGTAACAGTGGTAATGTTCGAAAAGGAAATATCTGTAGTTAGAGTATAAGTGGTCCCCTCAGCATTGTTTGTTGCTTTTGATGTATATCCGGCATCTGGTTGTATAGATCCATCAAAACCGGTAGATAAGTCTGTATTCGTGACTGCTTTAGTAGTTTCTGATGTCCCGGAGGCAGCATTTGGAGACGATTCAGCAAGTATGATGTGGGTAGAGAGTAGCGATGATGAGAGTAAAAACCCATAAACGGAAAGTTTCATGAGGCATCTTGGGTTACAAATGGCTAACCCGCGAAATAGAAAAAAAAATAAAAAATTTCAAGTTTATCAGAGCGTATGAGGAGAAATAGGGAATACTCCCTGCTCTTTAAAGAGCAGGGAGAGAGGAAGATCTAAAAATGTATTTTAGCACCGAAATCATAGTTATAACTATGAGAAGAAGAACGTAGTTCGCAGTTGCCTTCGGCAAAGACTTCGATGTTATGTCTAACAGAGAATCGTCCAGAACCTTGAACAACTAGAGCTTTGTTATCTAGATTTGTTGCCGGTGTTGTCCATGGAGCTAATCTTCCAATTAAGAATAGCGTCATAGTTTCAGGGTTAATGCGGAAGATATCATGAACATACATGGCAGAAAGATCATAGGCAAAAAGTTCTCTAGGACAGATACCTTGGATTTTAATCCCCATGGGAAGAGCAAGGTTAGCTAAATATGTACTTGAGAATAAGCAGCGACGTAAACCTTCTTCTGTGAATTTCCTTTGTTCAGAATACACCCCTTGGAGTTTGATAAATGGGGATACATTTTTGAGTATCGCGGGACATTTACTCAAAGTATAAACAAATGTAGATCCTAATTCGGTAGCTAGGGAGTAATTAGACCAGTTTCCTGTCGTTTTTGTTTTATCTTCGTGAGTTATTGTAAGATTGTTATTACTATGGCTATAGCTGAGTTGAGCGCTGAGAATAACAGGAATGAAAGGAGAGGTTTGCAGTTCAGGAACGCAATTTGTAGAGCCACCACAGAGGAAACGTAACATAGGTATAGCACTTACGTGATGCGCATACAAGGATCCTGAAAGTGTTTGGTGTTCTACCTGACCTTTAGCATCATCTCTATCTTTACCAAATAGTTGAGAAAATGCTGCAGAAAATACATTTTCTGACAGAGTATGTTTATTTATACCGATGGCATAGCCAGCATTGTTATGTTGGAAAACGTAGTTTTTTTCTGCACCATTAGCATATAGAAAGTTTTTAATTCCTGTAGCCCAGAATCCTTCAGAACAAAGAGAATTCGTAGCTAGAGACTCTACGGTTCTTTCTAAATTGCGGATGTCTGAGAAATTCCCCCATAGGGTGTTAGGAACTAAAGGTGTTGTAATTTCTTTCGCACCACCAAAAGGAATGTATCCTGTAGGTCTCCAATGTACAGTTGCTGTTTTAGTGCCAAAAATGGTAACCCCTCCAGATGTAGAACCGGGAATCGTTTTCCAATCTATAGTCCAACTGCCTTGATATCCACGATGGGTGTCAAGATTTTCTCTTACAGATTCAGGAACATCTACTAAAGAGATTTTTGTTATGTCTTTGTCAGCAAGTTGTAGTAGCTCTTGATCGACATTATTAGCAAGAGCATGGTTATTATAAAAAGTCTCTTGATCAGCGAAGATCCCCAAAGGACCTTTAACAGTAACGTTATGAGCAGATCCTGAAGATGCGATATTTGCTGCTGTAGGTTCCACAAACTCATCAAGGCTTAACCATAGTTCTTTAATGTCAATGTTTTCTTTGACTTTTATGCTCGAAGTTTGATCTAGGATAATTCTAGACCCTGCAGTTTGTGTTAGCGATTTGGCTTCTAAATGAGCACCTTTTTCTAAAACTAAAGATCCTGCAGAAAGGGTCAAAGGTTGCGTGAATTTAGAAACATGTTTCATTTTTTTATGAGGACTATCTATATGCCTGCCTGAAAAGACAATAGATCCTGTGTAAGTTGTTGCTCCATTAGCTTTGTTGATTTCTAGGTTGTCAGCCGCTGTTCCTTCAACAAGAATAGGATCGTAAAATAGAATAGATTGCGCTTTTTTCGCTTCGAGTTTTAAAAATTTACCATTTGCCCCCACATAAATCGCATTGTTGACTCTATTCCCTGCGTCTGTATAGGTATTCCCTTTAAAGATAATACTGCCTTTATCTGCAGATAAACTGATCTCCCCCGACTCAGCAATGGAAATCGCCCCACCTTTTTGCGTGGCATGGTTATTTTCAAATAAAGTATTTCCTCCAGATTTAAGTACAAATTTATCAGTATGAATAGCCCCGCCGGTAGTTGCTGAGGAGTTATTCCTAAAGATCATAGAAGCATTGTTCTCTAGAGTGAGTGTTGTTGCTGTTGCCCCTGTTTTTAAACAATGAATAGCGCCGCCCGCTGCCGTAGAGTGGTTTGTATCAAAAACCACCTGATTGTTTTCTTTGATTGTTGTAGAGGCTATACTGTAAATAGCAGCATTCCCAGTAGTTACTTTGGGTGCTGCAATAAAGGATAAACAATTGAACCCAGACATCGTCAGTGTTTTCCCATCAGTATTTGTACTGATGGCAGCTCCTTGAGCTGTAGAGACGATATTTTCAAATATTAAAGAATAGTTTCCTCCGATGAATGTGACATTGCCAGTAGAATTTTTGAAACAGCTGGTATTTGCAGGAGTTGTTGATTTGACATGTTTGATAGTGACATCTGAAGTTAGAGTGTAGGTAGTTCCTCCTGCTTGCGAGGATTGCTTAGCAGTAAATTGCCCAGCTCCTGTAGAACCGTCAAGACCCGCTGAAGAGTCTAAGTTTTCAGCGTTTGCAAAAGCTATAGATGCAGTAAAAGATGAAAGGATTAAAACCCCATAAATAGAGTTTCTCATAATACATTCCCTGTTGTTTTATAGGAAAAAAAGTTTCTTCTTTTAGGAATAGGCATAACTCGGAAAGTTATACCGAATCAAAAAAGCAGATTAGTTCAGTGTTTGGTTGCTATTACAAATGAACACTCCTTCCCAAGTGGTAGGGGGTTACATTGTTAAAAATGCACCCTGCTGCCAAAATCCATGTTGTAACTATAAGAGGAACGACGGAATTCCACAGTCCCTTGCGCAAAGACATTGATGTGTGATGTAAGAGAAACGTTACTCGATCCTTGCAACAGAGCTGCTTGCTTGCCAAGATTTGTCCCCGTTGTTGTCCAGGGGAGTAAGCCTCCAGAGATTAATGAAGTCACGCTCTCAGGATTGCAACGATATAGATCAGTAATGTACATCCCAGTGAGTTCATAAGAGAGATGATGTAGTGATTGTCCTTGGATTTTAAGACCAATTGGCAATGAGAGATTTTTTAAATTACTGTTGTTAAAAGAACGTCTTTTTATTCCTTGTTCTTGAAATTGCACCTGATGAGCATGTATCCAATGCAGTTTGATAAAAGGAGATACATATTGGAAAAAGGTATGAGATATATCCAAAACAAAAGGAATTGAACTACCGATTTGCGCACTATATCCATGGGTATTCCATGAACCTCTTGTTTGTGTGCGGTCAGAGTTTTTGACTTTCATGTTGTTGCTGTCATAACTGTAACTCACAAGGGCATCAAAATTGATAGGAAGATCCTTAGGAATACTCAGTAAGAATCGCGGTTTATATTTTGATGTTCCTGCAAGGAATCTCATAATAGGAAGTAAGCATCTAGAATGCTGAGCATAGAAAGAGCCTGATAAGAATTTATCCTTAGACGTTGCGGATCCAAAATCCTTAGATCTCCCAAATAGCTGAGCAAAACTTACACTAAAGATATCATCTTGAAGTGTTTGTATTTTCCCTCCTACGATATATCCTGAACTCTTATGACGAAAGCCGTGGTTGTTGTTAGTAGAACCTTTAAGAAAAGAATTGGTCATGGATGAAATCCAAATACCGTTACCTGAAGATAGAGCATGTTTCTCAATAGCTTGTTGAGAAAAGCGTGTATCTAAAAAGAGATTCCATAAGCTATTAGGAACTAAAGATGTCGTAAACTCTCCAGTCCCCCCTGAGAAAGGAACGTAACCGGAAGGTTTCCAAATAAGGTGCATCTGCTTGTTAGGTAAGACAGTAGCTTTTCCGAAGGTAAGTTTAGGTTGCTCTTTCCAAGAGATTTTCCATGTGCCTTGATAACCACGATGCGATTCTAATGTAATTATAGGCGCTTCGGGAATGCCATCAATAGTGATATTGTCGAGATGTTGAGAGCTGATATTTAAACACTCTACAGACAACTCGTTCGCTAATGCTGTCTGATTATAGAAGATCTCATCATCTATATGCATAACTACGGGTCCGCTAATGTCCACGCTAGAAGCATCATCTGTTGTGGTTATATATGCCGGCTCTTCTGTTATTCTGTTAAGATTGAGATGGAGATTCTTTACTGAGATGTTATTGGTAGCTTGTAACTTCGTCCCAGGGTGCATGAATAGTAGGGAGTGAGGATTTTGATCAAAGGACGGAGCTTGTACACATACCCCCTCTGCTAACATTAATGATCCTGCCGCTAGAGTAAGATCTTGAGAAAATGAAGAGAGTTTACACTCAGGGGAATGAATGAAAAAGTTATGACTAGAAAATACAATCGTCCCATCGTAAGTAGAGGCTTCTCCTTGCGAGTTGTTAATAATTAACCGATCTGCAACAGATCCAGTGGTTGTAATGGGGTCATAAAAAAATATGCATCTGTCTTTAGCAGCACGTAATTGAAGAAATTTCGCATTGTCTTCTAGGTGAATAGCGTTGGGAGTATATTGGTTGTTTGCCCATCTAACGTTTCTTTCAAAGATTATATTTCCTTTATCGGCGGATAGACTAATTTCTCCATTAGCAGCAATGGCAATTGCCCCACCCCTATCATGGGTAACATTGGATTGAAATTTTGTAGATCCTCCTGAGGATAAGATCATTTTCTCAGCATAAATCGCTCCTCCAGAACCAGTAGCTACATTATTTAAAGTAAGAAAGTCCCCGTTATTCCGTATTGTTAATGTAGGTGATGTAGCTCCTACACCCGTACTTTTCTCACAATAAATAAAGGCGCCTTTTCCTGTAGACCTATTCAGTCCAGAGCGACCTTCAGAATTATTTTCTATTAGTACAGAACTATTAGAATAAATGGCACCATTCCCTGTATCTAACCTTGGAGACATGTAGAAAATCAGTTGTACGGCCCCTGATATTGTGAGTGTCTTACCATCCGCAGTTGTGCTAATAGCAGCACCTTTCGCTGTGGATGAAATATTATTGAAATAAAGAAGTCGTCGATTCCCAGCAAAAGTTAGATCCCCGGCTGTATTAGCAAAACAGCTAGTATTTTCTGGTTTTAATTGATTTATGTTTTCAAATGTGATCGCGCTAGTTAGAGTATATGTTGTCCCGTCAGCATTATTTGTTTGTTTAACATCGAAAGTTTCACTAGTGGAGCCGTTGAATCCAGTTGCAAGGTTGATAGAGTCGGCATCTGCAAGAAGTTTGGTAGCAGTGGATAAGGCAAAAGAGGAAAACAGTAAAACCCCATAAATAGAGTTTTTCATTAGTATTCCCTGCATATTTTGCGGCTCTATTTGACATAAGGGAAAGAGGAAAATAAAGCAAGAGTTGCTGTATGTTGATGAGGAAAATGAAGAGGACATCCTCTGTTTAGATGACGATCTAAGATAAGAAGCTTCTAGAAGATCAAGGTTTTAACTACACGGATAGTTATAAAGTTTACATGCATCTTATTACGTATTCGGAACAGATACAGCAGGACAAGATATAAATATTGGTCTTGCAAGTGATCAGATTTTTCTCCAGGAGTAACCCTTGTAATAAAGAAAAGGACACACATCAGATGAAGTATTTGTTTTTTTCATACTTTGTTCGAGATATTCCAGGAATAAAGGTCATAGGCCCTACCCCGTGAGAGCGGGGTAGGGGAGGTGGATGAGATTAGAACTGGATCTTGGATCCGAGATCTATGTTAT
>NZ_CAAAFM010000002.1:0-133375 GCF_900634605.1 Chlamydia buteonis
CTAACACTAATAGCTCCCGGGTGACTAGCTTGTGTAGTAATATTATCAAAACACAGCGTGTAACCATTTCCTATGAAGGAAAGATCGCCAGAGCTATCAGAAAAGCAACTACTGGACAAACCCGTGTCACCTAACCCTGCATAGGCAATGCATACATTTCCTGTACACGTGTATATTGTACCGTTGCCGTTGCTTGTTGATAATGGTTGAAACGGCTTACTATTAGTGATTCCATTGTAGCTATGAGCGGGGGTTAAGGTTTTTTGATCTGCTTCAGCGAAGCATAATGAGTTCGAAGCAATTAAGCTCGAGGATATTAAGAACCAGTAAACTGGATGTTTCATAAATGCATGCTTTGGGTGATTTGAGATAGCCCAAATCGATCATAAAAATAATTAAAAGTCAAGGGGGGTTTGCCCAAGATAGAATAAGGGGAACCCTGCCCAGAGCTGGGCAGGGGAGAGCTTTTTAGAAAGAGACCTTAGCACCAAGATCTACGTTATAATTTCTTGAAGAGCTTCGTAATTCGAAACCAAACTGACTGAACATCTCAACACCAGAGGCTAAGGCAATATGGTTGCCTGCGCGAACTATAAAAGCTTGTCTAGCAAGATTTGTAGCTGTTGTTAACCAGGAAACGTCATTGATAGCCAATCCTGTCATACAGCTTGGATTATGACGGTACACATCAGGTACATACATCAGTGTAAGATCATAAGCTGTTCTCTCTCCATAGGCGAGTTTCTCAAATTTTACACCTATAGGTACAGAAACATTGAGAAGGTCGCTGCTTTCAAAGACCCGGCCCTCGGTTGTTGGTTCCTTAAAGTCTTCTTGATGAGCATAGACAACTTGCAATTTTGCAAACGGTGCATAACTATCAAAGATAGAAGAGCTAAACACTGGGATAGGCACGCTGGTCGATAAAGCTACGCCAAGAGTGTCATTCCCCCAAGAGCCTTTAACTTCAGGATAGTCTGTATAGGAAGTTGTCATGTTATTGGTGGTATGGCAATACGTAACTTGCGCATCTAAGAAAATAGGAATTTCTTTAGAAAACCCTGAACAACAGGTATTGGTCCCGTTAAATAACCGTGTTAGATCATCAAATTTGCTCACATGTTGATAATAGATGGAACCCGCGTAGACGTTCCCTGCATTTTTGGCTACAAGGTAGTCTTTATCTTTTGCAAATAACTGACAGAAAGCAACGCTAAGTGAATCTTCCCTAGAGGTATTTGTGGTGGCTCCTAAAACATATCCCGAACTGATATGACGGAATTTGCGATTTTCTGCACTTCGGTCTTTATGGAAGAAATTCCCAATTCCAGAAACCCAAAGACCACGACGTGTCTCAAGAATACTATCAACACTACGTTCCATAACATCTTGAATAGAACGTGAATCCATAAAGGATCCCCAAAGGCTATTTAATACTAAGGGAGCACGACGCTCAGGATTTGGAATGTATCCTGTTTTATTCCAGGTAAAGACAGCTGTTTGTGTTTTAGGATCAGCAGTATTATCTTTGATCCAGCTAATAGACCAGTTTCCTTGATAACCATAATGTTGCTCAGCAACACCTACAACACTACTAGGAACGTTTGTTGTTGTGACGGCACCTTTCCCAAGAAGTTGAATTCCTCCTAAAGCTAACGTATCGTTTAGCTTATGGTCCTCATAAAACTTTCCAGTAGGATCAATAACACCAATAGCTCCAGATAATGTAACATTTTTTCCAGCTGCAATGGCTTCAACTATAGCAAATTTTTTCCCGTCTAAGGTATTTGGATTAATAGCCAGATTAGTCAGTGTAGCATCTTCTATTTTTGCTGATAATTTTGTTCCTGTATCCATGAGGATCAGAGACCCAGCTGTCTGCGAGAGAGTTTTTGCTTCTACTTCAACACCACCCCGCAACACAAGTTCACCAGCAGCTAAAGCTATTGGCTGTGTAAATGTTGTCTTAAGATTGTCAGGAACAGCAGCTTGTTCTTCCGTGAGCTTTTCTCCAGAAAAAACGATTCTTCCGTTGTAAACCTTATCTCCCTCAGCTTTATTTAAAGTGAGAAGATCAGCAGCAGCACCCTCAACCGTTATAGGATCATAGAAAGTAATCGTCTTCCCAGCAGCAGCACGTAAGTTTGTGAATTTGCCATTACCTTCAATGTTAATCGCATTTCTTTTTATTGTAGCATTGTTTTGAGTAGCTATAAGGTTATTTTCAAAAGTAATATTTCCATGCTCAGCTGTTAAGCTACATTCTCCGTTAGCAGCAATACCAATAGCTCCACCTTTAGGCGTAGCGTTAGTAGTTTTGTTATTAGCGAATAACGTAGGCCCACCAGAAGTCAATATGAGCTTATCGGCGTAAATAGCCCCACCTTTTGCCGCAGAAGTATTTTCCTTAAAAATCAAGACTTTGTTATCTCTTATAGTAAGGGTCGGTGTTGTACCTGTTTTGCTACAATGGATGGCGCCACCGCAACCATCTCCTGTGCCGGAAACAGTATTGTTGCTAAAAACAACAGAGTTGTTACCTGCAATAGTTGTAGCAGCTTCTGCGTATACTGCTCCTCCAGAATTCACAGCAGTATTTCCAGAAAATACGACTGCTCCTTGGTTGTCTGAAAGATGAGCAACTTCTGTAGCAGAAATTGCGCCACCTTTTTTCGCACTAGAGTTAGTGGTGAAGCTGATTTCCTTGCTCGAGCCGGTTAGAGAAAAAGCTTTGCAAGAGATCGCTCCACCATTATCGGCGGAATAGTTCTGATCAAAAAGAATACTGGCGTTATTCGCCAAGTTTAATGCTCCTCCTGATACCATAGCTCCTTTCCCCTTATTTACTTTAGAGGGTGGGCATTTCGTAAAGCTCAATTTAGAGAAGTCTGTCAAAGTAAGAATCTTATCCGCAGTGCTAACGTTAACGCCCCCGGGATTAGCTCCGGAATTCACGTTTGTTATGGATAAGCTATGGTTATTTCCTTTGAAAGTTAGATTGTCTGCAGTTTGAACAAAAGCTGATGACGCAAGAGCTGCTGCTTGTCCTACATCTACGATAGAAATATCACTCTCAATGTTGTAAATGGTTCCCCCCGCAGTGTTTGTAGATTGCGGGCTGAATGCTCCATTTGCATCGAGAATAGATTCTTGAGTTAAAGCCACTTCTGCATGCAATTGCGAGAAGTGAAAAGATATTGGTATCGTCAGGGTAGACGATATTAAGATCTTATATAAAGAAGGCCTCATTTTATACACTTGTGGTGAAATGAAAAAAACAGTTTCGTTAAATACTCAAAGATACAAAAGAAAGCAAGTCTAATACAGAAAAGACTTGACATGTTTTTATCATTTTTGGTAAGAGGCCCGGCTGTTCTAGAGGAGAGCGCCTGTTAAAATTTGTACCTACCTCCTATGTCAACGTTGTAATTTCTAGAAGATCCACGTAGTTCAAAAGCTCCGTGGCAAAAGACTTCTAGGTTGTCGGTTAGATGGTGGCGATCAGAACCATCAAGGATCATGGCTTGTCTAGATAAATTTGTTGCGCCTGTAGACCAAGCAGTATTTACAGAAGGTAGGAATACTTTAGATTTTGGAGCGTCGCGATAAATATCAGGTTGATACGCAAGGCTGATATTATAGATATTGTACTTGTTTGTTTTTTCAAATCTCAAACCAATAGGTAGGGAAATGTTTACAAAGTGCGCACTTTGGAAATTCCTATTTTCATTTCCTCCTTTGGTTTCTTTGAAATCTTCTTGTTGTACAAAGACAACATGAAGCTTAACGAAAGGAGAGAGTTCTTCAATTGCAGAGTTATCAATAATTATAGGAAGATAACTTCCAAGTTCTCCAGCTATGCAGTGATTGTTCCATTTTCCTCTCGATGAAGGATTTGGAGTATGCTTGGTCGTCATAGAGTTATGACTTAAGCTATAACTTAGTTGTGCATCAAAGATTACGGGGATCTTCTCAGAATTGTGTTCAAGTATAGCTCCTTTTTTATTCGAAAATTTATAGTGGTTAAGTAACTTCTCAAATTTTGTATGAATAGAAGCTGCGTAGATATGAGATCTAGTATCTGCAAGGTGGTAATCTTTAGATTTCCCAAACATTTGACAGAAAGCAAGATCAATGATTTTATCAGAGATAGGTTGTGTGCTTACACCAACAACATATCCAGAGCTGATATGGCGGAATCCTTTTTGTACTTTCATAGAGTCTCTATGAAAGAAGTTAGAAATCCCTGAAATCCATAAGCCTTTGTGGAAGTCTTCACCTTGGGTGCTAACTTCAACAAGCTTTTGAAATGCACGAATATCAATAGCAGAACACCATAAGCTATTAGGGACTAGGGTGGCACGTCGATTAGCTGTTGGTATGTAACCTGCAGATAACCATTTCATTTCGAATGAGACTTTTCCAGTAGAGTCTTTAACTTCACTAACTTCCCACTTCCCTTGATAACCAAGATTAGAACTTGTAGCCCCTTGGGGGATCATGTTGAAGCCCTCGGTATTTACTTTCCCTTCATTAGGCACAGAAATATCTAGGAAATTTAATGTGAAGTTCTTATTTAGTAAGGGGTTATCATAAAAATTTTGGCTGCTATCTTGGAATTGCAAATTGCCTGTTAGGGTAACATTCCCAGTTCCTCCTTTAGCTGCTAGGGTGATGACTTTTCCATTCTCTAAAGAATCTAAGTTCACAGCAAGATTGGTAATGGTAATGGATCCCTCGGGACTTTCTTGTACTTTAGGAACCACAGATCCTGTTGCAGAGCGACCTCTTTCTTTGAAGTTGATTAAAGAAGACGCTATTAATTGTGATATAGCTCTTATTCCAGGAATTGCATGGTTAGGGGCAGACAGTGCAGACCCAGCTTTTAGACCACTATTGGCAGCAGCAACATTAGTTATAATCGATGTCCCACCGTCCATAACGATTAAAGAGCCTTCTTTCTGAGTGAAAGAATCAACAAGAAGACCTGCACCACTTCTTAAAACAAGAGTCCCAGCTTCAAGAGATACATCGTTATGAATAACACTCGTTGTATTCAAAGGATTTAGAGCATCTTCACTTGAGAGCTTCTCTCCTGAAAATACAATTTTTCCGTTATACACCGCAGATTGTTGAGCTGTTCCAACCGTAACTTTTTGTATTTCTGGATCTAGTGTGTCTGGAGCATTGATTTTTAGAGGAGTTTTTACTGCAGCAGGGGCGGGCGCAGATACTGCGGACGCCGAGGCTGAGATCCTAGAGGTCGCTTTAGCAACCGAAGCCTCTGGTTGTGCTACGGTAATAGCAGCAGCTGGTGCAGTAGTCGTTATAGGATCATAGAAAAAGATTGTTTGTCCTGTTTGAGCACGTAGCTGTGAAATGGTGGCGCCACTAGCTAAATGAATAGAGTTGCAAGTAGGTGTATTACTCCCTTCAGCTTGTATTTCAGCTTTGTTAGCCAAAGTCATAAATGCTGAGGTAATTTTTGCAGATTCACTACCATGCGCTTTAGAAGAATCTGATTGATCACCGGTTTGTTGCTTTTCTCTAGTAGGTACAGCAGCCGCAGCTGCTTCTGTCTTTGTAGGAAGAGTAATTTGATCAGCTGCTGTAACTTTATTGCCTTGGAAGGTAATTGATCCCGTAGCAGCAGTGATGCTGATATCACCGCCATCGGCAATATAAATAGCCCCACCTTTTCCTGAGGAGTTATTAGAGAAAGTGATATTCCCACTAGAGGATAAAACAACTTTCTTAGCGTGAATAGCTCCACCTGTAGTTGTAGAAGAGTTATTATTAAATGTAACTGAAGTATTGCCTGAAATAGTTAAACAGGGATCAGCAGAAGGTTCTGCTTTTTGTGCTATTTTAGCGTTAGTTTCTCCTACTAGTGAGGCTATTTCTGGAGATGGAAGCGTTTGTTTTAAAGGTTGTTTTTCTTGGATGTTATCAAGAGCAGGCAGAGAAGGTGTCGCTGTTAAACAATAAATAGCGCCTCCAGTTCCTGTAGCCGCTACCACCACTGATTCATTGACAATAGCTTTTTCTACGGTGACTGTTGAAGGGGCAGGTATTTGTTGAGCTTGGTTTCCAGAGAAGACAACGTTTTTGTTCCCTGTGATATTGCAGTTGCCATTAACAGAGATCGCCCCGCCTTGATCTTTAGCATTATTGTTCGAGAAAGTGCACGTGCCAGTGTTATTTTCTATAGTTGCTGATCCAGAAACATTGATAGCTCCACCTGCTGTCTTAGAGGAGTTGCTATTAAATGTGATATTAACATTTTGTGTAAGGATAATGTTGGGGGAAGATTCCGCAACAGCTTGTGCTACATCTGCATTATTTGTGGAAGTTTCTCCATTTTTAGCTGTATCTTGACTAGATCCCTCAGTTATAGAAGAAGCATCCGAAGATATTCCTGAATACTTTACTAAAGCCTCTTTGTTAACACTACCTTCAGGATGTGGATTTGCTTTGGTTTTCGTTGATTCTAAACTTTGTCCATTAGCACTAGCTGCTTTTGGACCCACGTAGATTGCGCTATTTGCTTGTGTTTGATCTTGGTTTGTAGCACTAGTAAAAGATAAGTTCTTAAATCCTGAAAATGTTAGTGAAGATCCCGCGCTATTGTTTACGGCAGATCCTCGGGCTGTTACGCTAATATTACTAAAAGTTAAAGAGTGATTTCCTCCAACGAAAGTAAGAGAGCCATCGGTATTGGAGAAACAACTTGCAGAAGTTTCCCCATTAGCTTGCCCTGTTATCGAAGCCGGTGGTGTTTTGGTTTCAGGACTTGGAGCGCTGTTCTCACTTGCAACATCAGATTTTAATGTTTTAGACGAGGTGTAGGGCAATGATGTATTGGGTATTTTTATTGAAACTTCTAAAGTGTTCTTTGCTTCTTTAGTTTCTGTAACTTCGTTATCTGTTTTTGTCTTTTCTTCTGCTTTTGTACTGTCCGCGTCTTTAGAAGATTCTTTATCTTGTGTATTTTCAGAAGTTCCTGAAGCCTCAGTAGGAGACGTGGAATCTCCACTTGTATTCACTACAGGGGATGGCTCCGGTGAAACAGGGCTTGGATGATGATCTGCTCCTGCAGGATCCGTATTATCTTTTGTATCAGAGCCTTGGTCTGCTGATTGAGAACTAGTCTCAATCGTATCTGTATCTTCAGAGTTATTTTGTGATGCAGGAGCTTGAGTTTTGCTTACGTTGATAAATGATACATCACTGTCAAGAGTATAAGTAGTTCCTGTCGAGATAGAGGAATTTTTACATGTAAAAGGCGTTTCGGTAGAATTGCTTCCATTGTAATTATCGTTAGAGCTTAGTGTTTGTTCTCCTGTTTTTAGAGATGCAGAGGATTGGATTATTGCTTTTTCAGTGGCAACGGATGGTAGTGGGAATGTAATCGTTGATGAGATTAACAACCAAGGAATGGAAGACTTCATAACAAGGTTCTTTTGGTGATAAGGAAGATTTCTCCACGCAATAGGTGGTAGAAATTAAAAAATCAAGAGACATTGGAAGAGTGGCAAAAGGAAATGGCTTGGGATATTGAAAATGAAAAATATCAAAAGCCACGCAAAATCTCGCGGCTTTTGAATTTCTCTTTAACTTCTATAAAACTAGGAGAATTATTTTAGGAAGAAATCTCGATTTTCTTAAGAAGGGAGTTTAATTTTTGGGATCGCAATGATGAGATGAATGTCCTTTAGAACAACAATCCCCATTTTGGTGTTTCTTAGAACAACAACCACAAAAACTTATTAAAGAAATAATCCCAGCGATTCCAATAATAATGTAAGTGATTTGTGTTGCTGTTGCACTTGCGCCTCCGCATAGTCGAGCAATAAGGTTTACTTTATGATGAGTTAATCCTATAATTCCTACGTTCAATGCACAAAGAACAACAATAAGAGAGGATAGTCCCCGAACGAGTTTGCCTAGCATTGCTTTTCTCCTAAGTGATGTATATTTAATTCCATCTTTTAATCTTTTTTATAATTTAATAAAGTTTTTTTTTATTCTCAGGCTATTGGGGAGACATTGACTTTTTGTATACAAGGAGTTAAGTTGTGCAAGAAGTTTTTTTTATAAAAACTAAAAGTGAATATTAGCTTCATCGGAATGAAATACCGGGATTAGGAAAATGACACAACCCTATGTAACTAGAGAAGAAATTATTCTTTTGGCGAAGAGTTCAGCTCTGGAATTAAGCGAAGAGCTTATTCAAGAGTATGAAAGTTCTTTGAATGAAGTCATTAAAACTATGGCAGCGTCCATTGCTATGGATGTAACAGACGTGGTTATTGAGGTTGGTTTATCGCATGTTATCAGTCCCGAAGATTTACGAGAAGATATCGTTGCCTCAAGTTTCTCTCGTGAGGAGTTTCTTACTAATGTCCCTGAATCTTTAGGGGGATTAGTAAAAGTACCCACAGTAATTAAGTAGAGATAGCAGTTTTAGGAAGATATGTATCGGAAGAGTGCCTTAGAGTTAAGAAATGCCGTAGTTAGTGGAGAGTCTTCGGCTACAGCAATAGCAAAGTATTTTTATAATAGAATAAAAACAGAAGACAATCAGATAGGAGCTTTTCTTTCTCTTTGTGAAGAAAGAGCCTATGAGAAAGCAGCTATCATAGATGCGAAACGTGCGCGAGGAGAACCTTTGGGGAAACTCGCGGGTGTCCCCATTGGAATAAAAGATAATATTCATATTCGGGGGTTGCGCACTACTTGTGCTTCTAAAATGTTAGAAAACTATACAGCCCCTTTTGATGCTACAGTAGTCGAACGGATAGAGGCTGAAGATGGGGTGATTTTAGGCAAACTCAATATGGATGAGTTTGCCATGGGATCTACAACGCAGTATTCTGCTTTTCATCCTACGAAAAATCCCTGGGATTTATCCTGTGTGCCAGGAGGATCTTCAGGGGGATCTTCCGCAGCAGTTTCTGCAAGATTTTGTCCTATAGCGTTAGGTTCTGATACGGGTGGGTCTATACGTCAGCCAGCGGCATTTTGTGGAGTTGTTGGATTTAAGCCTTCCTATGGAGCGGTGTCCCGTTATGGTTTAGTCGCTTTTGGGTCTTCATTAGATCAGATAGGCCCTTTAACAACAGTTGTTGAAGATGTCGCCCTAGCTATGGACGTATTGGCAGGTAAGGATAACAGGGATGCAACTTCTCAGAAGTTTTTTACAGGGTCTTTCCAAGAGGCGTTGTCTTTAGAAGTTCCGAGTTTGATCGGCGTGCCTATGGGATTTTTAGATGGTTTACGTGATGATGTTAAAGAGAATTTCTTTGCATCTTTAAGTGTTTTAGAGGGTCAGGGTAGCCGCATTGTTGAAGTTGATCTTAACATCTTAGATCACGCTGTGTCTGTTTACTACATTGTAGCTTCTGCAGAAGCTGCAACAAATCTTGCAAGATTTGATGGTATTCGTTACGGCTATCGTGCTCCAGAAGCTCATAGTATAGAAGATATTTATACGATTTCTCGCGTGCAAGGTTTCGGTAAGGAAGTCATGCGTAGGATTCTTTTAGGTAACTATGTGTTATCAGCTGAGCGTCAAAGTGTCTATTATAAGAAAGGATCGGCGATTCGAGTAAAAATCATTCAAGCTTTTCAAAAAGCTTATGAAAAATGTGATGTTATTGCGATGCCAGTATGCTCATGCCCAGCATTCGCCGATGGCGAAATTCTTGATCCTACCTCTTTATATCTCCAGGATATCTATACCGTTGCTATGAACTTAGCCTACCTCCCTGCTATCGCAGTTCCTTCAGGGTTTTCTCGAGAAGGGTTGCCTCTAGGATTTCAGGTGATTGGGCAAAAGGGTAAGGATCAGCAGGTGTGCCAGGTAGGCTATAGCTTCCAAGAACATTCAGGAATTAAAAATTTATACCCTAAAGGATGTAACAAACTTTTTGATGGAGAGGTGAAATAATGAGCAATGTTTATGCTGATTGGGAATCCGTCATAGGTCTTGAAGTCCACGTAGAATTAAACACAGAATCCAAATTATTTAGTTGTGCACGCAACCGTTTTGGAGACGAGCCTAATACAAATATATCTCCTGTATGCACCGGCATGCCGGGGTCACTTCCTGTACTGAATAAAGAGGCTGTGAGAAAGGCAGTTTTATTTGGGTGTGCTGTTGAGGGTGAAGTAGCTTTGCTAAGCCGTTTTGATAGAAAGTCCTATTTTTATCCCGATAGCCCAAGGAATTTTCAAATTACCCAATTTGAACATCCTATTGTGCGAGGAGGACATATAAAAGCTATCGTTCAAGGTGAAGAACGTAGTTTTGAACTTGCTCAAGCGCATATCGAAGATGATGCCGGTATGTTAAAACATTTCGGAGAATTTGCTGGAGTAGATTATAACCGCGCAGGTGTACCTTTAATAGAGATTGTTTCTAAGCCCTGCATGTTTTGTGCTGATGATGCTGTTGCTTATGCCACAGCTCTGGTATCTTTATTAGACTACATAGGCATTTCTGACTGTAATATGGAAGAAGGTTCGGTACGTTTTGATGTAAACATATCAGTACGTCCTAAAGGTAGCGAAGAACTGCGCAATAAAGTAGAGATTAAAAACATGAACTCCTTTGCTTTTATGGCGCAAGCTTTAGAAGCAGAGCGTTGTCGTCAGATTGATGCGTATTTAGAAAATCCAAATAAAGACCCCAAAACTGTTATTCCGGGAGCTACATACCGTTGGGATCCCGAAAAGAAAAAAACAGTGTTGATGCGTCTTAAGGAACGGGCTGAAGATTACAAATATTTCATAGAGCCTGATCTTCCAGTGTTGCAGTTAACAGAAGCTTATATTGACGAAATTCGTAATACGCTTCCTGAGCTCCCTTTTAACAAATACCAAAGGTATTTGCACGAATATACTCTTGCCGAGGACATCGCAGCGATTTTAATTAGTGATAAGCATATTGCCAACTTCTTTGAATTAGCCGCTCGAGAATGTAAAAACTACAGAGCCCTTTCTAATTGGTTAACTGTTGAGTTTGCCGGACGTTGTAAACTCAAGGGTAAGAATCTAGCTTTCTCAGGTATCCTTCCCAGTAGTGTAGCTCAGCTTGTTAATTTTATTGATAAGGGAGTGATTACTGGAAAGATTGCTAAGGATATCGCGGACATGATGATGGAATGTCCTGAAAAGAGTCCTGAGACTATCCTCAAAGAGAATCCTGAAATGTTGCCAATGACAGATGAAAGTGCATTAGTTGCGATCATTTGTGAAGTGATTACCGCGAATCCGCAGTCTGTTATAGACTACAAAAGTGGTAAGACCAAGGCTTTAGGATTTTTAGTTGGACAAATTATGAAACGTACCCAGGGCAAGGCCCCTCCAAATAGGGTGAATGAGCTTTTGCTTGTGGAATTAGGTAAATAATAATTGAAAAATCCAATAGTTTTTCGTATGCTATTGAGTATCTAAGGGAACGAAGGCTCTTTTGAAGTTAAAAACGTCAAAAGAGCTCTTTTATTTTGTCTGAACAGAAATCCAAAAAACTTAATTTTTCTTCTTTCTTTTTTTCCTATTTTGTTTGTTTTCTGGCTCCGAACCTTCCGCATCAGAAGATTCGTCATCGCTACTATGACTCGGATCTTTACTTTGTTGTTCTTCGTCTCTACTACGAGATCTTGTTGAGGATACTGCTTCTATGCGACTTACCCTCCGTGGTGTGGAGGTGAGAGGCCCTGGGCCCACAGGCTCTCCAGCCACAGGCTGACCTAAAGGAACATTCTGTGCAGAAGATGACGATTCCTCTAGAGGTAATGAGGAGGGAGCCTTGTAGTTATAGGAAAATGGATTATATGCGTCATGGAGGAATTCGAAATCACTCTTTAAAAATAGGGGGTGTTCTCTATTTTCTACGGATATAGAGTCGGAATGGGCTTCTGAGACTTCTGAGTGATTTCTAAATGTATGATGAAGTACTCCTTGGGAGTTTTTGCTGATATGTCTATGCCGTGTATGCGTACGATTTTCTTGATCTTCATGCTCACGTCGAGCTTCGGAAGCAAAATCCCGCCTTCTTTCCTGAGAAACACGTCTTACATCCCTTTCAGAAGGCACATTTGGAGTTATAGACTGTTCAGAAATATCTATAACTTTTTGCTGGGCCTTTATTAAAGCTTGAGTTTTAAAGTGTTGGAATGTGACCTTGCTCAATGATACTAAAGCCAGACCTATAGTCATAAAGCCCATAAGGAATTGAGGATTCGCCAGAATAAGCGTACTTCCCCCAACAGTGAAGTATGCTGAGGCAATTAAAGCCGAAGCAATGCCTAGAAGAATAAAGGGTAAAAGGACAGCTGTGATCGTATCGGCAATTTTTTGTGACTTTGGTGTGTTGGCAATATCGGAAACTAGCATAGTCAATCCCAAAGCACCAAAGATAAAGCCGGGAATTAATCCAAATAGTAATAAACCCTGTCCCTGAGAGGCGACAAGAATACCAATGATCGAGATAATAGCAATAGCAATAATCCCTATGTCAAAGGTGTAACGCATCTTAGGATTGCGATCGGGAAGAGAAAGCAGCCTTCCAAAAAATCCTAGGGAAGTCGCTCCGATACGCTTACCAGAGCCGGTATGCGATGCGGGCACTTGATTTCTTGGAATAGGTTGGTGTGATTGCCCTAAAGGATCTAAAGGATTACCCATGTATTTAGCTCTATTTTTTTCTTTGTATAGTCTTTAGTTGTTAAAACAGTTTTAATAATTTAGTTAATAGCTGATAGATTATATTATAAAAGTTATCTTCGTTTAGTTGTGATAATTTTATTCTTTAACTATGTTAATTTCGGGTAAAGATCCTCTCTTTATCAAAACTTCAGGTGAGGACTTTCCAAGATATGACCTAGTAAGAACAAAATGAAAAATTAAACATTTTCGTTTTCTGGAGTTTACGCATCAAGGTTCGCGGCTTCAGAAGAATTTTGCTGGTTAAGTGTCGGCGAGAGTTCTGCGATGGATGGAGAAGAGGCGCTTTCTTCTAAGCTTGCAGTTCTTTTAATCTCTTGAGTTTGTAAAGATTTTACAGGAAATAATCCCCTGTGAATGTTTAAAAGAGTAGCGCTAGCGCCCAGGGCTCCGAAGACACCGATCATAAAGAAAACTACTTGCGGAGAGATCATCACCAAACCGAAAATAGCGCCGATGATCATTGCAGAAACTAGCAAACTAATCACCCAAGCGGTGAAATAAGAAAGAGCTTGGCTACAGTCTCTTGATCGGATGCTTGTTATTATCAAGGTAAGCGGGATTAATATTAAGTTTGAGAATGTCATTAGAGGGAAAGTGATAATTTTAAGTGTACCAAAAATAACAGAGGCTAACACTTCAATGGTCATGGCTGTCTTTGGATATTGTTGAGCTTTATTTTGACAGCGACGCGCTAAAACCCTCTCGGGAAAAGTAGAATCGAAATAAATCTGTGAGCTTTTTTTACAAACTTCACGACAATTCATTTTAACCTTAAAAATGCACTCACATTTTAGAATGCAAACATTTTAAATAGTTTTAAAATTTACTACAATCGAAATTCTAATTTAAATAGATGGTTCTGGAAAGACATCTATAAAAGTATAGAAGTAAAAGTTTTTTTATATATAGTCGGTTTGTGAAAAATAGATGCTTTTTGTTTTCTTCTAAAAAGAAAGCACAGCAGATCCACCAAAGAAAGCCGAAGATTTAAACGGATAATTCGTCACATTATTATTATGGCTATCAGCAAGTGAAATATCACTACCGATAGACCACCCATAAAATAACTTCACGAAGCTTCCTGGCCATGGATAGAGTTTAACATTGCCCTCGATTTCCCGCCCTTGGTATTCAAAGATACCCTCGGAAGAAGGAAGATCATTGGGATGGAGTTTTTTTCTTAATCGAGTGAGGCGATAGGCAGCGCCAAAATCACAAACAGAGGTGCAATTATACTCTACAGAGAAGTTTACCGGATAGATACAGTTGATTGTAAGTTTGTCATTAGGTTTATAAGTGGCACCTAGTAAAGGCCAGGCCTTTTCTTGATGTAGTCCTGTTTCATTAATTACACCAAAAATAACAGATAGTTGTTGTGTAGCTTGGTATTTTCCAGAGAGTACTGCTTGGTATAGGCTATAGCCTGCCTCAATATTTTCCGGATCAATAAGGCTGGACACAACTGCAGACCATTGCCAATTTTTTAATGACAAGGTGTAAACCCCTGCAGACAGCAAGATATAGCTATAATACGATTTCTTTTGGAAGGTATAGTATCCTAAAGAGTTGGGATCTCCAACTACAGGCTGAGCGTCATCCCAAAGGATATGAGCTCCTACATACCCTGTAGAAAAGAGGGCGCCGGTTTGTGATGTGATTGGAAGTGTACAAAGTACAGTTGTGTCAAATTGACGGTAGCCAAGGGATTGATTTGGTAATTTTTTAAAGTCCGCTTTTTCTACTTGTAGGTATTGAGTTTGTAGGGAAAAAGGATGAGATTTAGGAGAGGCTTCACGAGTTTCTTTGTCGATACCGCAAGCATCATGAATAATGTAGATGGGTGTGGAGAGCAGATGACCAGCTAGAGTCATCACATGAAATAACAACTTCAACATATCTCTATTTACAACTCCTACAAGAAACTATCCTCTCAGCAATGTTTTTAAGAAGGAGAGATTGTCCTTTTTTGAAAACGATTATTAACTATTTTGACCTATCTTAATGAAAATTAGACTATACTTTCATAGGATAGATTACTACTCATTTTCACAAGAGTACGTTATAAGTCGATTTTTATTTCTACAGTTTGTACTTTGTTTTCCATATCGCCTTGTTATATATCTGTAGAGCCACAAATTTCATAGAATGTTTTAAAATGCGTCTTACAAACAAGCGATAAAATCTCTTTTCCCTGAGTGTTTAATATGGTTTTCCCTGCAGATTTCACATGAGCAGAGGCTCCTTTAGGTAGCTTTACAGAAAAACGTTGTTCTAGTTTGGTTATAGTATTAATGAAGGCTTCTCTTGCTAGTATAGAGGCTGCGGCAACAACGATATCTTGTTCTGCGCGAACTCTTTGAATTACCGAGATATCAGTGTTTTTTTCTCTTAATGCTTGAAGTAAAATACTTTCTGATGAAGCAAATTGGTCTGAGATAGCAAAAACTTCTCCAGAGGGACGCGGAGCAAGTTGATCGATAATAGTAGCATGAGCCCAGGCTAGAAGAATATTCAGATTATGGAACTTTGCATAAAGTTCGTTATATTTTTCTGGATAAAGAATCATCACATCATATGTAGAACATGCTCGAATGGTTTTTGCTAATGATAGGATTTGATTATCATTGAGCATTTTTGAATCTTGGATTTTTGTTTTATAAAGATTTTTCAAAGTCTCCACATCGCGAGCATAGACTCCCGCGATACATAGAGGACCGAAAAAATCTCCTTTCCCCGATTCATCTACGCCTAGGCGAGGACGCAGATCCTTCTCCATACGGTTATGGGTAAATGTCAGTAAAATTTCTGGTTCTAAGAAAAAATCAATGAACTCTTGTGAACCTTTCCCCTGAACAACGAGTTTCCCTGAGTTATAGAGAGTACAGCTTACCGAGGGAGAACGTGCTTGGAAAATAGTGTGCTGTGGTTGCGTTAAAATGAAACCCTTTTCCTCAAGACGATCTTTAAGTAGGCCATGCAGAGAAGGAGAGAGTGTAGTAACAAACGGTGTGGACATAAAAAAAAGCGTCGAATTATCTTGTCGTACTCAGGATAGGGATCTCTATCGCTGTCTATGTTTTTACTGGGTATATTTATTGTTATGCTATACATAACATAAGGATGTATAGTGTATATGCGGTTTTTGAAGTACAAATTAAACGTTAATCCTGTATATTCCCGCAAGTGAGCAGGATCTTGAAACAGGGGAGAAGGTCTCATTTTCTATAAATGAGATAGGGGCTCTAGAAAAGATCTAGAGTTTAGCATTTAGGTACCTGCAAAGGAATCTCTATGGTAGAACAAATTCATAAAGAACTGTTACATTTAGGCGAGGTATTTCGCACAAAACGTGAAGAACAATCCTTATCTTTAAAAGATGTAGAAGCAGCAACATCCATACGTTATTCATGTTTAGAAGCTATAGAAAACGGCTATTTAGGCAAGCTAATTTCCCCAATTTATGCGCAGGGATTTATCAAGAAATATGCCGCGTACCTAGGATTAGATGGTGAGCGTATTCTTCAAGATCATCCCTATGTTATGAAAATCTTCAAAGAGTTTTCAGAGCATAATATGGAGATGCTTTTAGATTTAGAGTCTATGGGAGGAAGAAACTCCCCAGAGAAAGCGATTCGTAGTTTATTTAATCTTTGGTGGGCAGGACTTATCGTCGTCAGTGGTATTGGGATTTGGTGGCTAGGGTCCTTACTCTCTATTTTTTAATAGCAGACGGATAACCTATGCTAAAGAGGCAATTTTTGCCTCTTTATCTTTATTGTTATCCAAGTAATGCCAAGAGGCTATTGATTGTTTGAGTCATTCCGAGTAGCTGCTCCTGCGCGCTGTTTGAAAGCCAATCGTCATCACCTTTGTCCGAATCTGTTTCATCCGTAGAGTTTAGTTGATGATTCCGAGAGGAATCAGTTTCCAAACCATCTACTTCTGAGTCGTCAAAAGGATTATCAGGATCTCCCGGAAGAAAAGCTCGGCCGTACGCGTCCCACTGCAATTTTAAGAATTCGGATACTTTTTTTAGTTCATCAAGTGTTGCCTTAGGACTTTCTCCTCCACTACTTATGGGAACATAACCTAAAGCTAAAAGTACAAGAATAATCAGTTTTAACAATTTCTTAGGGTGCAGACTAAGGCTAAAACCGTCTCTTCCATAAGCAAAGCATGGAGCGTTTCCAACTAAACAACTTAGGGTGTTTTTCAATATGCATAGAGCATTTTTCCCGTCTTTTCCACCTAGAGGGAACGTGTCTCCGCTGCATAAATCCATAACGTTAAGTTGGTAAAGCTGAGATAGGAGCTTGCTGTAATTGATCTGTTTAGTATAATGTATTGCAGAGACACTTTGTGCGGTCTCTAGAGCTTGCTCCTCGCCCTTGTTATAGATAATCCAGCATGGTGGAGGTGTATCTTGTCTTTTGCAGAGAAAATCACCGTAACCACGTTTTGTCATTATGGTGTCAGTCTCGTTGATTTTAGGGACTTCACTAGGATCATTAGCTAGATCAAAGAGTTCTTGTTGTATTCCACCTGCCAAGAGTTTTTTTAAGTTTTCTTTTATGTCCAGACACAACTGATCGAATTCTGCTTTTTGATTCTCAGGTAAGGTTTGCCCCTCAGCAAGAAGAATAGGCCAATTCATATTGCTTTGCTGTGCTCCCATCCCTAAAACAATCGGACCGTGCTTATGTTTCATAGTATCTAAGAACTGTAGAAGATCAGGATGAGCTCCTGATGGTTGATCAGGGGGGGGATTTATGATGCAGGTACATAGGCAATGAAAGCAATGGGAAAGCCAATTTGGGCAATGGCTATCACACCAAGGGCTACAATGTTCATGGCAATAATTCGCACCGCGTTGTGTTTGAGGTGCATTTAACAAAGAAGTCGCTATTACTCCTGCTTTTTGTATAGTCTCTAATATTGGTGTGTCTCCAACCTGAAGATCCAAGGAAACTCGCTTTCCAGGTTGTTGGGTAACCACCATTTGTTGTAGTGGTATATTTGCTTGTGAAGAGTCTCCGCCTCTTTCTTGCAGAGTCAACTTGCAACTACATCCACCAGGTGGGCAGCACATATGATATCTCCCGATAACAAAAGATAGGGAGTTAGGATACTCGTCGTATCCTAACTCTTGAGATTAAAATGGCTTCCATGGTTTCAAAAAGTGCTTTTTTTACCAAGAATTTCTTTTGTTAGGTGGCTGAACATATGGAGGATAGGGTAAAAATTTGCAGAGGTTGTGGTTGGCACGGAATTACGTAAAAATTTTAATCTTTTCACTTAGTCAAGATTGTGAGATATCTGTATAAGTTGAAAGCCTTGTTGGATAGCAGAGGCGGAGGAAGCCGCCCCTAAATTGTGTGTTGATGATTATCTTAAAAATAGACTTGAAGTCATAGCTGTGACGTTTTTAGCCGTTTTGAGAAGGGCTTCTTGAGCTTTAGGATTTGTGAAATCCCAAAGCTGAGCACCTCTTATGTTTTCAGGTGTTGCCCCGTCAACACACGATCTTTCCGCACTTTCAGTCAAACGACCGTTAAGAACAACTCTTTGTCCGTATTTAGGCAGATGGTGTGTTCCTGCGTTTACTTTGACTTCCGTTCCAAAAGATCGTGAATCCACAGAAGATACAAACGTACTTTTCTCTTTTGTGCGAAGTTCTTTACTTGTATTTTCTAGTTGTTCTAAAGATGTAGGAACTTCTTGTTCTGCACCTAAAGGAATAAAACCTAAAGCTAATAATGCAAGAAGAAGTAAAGTACGATATTTTGATTCTTCTATGCTCAATCCAAATCCTGGGTGATCAAAAATATTTTTCTCCTCATTTACATACTTATTTAAAGTGAGTAACAAAATATTTACAGCAGCTCGGGATTGAAATCCTAAGAAACCGGTCGTTTGAGAATTCACATCTAAAACTTCTAGTTGGCTAAGTTGGTGCTGTAACCTTTGGATATTCAGAGAGTACCCAGATCTCTGTTCATTAGCAGCTGTTTCATGGCTTTCAGAAGGATAAAGAATTAAACATGTTGGAAGAGAAGGAGGAGTTGAGATGTTGATAGACTCTTCTAAAGAGTGTTTCACATTTTCTAATTCTGTAGAACCTTTTGAAGGAAGTTGATGCGCAGCATTAGCAACTTTGAAGAGTTCTTGTTGAGAGCCTCCTTTTAAGCATCTACCTAACTGATTTTTTGCTTCTTCGCATTTTTCTGAAAATAGAGTTTTCTGCTCAGAAGATAAAGTAAAACCTTCTGCTAGTAATTTAGCAATATCCCAAGGGCCGTTTTTCATTGCGATACCAACGCAAATAGGGCCGTACTCATCTCTTTGTTGTTGGATAAAATCAGTTAAATCATCGTATTTTTCTTCAGATCCTAGATGTTCATCAGGAGTAATCATGCATGTGCAAAGACAATCGAAGAAACATAGGAAAGGACTCCAGCAATTGTCTGCACACCAAGGCCTGCAAGAATCTTGGCAGAATTGGCTGGTGCGTTGTATTCTTGCAGAATTTAAAGCATCAGAGAGAAGGTCTCCAGCAGCACGAATGGTATCTAGTAATGTTGGATCACCCACTTTTAAACTAAATTCTGAAGCGCATCCAGGTTGTTTTGTAATCCCATTTAAAGAAATAGTTTCTTCTTCATAGGCATCTTGTTTTGAGCGGCAGCTCATGCTAATTCCAGGGCAGCACATAATTTACTCCATAAATAACAACGTGGTTTACTAAGAACCCTTATACTGTTGATGGTTCTTATTCTTCTGCTAAATGGCTTTATGCATTTTTGACATTTTGTAGAGAGGGTTTATAAGAGTTGTTACTCTTACGTAAAATAGATAGATTACATTGTTAATCTTGGAGAAAATTTGAAACAACCAATGTGAGAATTATCCTCATTTTATGAGCTAAAAAGCATTTAGGGGGCAAATTTTGTTCAAAAAAATATTTTAAGTCTATAAAAAATTTTTGAATGCAAGAGGGCTTCCTGTACGATAAAAAGCCGCTTTATAAGGTTTTAAGTGTCTATTTTCATTTTTTGTCTAACATATTGTTCTAGCAGAGAGTAATGCGATTAAATTGCTGGCATTTTGAACACAGATTCTTTGCTATGCAATATCATCATCCTGAGGATTAATTTTAGTCACACTTTCTTTATTTACAGGAATATAACCAACTTCAAACTATTCGCAACAAGCAATACTAGGAGAGCTACATTGGCCCGAGAAGGTCTTGCAACCTTTTTGTATTTTAGTTGTCTGAGGGTTATTTTGAGCATTTTTTAATAAAGATAGAATTGGTTCGCTAGTACCTTCCAAAGACTATTGGGATGATCTCTATGGGACTCTGTTCTGAATTTTTTTTAAAATACTTTATGGATTTGAACGGGTGAAAAGGGGAAATACGAAATTTTCCGAAGGAATTTAGTGGTAATAATGAAAGTGGAAAAATCGTTGAAATAGGAGTGTGGGACGAATTTTTTTCGGCTGATAAAATCTTTCTTGTTGATTTTATTTCAAAAAATTCTTATGACTTCCCCACTTATATAACCAAGATGTGATAAACGTGACAAGTCTGCTGAAATATCTCCCTAAGGTGTCCATACTTACAGTAGCTATCTTAGGTACATTGACTACAGCTGAGGCAGCAAAGAAAAAGCATGTGCCGATGACAAT
Organism: Chlamydia buteonis; assembly: GCF_900634605.1. Classification (NCBI taxonomy): domain Bacteria; kingdom Pseudomonadati; phylum Chlamydiota; class Chlamydiia; order Chlamydiales; family Chlamydiaceae; genus Chlamydia; species Chlamydia buteonis. The sequence continues at coordinate 20,425 of NZ_CAAAFM010000002.1, forward strand.
GGCGTATTCTTTTGACGAGGTTTTTACACATTTAGAAAAAAACAAAGAGGATACTTTATTTTGTATTAACGTAGATAGTGTAATTCAGCATAAATATATAGGTTCTCCGGGCTGGTATCAAAACAGGTTGTCAAGGCTTTCTAAGCGTTTTGGAGATTTTTTTAAGGCAAAAAAACGGGTGGCTGAAGAACAGGTGCTCATAGATACATTAGTAAGCAAAGAATGTTTAGAGTTAAATGTGGCGGATCGGTTTTCTCAGATACTTTCTGAATGTTCATGTTCTTTATTGGGAATTTCTTCATTAGGAATCGAATCCGTTTCTTCAACATTAAAGAGCCTAAAAGAATGCGGTATAGAATTGCATTCGCGAGCATTTCCTACAGAAGACTTTTTTTTGGAAACTACACAGAGGTGTAGTGCATCTGCATTAGTACAAGAGGGTGTTTTATTTTGTAGTACTTTAGAGTTTCCAGAAGCTATGAAGTTGTTGTTTATCTATGAAAATAAAATGCCAAAGAACATAGTATTTTTAACTGATAATCCTGAAGAAATCAAAACTTTAGGACGAGAATGTATAGATTTGGGGATCAAATTTTTTGGCTTAGTATATTATCCTGCTGCAGAAAGCATATTTTCCTATGTTTACCCTTATTCGGCAGCGGTCGAGATTCAAGAAGAACATGCGTTTGCAGTTATCTCCGATGTTACAGCGCAATTATCGCTAGATTCTCTTAATCAAAAGAGTTAATATTATTTATTTGAAACAAGCCTTATAGTATCCTCTCTGTCCCCCTGAGAGGGTGCTTGGGGCCCTTTTTTAGTTTTGCTAACATATTTAATCCTTGGGTAGCTTTATATAAAAAAATATTTCTTCCTAAAGAGATGCTCCGTACAATAAAACAATTTTTTGTCTTTGAGAGCATTGCTATGAAGGTAATATTTTTTATCTCAGTTTTCTTTTCAGTATTTTCCTTAGAAGCAAGTATTATCAAAGTGTCTGATATACAAGCTGTGAATAAATACGCAAGAAAAGGTTCGTTAGTTTTATTAGGCTTGGACGAAACTCTCGTCTTCCCTAAACAAATGCTTGGAACCAGCTCTTGGTTTAACGAGCGTTTAGAAAATCTAAAAAAAGAACAGTCTGATTATGATCCTATTGCAAAGGCTTTTTGCGAAAGAATTGCTGTGTCATTTGCGGTAGAGTATGAGCTTATTCATCCTGAAGTTCCTAAAGCTATAGAAACTTTAGCTTTATCTGAAGCTTGGGTAATGGGAGTGTCTCAATTTCCTATCCCTATGGCGAATCATTTTCTTCGTTCTGCCCAAGCTTTAGGTGTAGTGTTTTCTTCATGCTTACCAGCCCGTAGTGATGGGTGGATGCCACATCTAAAAACACTTGGTAGACCTCAACATGTGATGTTTATAGAAGAGCAAATCCTCTTTACTGGAGGGCTTGTTAACGGAATCTCTATGGAAGAAGTTCTCTCTACTTTATTTTCAACTTTAGAAACGTTGCCACAACAAGTGATATATTTGGATCAGAATAAGGAGAACCTGATTTCTGCAGAAGCAGCATGCAAACGAGCAAATATTTATTTTATAGGGATGCTCTATAATCCAGCTGTAAAACGCGTCAAGAGCTATAAATCTGAAGTTGCTAACCTACAGTGGTTGCAATTATGTAACCAACTATCCGATAGGTACTTTCAGTCTTTGCTGACCTATGTCATTGGTCCAGAGGGTCAAGGATAGTATTTTAAAAAAGTTAGGGAAAAGCCCTTAGGATAAAATGGAGGGCTCATTCCCTAAAATTTAATTCTTTAGAAAGAAATAGATAACGGAAGAGAAGGGATTCGAACCCCCGGTTCCTTTAAGAGAACTTCTGATTTCGAATCAGATGCATTCGACCACTCTGCCACTCTTCCTTGAGAGGACTAGTTTAGGCATTCCTCGCTAGGAAATCAAGCCCAACCATAATTTTCTCGTATTCTTAAAACGCTAAAAACAAGCTAATGTGCCTTGCTATCTTGTAATGTTGTTGGAGAAGTCCTACAGTAATCTCAAGAGCGATTTTATTGAAAATAAATGAGATAGGAATCTTTTATTATTATTTGTTTAAATAGAAATGAAATTAATTAGAATTATGGCTTTATGTATAAATAATTTAATAAAAATCGAATGATAAAAATCATATTAAAAGTACGTTGTTTGATCTAAAATGGAGTATAGACTTTTGGTTTTTTTATTTTATCATGTCGCAGCCTCTATATACTAACAGACTTATTACTGAAAAATCACCGTATTTGCTTCTTTATGCTCATACACCGGTAAACTGGTATCCTTGGTGTAGCGAGGCTTTTGACCTGGCTATGAAAGAGGATAAGCCAATTTTCCTTTCTATTGGTTGTGCACACTCTCGATGGTGTCAGGTTATGCTTCAGGAAAGCTTCAAAAATCCTGAAATTGCTGCAATACTCAACGAGCATTTTATTAATATTAAGGTAGATAAAGAAGAATTGCCTCATGTGGCGAATCTTTATTTTGATCTTGCACAAATGCTTTCGATATCAGAAGAGCATCAGAGTTCTCCTTCTTGGCCACTAAATGTATTTTTAACTCCAGATCTTCTGCCTTTTTTCTCCGCAAATTATTTGGCGGCAGAAGGGAAATTAGGGCTACCGTCGTTTTCACAGACGATAGAGAGGCTGAATTTGATGTGGGAGAATCCTGAGGAAAGAGATGTGCTTGTTCGTCAAGCTCATAAGATTCTTGAGATTGCTTCATTTATAGAGAGATGCGCAAGAAAAGAAATATTAGAAGAAGGTATCCTCCGAAAAACAGTAGAGGCAATATATCACGATATTGATCCCCATTATGGAGGAGTAAAAGCGTTTCCAAAAACCCCACCGGCTTTGTTGAGCCAGTTTCTCTTGCGTTATGGTGTAGAGTATCAAGATAATAGAAGTTTATTTTTTGTAGATCGTTCTTTGCAAATGATGGCAAAAGGAGGGATTTTCGATCATTTGGGTGGGGGATTTTATTGCTATACCATTGATGATAAATGGTTAATTCCATGTTTTGAAAAACGTCTGATCGATAACTCTTTCTTGTTATTAGATTATTTGGATGCTTGGGTATGTATGAAAAAACCTGAGTATCGTTCTATAGCTAAGCAAACGCTCCATTATATTCTTTCTGAACTCTATAATCCTGAGGTGGGAGCATTCTATACTTCAGAACATGGAGAACGTTGGGGGGATACTGAGGGAGGATACGCCACTTGGTCCGGAGAGGAAATCCGCGAAGTGCTTGGAGAAAATGCCGAGATCTTTTGTGAATACTATGGGATTTCTAGAGAGGGGTTTTGTAATGGAAGAAACATTCTTCATATTCCTTCTCATATTGATATCGAAGAGATTGCGGATAAGTATGGTTGCACAATAGAAGAATTCCATGAGATTATCGATAGGCTTAAAGAAAAATTGTTCATACATAGAAATAAGAAAGCACGGCCTTTCAAAGATGACCAATCTCTTGCCTTTCAAAATGGTTGGATGGTCTACACACTAGCGTATGCAGGGAGAATCCTCGGTGATTTTTCTTACATCGGTATTGCTAAAAAGTGTGGCGAGTTTATTTGTAAAAATTTATGCAAGCATTCCATTTTATTGCGTAGGTGGCGAGATGGCGACGCAAAATACTCAGGAGGATTGGAAGACTACGCCGGGGTGATTTTAGGAGCCATAGCTCTTTATGAAACTGGTTGTGGAGCTCAGTGGTTATTGTTAGCTGAAGATCTTATGAAAGAGGTAATTGTATCCTTCCGTTCGGAAAGTGGGGGATTTTACACCACGGATGGTAGAGACTCTGCATTACTGTTAAAACAGGAAAACCTCTCTGATGGTGAAGCCATTTCGGGAAATGCTCTTGTTTGCCAAGCTTTAATCAAATTGCATATGCTTACAGAAAAAAAACATTACCTTACCTATGCGGAAGATATCCTACAGATTGCGCAAGCTCGATGGCATACCCATAAGTTTTCTTCTTTAGGGAATCTCATGGCCGCACAAGCATATTTTTCACGTAATCATCAAAAAATCCTTATTTCTTTAGCCAATGATCATGATTGTGAGGCAATTTTATCCTGCTTAGCAGGATTGTTTCTTCCTCATATCTCTATTGTTTGGATGCGGGAAAAAGAGCGTGAATCATTAGAAGAGATTCTTCCTGAATATGAACACTGTCTGATCCCTAAGGAAGGGCAAACATCTACAGTTATTTGCTTATTAGAGTCGGGGGTAGGGAGGAAATTCTCCAACATTGAAGAGTTTCGCACCTATATGAATTCAAAATAACTCTTTACCTTCCATTTATTTGTGAGAAGATTTCTTCTCGAAGTGGTCAAAATTTGGTTAATTTCTTATAGTTAGTCCCTAGACATGTCAACCAGTAGGGAGTAGCAAATCATGAAGAACAAAACACTAAGCGTTTTCTCTTTGGTCGGTTTGGTTTGTTTACCGGGATTTTTAATAGGGCATGAAGGTTCTCTTCCTACTAAACAGCGCGAGTACCCCTACCCTAATGAAAAGATCCCTGAGGAACCCGCAGGAATAGCTATTCATGATCGTGTGTTATTTAAAATAGATGACGATACTGTTGTTACTACTTTAGATGTTATCCAGAAATTAAATCTTCTTTTTGCTTCTTCCTACCCTCAACTTATAGAGTCTTACCCTGCACGTTCGCAGTACTACACAGCTATGTGGCCGGTAGTTTTAGAATCTGTAATTGACGAATTTCTTATGGTTGCCGACGCTAAAGCTAAAAAAATCCAAGTAGACCCTACTGCAGTTAATCAGGAAGTCGAAGCTATGTTTGGTAGAGATTTATCTTTCTTTTACGTTCATTTCGATATGACCCCTGACGATATATTTAAAGTAGTTCATCGTACATTGATAGCTCAAAGAGTGATGGGAATGATGGTTCGCTCTAAGGTAATGCTTAAAATTACTCCAGGGAAAATCCGAGAGCATTACAACCAGTTGGCTGAAGAAGCTGCAAAAACTACACTATGGAAATACCGAGTAGTTACGATTAAAGCCGCCACAGAATCCTTGTCTAGTCAAATTGCCGATAAGATATGCGCGCGTTTAAATGAAACACAAAGTTGGAATAAAGAGCGCTTATCTGCTCTGGCTCTATCTCAAGGGGGACAATTTGTCTGTTCTGAAGAGTTCATACGTAATGATAAAGAATTGTCAGATGCTCATAAAATGGAATTATCTAGTGTGAACTATCCCCTGGCTATGTGTAGTCAACCTAAAGCTCATAAATCAGGGCATAAGCTCTATGTGCTTCTTGAGAAATCTACAATGCCTATGCAGCCTTTGGAAGAAATAGAAACTCAGATTAAGCAAACGTTATTTATGAACTATGCTGAGAGTATAGAAAGTCAGTATAAAAGGAAATTGCGTGCGCGCTATGGCTTTGACTCATCGATGATTGCTAAGTTGCTTTCTGAAGAAGCCCCACCTCTATTTTCATTACTTTAGGAGATCGTTTGTCACGCAGTTCTCCTGAACAACTTAGCCGCTTTTTAGCTGAAGTTCATGGCCATCCTAAAAAAGGCCTTTCACAGAACTTTTTGATAGATGGGAATATTCTAAGGAAGATCCTTGCTGTTTCTTGTGTACAGGATGGGGATTGGGTATTAGAAATAGGCCCCGGATTTGGAGCTCTTACCGAAGTACTCATTAATCAAGGAGCTCATGTCGTTGCTTTAGAAAAGGATCCTATGTTTGAGGAAACATTAAAGCAACTTCCCATAAATCTCGAAATCACAGATGCTTGTAAATATCCTTTATCACAACTTCAAGATAAAGGCTGGCAAGGAAAAGGACGAGTTGTTGCTAACCTGCCCTATCATATTACCACACCTTTATTAACAAAGTTATTTTTAGAAGTTCCTAACCAGTGGAAAACTGTTACGGTAATGATCCAAGATGAAGTCGCGCGACGTATTACAGCGCAACCCGGAGGTAAAGAATACGGATCGTTAACTATCTTTTTACAATTTTTCGTGGATGTGCGCTACGCTTTTAAAGTTAGTCCAGGATGCTTTTTACCAAAACCGAAGGTATCCTCAGCGGTTGTTCATATGACAGTAAAAGATAGCTTTCCTCTTGAAGAACCTCTTCGTACGAAATTCTTTTCTTTAACTAGAGCTGCATTTGGGCAGAGACGAAAACTATTAGCGAATGCTCTTAAAGATCTTTATCCTAAAGAACGCGTTTTTGAGGCTTTAAGCCAACTAAATTTTTCTGACAAAACTCGTCCAGAGACCCTGTCTCTCGATGACTATCTCAAACTATTTGACCTTCTCTCATTGCATGCCTGAGTCAATCTCAGGCTATCGTTAAAGCAGACTTTTTCTATACAAGAGAAAAATATAAATTAAACTCACAAGATTTTAATTTATATGTTTTTATAAGAGATTTTTTATTTTTATAAAGGCGTTTTTTTTAATGAAGAAATTGAAAGTCTAATATGGTATTATTTCTCATCAAGATTAATAGAAGAGAGGGGTTTACTTCCTTAAATTCTGTTGGTCAGTAAATATTCAGAATACATACTCTAGGAATCTTTCATGGAGACTTGGTTATACTATTGCAAAGTGCGTACACGTAATTATATTCCCTGCCTTCCGGTGTTGTCGCCAGTTATTTTGCAAGCGGATCAGTGTCTTCCTACGTTATACCTATCACCTTTTAGTCGTTGCTGCAGGGAAACTAAATTTGTAGCTTCTGTAACAGGTTAAGTAGGGAAAAAATAGTACATAATCCCCTGATGAAGGACTAGACAATACTCAACTTGTTAGACGGAGCTTTCTTTGTGCGGAAGTTAAAGTATGTGAGAATACGTTTAACCATACTGTCTACATCTAGTCCCACTCTTTTTAATAAATTCTCTTTATCTCCATGAGAAAAGATACTATCGGGAATCCCAAAGTGTAAGATGTCAACTTTGAAGTTATAGGTAGCTAGAAAATCGTTAAATTCTGATGCCAATCCTCCACGAATAGAATGTTCTTCTATAATGATGACTTTGGAATGGTGCATCAATAAGATGCTAAAGAGATTGTTGTCAAATGGCTTGATGAATATAGGGTCTACGACAGATGCAGAAATTCCATGGGTAAGTAACTGCAATTTTATAGACAACGCCGCACTACACATGTGCCCCAGACCTACGATCAAAACATCTTCACCCTGACTCAATATTTCTCCTAATCCTGGATCTCGATACATCGTTATATCGGTAGTGATAGGGTCACCTTGAAGCGCTGTAATATTGGGGTAACGAATTGCTGAAGGCCTTTTCCAATGTAGAGAAGATTGAAGCAGTTGCTGGAAAACTATAGAGCTTCTCGGCTGACAGATAATCATGTTGGGCATAGCACGAAGAAAACTCAAATCATAAATACCATGGTGGCTACAACCATCTCCATATGCTAAACCTGCACGATCTATAGCAAAGATCACCGGGAGATTCTGTAAACATACATCATGGAAAACATTATCCATAGCACGATGCAAAAATGTCGAATAAATAGAACAAATTACAGGAGTATTGGTTTTAGCAATTCCAGCTGAAAACGTCACAGCATGACCTTCAGCAATGCCTACATCGATAAAACGCTCAGGAAATGTTTCTTTAAATGTTTCTAACCGTGATCCTAAGGACATCGCCGGTGTAATCACATGCAAATTCGGAGAGGTTTCTCCAAGTTTGCATATAGTTTTCCCAAAAATATCAGGATAAGTAAGCTGCGGTTTAATCATTGGAAGTAATTTATCTTCCGCTGTAAGTTTAAAATTGGCCTTTACTCCATGGTATTTTGTAGGATTTTCCTGAGCTACCTCTAAACCTTTTCCTTTTTTTGTACAGACATGAATAAGAATAGGGAAGGGTAAATCACGTACCTTCTGAAATAAAGATACTAATTCTTTTATGTTGTGACCGTCCACAGGACCCATATATGCTAAGTTAAACTGCTCAAAAATAGGAATCGGACAAAATAAAGACCTTAAACAAGTGGAAACCTTATGCGAGCACCTAGCGATACTTTTGCCGTAGCGGGGAATCTTTGATAATGACCTTTCTAGTTTGCGTGAAAGCAAACTAAATTTGGGGTGGTGAATCCATTGTGATAGGCTTTTGGACATTACACCCACGTTTTGAGAAATCGACATGTTATTGTCATTTAAAATGACAATAAATTTGGATAGATCGGCATGAATATTATTTAAAGCTTCTAAAGTCAATCCACAGGAAAAAGCTGCGTCACCAAGAATAGGAAGTACGTGTGTTCTAGACTTCTCAGTAGCTTTTGCCATACCTAAAGCTAAAGATAAAGCGTTGCCTGCATGACCTGAAAAGAATAAATCATGAGCACTTTCTAAAGGTGAGGTAAATCCACTTAATCCTCCATCATGACGAATGCGTTCAAATTCTTCTATGTTTCTCCCTGTAAGCAGTTTATGAGGGTACGTTTGATGCCCAACATCAAAGATAAATTTATCTTCTGGAGAAGAAAAGACATAATGTAAAGCTATTGTTAATTCAATAATTCCTAAATTGGAAGCTAAATGCCCCCCTGTTTTAATAAGGACAGAAATAATTTTATGACGTATTTGCTCAGCAAGAAGAGAAAGCTCAGCAAAAGAAAGCTTCTTAAGATCTTCTGGAGATGAAATTTGACTTAAAATAGAGGAAGTGTGAGAAGTCATGGTTGTGTAGTCATAGAGAATGTTTGTAGAACAGGCTGATCTAATGTATCTTTTAGAAGAGTTCCATTAGGCTGAACAGAAAGGAGATAACATTGTTGATCTTTGACTAAGATCTTATCTAAACCCTGATGTATCAGGGAAAACATTTTTTCATATACAACTAAAATAACATCAAGAGAGTCGAGAGCGCTTAACTGATTTTGTAACGAACTAAGTTCTTGAATTATGGTATCTACATCATTACAAGGCATCGCGCTCTCTACAGTTAATGTACGAAAGACTCTTCTTCTGCAAGAAAATCTTCATTTCGTTTTTCAGATAACTCACGTACACGTTCTTCCGCTTTACGGATCCGTGATTCACATATACGCATTAGGGCATCTGCTTCTTCATAAAATTTTAAAGAGGCATCTAAAGATGTTGAAGGTTGATTCATAAGATCCACGATCTCTTCTAACCTTTCCATAGCCTTTTCAAAGGGAATTTCTTCCATAGTTTAGAACTCTTGAGTTTCAAAATTCTGAACATCCGTCACAGTAAGAGTGGCTTCTCCATCCTGTAGTCTTACCCTTACACAACTATGTTTATGTAAACTTTTCGCCGAAATGATAGCCAAATTTTCATTAAAGTCAAAGAGCATAGCATACCCGCGTTTTAAAACATTTTTAGGATTTAATGAAATCAACTGTTTAGAAATAGTGTGGTATTTTTCTCGATGTCTTTCCACAAGGTGGTTTAGGGAAAGTAAGAGATTTTCTTTAGAGTATAAAAAATGCTCCCTACGTTCGCATACTGTATAAACGAAAGCTTTATTTAACCGCTTTTTTAAGAGGTTAAGGGTATATTTTTCTTTAATAAATAATTGATTAATTTTGGTTGTAAAATGTTTTAATAACGTTTGCTTGTGGGCTAAAGATTGATGAAAATATCCTAAACGCTGAGATAAAGCTCTGTGAATTTGATCTCTCCAAGGATCTAATCTCTGCCTATACTGCTGTGTGTTGTGAATGATAAGATTTTTTTTAATATGTACACAGTGGTGTTTTAAAGCGAGCAAACGATTTTGGAAAGCTAGATTGATCATTTTCCAAAGATCTTGGAGACGGTAAGTCACACGTTTTAAAATATCGCTTTGCAACCAGCGCGTGTATTGCATATAGCGTTGCTTGCTTTGTGAAAGTTTTGTTTGTATTGACCGTTCTATAGATACACGAAGATAGTCTAAAGACTGGTGGGGAGGACGGAAAAAATCTACGTGATCTAAGTAACGCTTCCATTGCTGAATTTGCTTTGCTTTCCCTGCAAGCAGTTGCTGTGCATGAGCATTCAGATAGCGTAAATGACTTTTAAATATTTGAATTTGTTCCTGACTACTTTGACAGACGATTTCTGCAGCAGCTGAGGGGGTGGGAGCACGCACGTCAGCAGCAAAATCACATAATGTATAATCTGTTTCATGTCCAACAGCAGAAATAACAGGGATTCTGCTTGCATCTATGGCCTTGACCACGATTTCTTCATTAAAAGCCCAAAGATCTTCAATACTGCCACCACCGCGAGCTATGACAAGAACATCAACAAGCTTATCTCTATTCATTACTTCAATAGCTTGAGATATTTCTTTTGCTGCCGTAGCTCCTTGTACTGTAACAGGATAAATTAGGAGCTTGTATTGATGACAACGACGAGAAAGAATACGTAAGATGTCTTGAATTACTGCTCCTGTTGGGCTAGTAATAACGCCAATACATTTTGGAATTCTCTTAAGGGGCTGTTTTTTTTCTATAGAGAAATACCCTTCGGCTGCGAGACGCTTCTTAGTTTCTTCGAATTTTTGCAAGAGATCGCCTTCCCCTGCATAAACTAAGGCGTGGGCTACGATTTGGTATTGACCCCTTGGTGCATAAACAGTAAGTTTCCCGTGAATGATCACAGAGTCTCCATCTTTAGGGCAACGGTCAAAATACTTACTTTTAAAATGAAAAAAAGCACCGTTTAAAAAAGATTTACTATCTTTAATACCAAAATATAGATGCCCACTAGGCTGTAAAGAGACGTTACTTAACTCTCCTTTGACCACAATATGACAAAAATTTGACTCGAGTAGATTTTTTATAGACTCGGTAAGAGCCGTTACTGCTTGAGGAGGAGATGAAATTGCCATGCCCTAGAATACAGAAAGGTTTCAAGTTCTATTATTTTAAAATAAAGTACCTTCCTAGTAAAAAACTAGCAAGAATCGTGAAATCATGTCTATAGTGGGAGATGAACGAGCTAACAAATTGAGGACGTAGATGGCACGTAAGCGTTATATTTTTGGTAATTGGAAAATGCATAAGACAGCTAAAGAGGCTAAAGATTATTTGTCTGTTTTATGCCCTCTCCTTGAAGAAGTTGCTCCTATATCTCGTGTGGGTATAACTCCCGCATTTACAGCCTTATATGCTTGCTGTGAATCTATAAAATTTTTTCACAGCCCTATTTGGCTGGGAGCGCAGAATGTCCATCAGGATACCTCTGGAGCCTTTACAGGTGAGATTTCCTTGCCTATGCTAGAAGAATTTAATGTTAATTTTGTACTTGTAGGTCATTCCGAATGCCGTCACATTTTTCATGAAGAAGACAATACAATTGCGCTTAAGGTTGGCGCCGCATCTCGTGAAGGAATTATTCCCGTTTTGTGTATTGGAGAAACTTTAGAAGTTAGAGAAAAGGGTGCGACGAAAGATATGTTATCTAACCAGTTGATATTGGGGCTTGCTCAACTTCCTGAAACTGCCTCTGTAATCATTGCTTATGAACCGGTATGGGCAATTGGTACGGGGAAAGTAGCTTCAGCCATTGATGTGCAAGAGGCGCATGCTTTTTGTCGAGAGGTTCTTGGCAATATATTTTCCAAAGAGAAAGCAGAGGCAATTTCTATTCTTTATGGAGGATCTGTAAAGGCGGACAATGCTGAAGGATTTGCTAGTTGTCCTGATGTAGACGGTTTGTTAGTAGGAGGCGCTTCTTTAGATCCTAAAGTTTTTGCCGATGTTGTCACGAATTTTAATCGTTAGCTAGTAAAAATTATATTAGCTTTTTGGCTATGTTGTGTGAAATATTTTCATAGAATTTACACTAAGGTTTTGTTTGAGAACAGTGTTCCAAAGCAATAAAATGTTTTTCAATATGGTGATTAATTTAGTTTTATACGAGAATATCCCCAGGGCCTTTTAGGGATTTTTACAGTCTATAGAGACACTGGATTAGAAAGAAATTTTTAAAATCCTAATAAATTAAAGGGCTAGGAATTCACCTCAGATAGGTTTGTTGATTTAGGAGAAGCATTGTGACCGCCTTGTTTTATTCGTTTTTATTTATCTTTCTTCTTTTGTGCGTAATTCTTTGCGGACTGATTTTGATTCAAGAAAGCAAGAGTATGGGACTCGGTTCTTCTTTTGGCGTGGATTCAGGAGATTCCGTTTTTGGTGTATCTACCCCGGATATTTTAAAGAAAGTCACCGCTTGGCTGGCAGTAGTTTTCTGTTTTAGTTGTTTGTTTCTATCTTTTGCGACAACATACTTGGGGAAAAGTTCTCAAGAACCTCCTGTACATGTTCTAGAACAAGTTTCTTCAGATGGAGAAGAAATCTCTAGCGAATAGAAAGCTTCGCTAGAGGTTATCGACTTTTACCTAAAGTACCCCATCTATTTCTTGGAAATAAAATTAAAACAGTCATCATCTTATGAAAAAAGTCTTTTATATATTTTGTCTCTATGGTCTACTACCTGGCTCTACAATATTTTCAGTAGAAAAAGTTCAAGAAGAGATGGAGTACCCTTCGCCATTGCCTACAGTCTCTGTCCCTTTTATTTAATAGAAGACGCGATTAGTAGCTAATCTGCGGGGTGATAAATCATGATTAGAGAATTAGAATATTACGGTAGCCCTACATTACGTAGAAAGGCTGATGCTATTCTTGAAATTACTGACGAGATTCGTCAGTTGGCTCAAGATATGTATGAGACTATGGTAGCTCATAAGGGGGTGGGTTTAGCAGCTCCTCAAGTAGGGGAAAGCGTAAGTCTTTTTGTTATGTGTGTTGAGGGAGAAACAGAGGATGGGGATCTGATTTTTTGTGACTTCCCCAAGGTGTATATTAATCCTGTACTTTCTGATGTTTCTGAGGATCTTGTTTTAGGTAGGGAAGGATGTTTATCGATTCCCGGGTTGCGAGCTGATGTTTACCGTCCGCGTCGCATTACCGTAAAAGCGATCAATCTCGATGGTCAGGAATTCACAGAACATTTAGAAGGGTTTCCTGCGCGTATTATCATGCATGAAAATGACCATCTCCATGGAATTTTATACATTGATAAGATGGAAGAGCCTAAGGATTATAAGAAGTTTAAGTCTGCCCTAGAAAAAATTCGCCGTCGTTATAATAACCATATAACAGACAAAGCTTCTTAGTCGTGTGTTATTGTCTAAAACTTGCTTGTCTTATTGATTTCTTCAAGTTCAAAAGAAGCCCTAACCATTTTAGTAAAAGATTACTGATTACTTAGATGTTTTGGCTTATCTAGTTTGAGGTAAAAGAAGAAGCGGTTATCCGCTTCTCTTTTCTCATATACCGAGTATAACTGCCAGTGCTCAAATACTTTGGTTCCTAAAATCATTTGATATTCTAGATAACTAGGTGTCTGGGTTCTATGCCAGCCATATCGTAGTGTCAGATGATAATTCCAACAGGGATGCGGACGAACAAAGACCTTCCCTAAAATGAGATTCCGACGATCTGATAAAGGAGAATTAAAAAGTTCTTCAGGAGAGCGACTAACATCTAGAATATAGTTTTCCTTATCACATTTAAGAAGGCTATACTTGCTTCTATGCAGGAATTCTAAAGTTAAACCGATATTATCACTTCCTACCCATTGCCAAAGCAGATTCATATGATCCCAGCAATGTTTTTTCCATATCCATTCAGCATCTAGAGATAAGGTATTTTTACGATCTAAAGGTAAGGAGATCATGCATGCTGTTTTGGGAAATGTCGATCTTGCAAATGTATTTTTAAAAATTTGTGTTGTCCAAACTTTGGCGGAAGCTCGTGGAGCACTAGGAGAAACACGATTTAATATAAAAGATTCAATACCTATCTTACATAAATGTAGAGAAGAGAAAGCATCATTGATAGAAAAGATATAGTGTTCGTGGTTCTTTGCTAATGGATGTGTTGCCGATGTAAATGAAACAAAAGGCTCTACAATATGCTTAGTGTGTAGATAATTCTTATACGCTGAAAAACGATAATCTAAATTTATTTGCGCAGAAGCTTGGCAATGACGTTGAGATGTTTTTGGGACGTTGCTGTAATAAATCGCTGATGCTGATACCGTGGGTGTCAGCGTCCCTATAAGTAGGGGAATAGCACGGTATACCTTAGGAGAGGCCGCAGCTCGCAGTGAAGAAAAATTGGAACCAGCAATGTTATTGCTAAAAGCAAAGTTTAAATAGCCACATTCAAACAGATTCTCAATGAAAATCCCTGTATTTTTAATATTCACAGGGTGTTGTTTCAAAGAGAGATAGGGAAGTTCTTGATTCACATTCTGGAACGGATTTACCTTCACGGAAGAAGATAGTCGGCCGTCTAATAACGCATCATGCCAGGTAAGGCGAACTTGTGTAGGACCAGTATTTTTTAAAGAGAAATTATTAGGAAAAATATCAGCAACCGTTTCCCAGCTGTCGCTTAAATGATACTCCCCGGATAATTTTGTCTGTTTATGTGCTAGAGAAAAATTTCCATGGAAGCGGTAGCGATCTCGAGGTTCTGCCATATCAATCGCTAAGCGGTGGGCATAGTAACTTTTCATATTAAAGACATTTTCAGGTTTCTCTTTTTGCGAAAAGTGCATGTTATAGCCAACCCCTATGCCATGCTTGAAAAAGCTATCTAAAAAAAATGTAGATAAAAAATGCTTTTTAGAAATAGGTGAGTAACTAATCCCTAAGTAAGAACCTAAAAATCCTCCCGTACCTCCTCGGAAATTAATTGGAGGTTTAGGAATTTCCATTGGCATAATAGAAAATTGCGGGAGGAATAATAAAGGAATATTACAAATACTGAATGTTGTTTTCCCTATAGAAAGTACACTGTCTGAAGAGTATTCTAAGTAGTCTCCGGAAAGACAAATATGTTTTTTAGGACCTTCTGAGGTGGATATATATCCTTTGTGGATAATTAAAGTTTCAGGAGTCAATGTCATCATAGACCCGCCTAAAAACCAAGGATACATTGCAAATCTACCATTGGTCAAAAGACACGAATCAGTATCTTCATAGTATTCTAAGTAATCGCAAACTAATGTCTTTCCTCGATAATTGACCATGACATTTCCATGAGCAATTAATTTCATACCACGTTCGGGAACATTGTCTACGTAGGCACGATTTGCCTGTATACGCAGATTATTATGAATATTGAGGACGCCATCTTCGATATCTAAAGTTCCGGATAGCCCTTTAAAATGGCTTAGATAGGATACTTTTTTCTTTGCAGCTTCTTTATGAGTTAACGCTTCTGCAGAAAATGAACACAACAGTAGTGCTGATAGAAGGAAATAGGGGAAACAACGTTTCATATGTCTTCCACTATTCTATCATTTTCATCAATAACCCAGCTAAGATATGACAATTTTTTGCTTTTGTTTGTGTCATCAGCTGAATAAGTAAACGAATATCCTCATGTGTCTTTGATACCACAAGAGTTTCAAGAATGTCTAACATGAGTTTTGCTCGTATTTCTGGAGTAATTTGATAACGAAGATAAGGAGAATCAGGGTGTGGTTGTCTATCTTCTGTATCAATAAACAATAACGTTTCTTGGATGAGCTCCTGAGCATAACGATGTAGGGATAATTTTTTCTCAGGGTCTTTAGTAAGGTTGTATAATGCTAAATCGGCATAAGCACGGATTACAGGCTCTCCAGGAAGTTGGGACGCTCGTGAAAGGATATCTAAAGCTTGTTGATGAGAAGAATGTGCTAAAAAAGAGATTGCTTTAGAAGCAAGTGCTGTTTTCTGACTTAAGAGTATTTTTTCTATATAAGGAAGATACGCCTCTTTAGGTAGTTGTAAAAGAGAAACAAGGATCTGTTCTTCAGAATGTTGAATGGCGGATAAGGCTTTGGCACGTTCTGTAGGATTTTGAGGGAGGATTACTGCTCGGCATTTCCACGCTTGTGTTGCACGCCCTTTGGAAAATGTAGGCACTAATGCTCGGGTATATTGTCGCTGAACTAACCATTCTGTAATGTATTCAAGAAGTTCTGGATGATCGCAGCCTAAATGTATCAAAGCTAGAGCTGCATTTAACTTTGCTTCGCTGTTTTTAGTATTTAAAAATACAGGAAGTACTAAAGGAATCCCTATCTCTTTAGATAGTAATCGTGCTGTGTATAAAGCTCTACAGTGTTCTTCTTGTATCTGCTTTTCGAAAATAGGAAGCGCATCCTCTTCTTTACCAATAGCAAGCAACGCTTGAGCAGAGGCTAAAGATAAGTCGGGATCGTGTTTCTCCGACAGCTTTTTTATAGCGTTGTAACTCTGACCATCTTTTAACATTCCTAGAGCATATACAGCAGCTTCACGATCTAAAGGGGAAGCGCTTGTTAATAAATGTCGTAGTGTTGGTAAGAACCGTTTTTGTTGGTATTCCCCTATCAACAGAGCTGCATAGTTTCTTGTAGTACTTTTTGGTGAAGAGAGCAGCTGACGGATATACGTATCCGATTCTTCAGTTTCTAATCTTAGGAAAATAGCAGCTGAGAGACATTGGATTTCTTCAGGAAGCTTATGAATAAAAGAATGGAGATGATCAATGACTTTAATATTTTTTAATCCCGCCAAACGGTAAGCAGCTTCTAAACGAATTACAGGATAGGCTGAGGCCAGAGCTTTGAATAAAAGTTCGTCAGAGCTTTTCCCTAAATGTGAAGATAACGCTGATAATACCAACAATTGTTGCAAAGGATCGTTGGTTTCCATTGCTTGCGAAAGAATCTCAAACGCTTCTGCAGAACCTACAATACCAGCCCCAATAATCGTGCTTTTTCGAATATAGGGATCATCAGAACGTAAACCCTGTTTTAAACAGTTCTCAGAGATTTTTCTTAATAACGCAAAATCATGGTCTCCTTGCGTTTCTAAGGCGTCTAGATAGGCGGTAAGAGCTTGTTCTACAGATTTTTGGCTGGTATAAAGGATCTTATGACTTACAGGATCTGGGAAACTACTAAAAACCAAACTAGGAAAACTTAAACATAGTCCTAGGGGTATGATTAAACGAGATAATCCCATAAGTTAACGTTGAACTCCAACAAGAGGTGTTTCAGTGTTTTAATCGGAAGACCTTGGACATTATATGCACATCCTTGGATATTATGAATAATCAATCCACCGCCTTCTTGAATACTGTAGCCTCCGCATTTATCTAGGGTAGAAAATGCTTTGACATACCTCCCCAGGTACGCTTCGGGTAGTTGGGTAAATGTTACCCATGTGGTCTCTTCTCCGGTTACTAATTTCCTATCTTGCAGAAGCGCGATGCTTGTAATTACGGAATGGGTTTGACCGCTTAATGTTTTTAACATTTCAATAGCCTCATCGTAAGAACCCGGCTTATTGAAAATTTTCCCTTTATACGCCACAACTGTATCAGCAGTAAGAATAAGACCTTCAGGATTGTGTTCCTTTACTATAGACTCGGCTTTGCCTATAGCCAATTCTCGAGAATACGCTATAGGATCACCATGATAAGGAACCGAATGTTCTTCAAAATTTGAGGAGATGCAGGTAAAAGGAATACGAAAGTATTCTAGTATCGATTTTCTTCGTGGAGAAGAAGAACCCAGGATGAACTTTGGTTCCATACGCCCTCAATAAAATATATCCTAGACTTACATTACTTAGGCTATAGCTTGCTGCTGCTTGTATAGTCCACCATTGTCCCATCAAAGAAAGTAATCTTACCTTTTTCAAAAATTAATAATTTCGTAGCGCATTCTTCGATGAGGGTTCTGTCATGAGAAACAAATATGGATGTCCCTTTGTAATCATTGATAGCCCAAGCTAGTGCAGAAACAGACTCTAAATCTAAATGGTTATTGGCTTCGTCAAGAATAAGTGTATTGTGGTTTTCCAACATCATTCCAGCCATAAGCAAACGAGCTGTTTCCCCTCCGGATAAAGCCTTAATCTGCTTAAAAGCGTCATCGCCACCAAATAACATCTTACCTAAAACGCTACGGATCTCTTGGTCGTTAATTCCCGTTTTACGATTACGCAACCATTCGAATAGAGTTTCATCCCCACAATCTTTTAAGACGTCATAGTGATTTTGAGGAAAATAGGAATAAGCAACTTGATGACCAGTTTTTATAGATCCTTGAGTAGGGGACTCTACACCGGCTAACAGTTTCATTAATGTTGTTTTCCCAAGGCCGTTGTTACCAATAATTCCTAACTTATCTCCTTGATATATCTCTAGAGAGAAAGGTTGGAATAGGGGATTTCCGTCATTATAATTTTTGGTAATGCCTTCTAGAGAAAAGACAATCTTACCAGAAGCTTTTTCTGATAAAGGGAAACGTATGTAAGGACGCTGAATATTTGATTTCTTTAATTCTTGAGGCTGGAGTTTTTTAATTTCTCGTAAGCGCGATTGTACTTGACTTGCTCGAGAGCCTGCTCCGAATTTAGCCACAAACTCTTTAAGCTGGGCTATTTTCTTTTCTTTGGATTTGATATCAGCTTTCTCTTGATCTCGAGAAGCTGTTTTCATTTCTACCATAGCGTCGTAATTTCCAGGATAGATAATGACAGTGTCATAGTCAATATCAGCAATATGGGTAGTAATGGTATTTAAAAAGTGCCGGTCGTGGCTAACAACAATCACAGTCCCATCATAATCCTTTAAAAAATTTCCCAGCCAGTTGATAGAATGAATATCCAAGTGGTTGGTAGGCTCGTCAAGAAGAAGAGCTTCAGGGTGACCAAACAAAGACTGACATAAAAGCACACGAAATTGTAGGTCTATAGGAATCGTGGACATTTTATTGTTAAATAATGCTTCTGGAATTCCAATTCCTGTAAGCAGTTCTTCAGCCTCAGATTCCGCTCGGTAACCATTTTCTTCGCCAATGATTTCTTCTATTTCACCGAGTTTAATGCCAATAGCATCAGTAAACTCTTCAAGATACAAAGCATCTCTTTTTTGCAAAGCATCCCACAACCGTGCGTTACCCATGATTACGCAATCTAAAACGGAAACGTCACCAAAGCTATCTATATTTTGGCGTAGGATACCTACTTTCTTAGGTAAAGAAATAGAGCCACGAGTAGGTTCTACAAAGCCTGTGATAATTTTTAATAAGGTAGATTTTCCTGCACCATTGGGTCCTGTTAGCCCATAGCGATTGCCTGGGTTAAAGACGACAGAAACGTCGTCGAACAGTACGCGTGTGCCTAAGGTTTTGCCAATTTTGTCAAGTACAATGCTCATAGCGCATAGCATAACAAAGAGGAGCTTAGAGCACAAGAGGTTTGCCTAAGGTTTAGCTATGGGGGTGGGACTCATTATGTGTTTGCTTTTTAAGCTTCATAGATACATGAGTATAAATAGTTGTGGTTTCTAAAGAACTATGACCGAGAAGAGCTTGAATGGTTTTTAAATCCATGCCATTCTCTAGCCAATGCGTGGCAATTGTATGGCGGATTGTATGGGGGGTAATGTTCCCTGATAAACCTGACTGGCGAAGGTATTTTTGAAATTTTCTATCAATAGAGCGAGTAGTTAATCTTTGCCCAAAACGATTTAAAAAAATTGCTTGCGAATCTTTTTCAATGCCTGTTCTCGCAGGATGAGTTAGGTATTGTTGTAGCCATTGAGCTGCATGAGGAGTGATAGGAACAAGACGTTCTTTTTTTCCTTTCCCTCGGATGCGAATGAGATGGGAGGTAAAGTCAATATCCCAGTGGTTTATAGCAACAATTTCGCTAATACGTAATCCTGAGCTATAGAATAATTCTAATAAGCAGCGATCACGAAATCCTGTGTATTTCGATAGATCCGGAGTTGCCATGAGTATTTCTACTTGCTCATAAGTGATGGGTGAGGGCAGTTCTTTAGGTAATCTAGGTCCTTGAATGGTTTCGGTAGGATCTTCAGGAAGAATACGATTTTTCACACAATACTGTGAGAAGCTTTTAATTGCTGAAAGTCGACGTTTTATTGTGCGTTTTGCTTTGTTTTCTTGCATTAGTTTTAAAATGTAGAGACGCACAGTATCTTTTGTTAGTAGAGAAAAAGGAAGCTCAGCTCCCTGTCTTTCTTTTGTGAGTAAACAGATTGGAGGGGATGGGGTGAGCTCACCGTGTTTTTCTAAAAAGTTTTTAAAACTATTTAAATCGATACAATAGTTTCTTAAAGTATGAGGGGAGGCAGTTTTTATATTTTTTAGATAATCAAGAAAAGCATAAAAAGCTGAGACCATAATGTTCCTAAACACTTTTTCTGAAGTATCCTTATATAGGGATTTATTTAGAAGAAGGGTTTTTAGGGAAGGGATAACTACGGAATTCTTCAGCTGCAGCAACATTAGGGAAAATTTTCCCTGCTTCTATTTCAAACTCTTTAGAATTTAAGTAGCGTGCAGAAAAGTGTGTAAGCACGAGCTGTTGTGCTCCAGCAGCTAAGGCTTGCGTAGCTGCTTGCTTGGCTGTCATGTGGTAGTGACTTTCTGCTAAATGGCAATGCTCTTCAAGATAAGTACTTTCACACAACATAATTCTTGCATTTTTAGCTAAATCTACAATGGATTGGCAGGGAAGTGTATCTGCTATAACAGCAATGCTATCACCCTTTCTAATATAGCTTAGGTCTTTGAGATATAAGGTTTTTCCGTTTACTGTGACTTGTTCATTACGAAGAAGGTCTTGCATAATAGGGCCACGCAATCCCGCAGCTTTGATCTTTTCTGGAATGAATTTTATAGTGTCGGGTTCGGTGATTCGCCATCCTAAAGTATCAACAAGATGATTGAGCTTACGCACTTCGATACGGAAATTTCCAAAATCCTCAACAATCCCTTCTTTATCTATAGGATGTTCAATAACATTGATAGTCTCGTGATAAATAGTGCCGTAGCGCAATCTATCGAAATACTTTTTCCCCGAAGCTGGATAATAACAATGTATCGGGTGGGTAACCTTATCCAAGTTTAACCTCATCAGCATAGAGCCTAAACCTAGACAATGATCACCATGAAAATGGCTAATAAAGATCCTTGAGACAACCGTGGGAGCAATATTAGCAAAAATGAATTGTCTTTGTGTTCCTTCGCCAGGATCAAAAAGCAAACCTTCGTTATTCCATCGAAATAAGTAGGCTCCTTGATTGCGAGTTCGCGTCGGTTGTTGACTGGAACAACCTAAAATAACTAATTCTCTACAGCTCATAAATTTAGGAGAAAGTGTTCGGGAAAAGAAATAGAATAAACCAATCTAGTAAAAATACTCTACTAGAACTTGCCTGAGGGCGTGGTGAATTTTCTTTTTAATTTAATCTGCGCAATCCATGTAATTTGGGTATTTTTTAGGGAACACGGGTCGAGTTACTACAACGGGTTGTGGAGTTTGGTGATCACTGGAACTTGAATCTGAATCAAGAGAAGATGAATTAGAAGATGCAGATGAAGAGTTGCTAGGACGAATCAGATTTAAGATTGGGGATGTTTTTCTGCGACGTTTTTGTATTTCATCAGATGAAGTTACCTCTACTTGCCTCCGTTGGGGAAGGGATCTTAAACTTCTTCTTTGTCTTCTTTGTAGTTTTACTTCTTGTTCTTGAGTATATTTTTTTTCATCTTCTTTGATGATTTCATGAAGTAAGCGATTGTGTCGTGCATCTAATTTAGAGAGATCTAAATCTCTAGGCCGTACATGAGCAGGTGGTTTGGATAAGCAGCTTATTATTAAAGGAAAGAGGACCAAGCTAATAAGAAGGGAGACTAGGGCAGAGATGCCAATATAGATTCCTTCAGGAAAGAATGGGGTGGCTAGAAATCCTCCTATCATTATCACAGTTAGTAAAGCTATGACGAGCATAGAGATCAAAGTAACAAGGCTGTTTCTTTTTGTGCTTTCTGTTTTTTGTGCTGAATTTTGGGTTATAGCATAGCTAGTTTGATTTTTGGGAACAGTGGCATCGGGGACTAGTCTAGACGAAGTCATGAAAGCTATAACGCAGGTTTATTTTAAGGGTGCGTAGTTTAGAAATTTTAAAGACATTTGTAAATATACAGTTTTTTTTGTAATGATAATTTAGAGCCATTAATTAAAAAAAAACGGTTCTAAATTATCTTGTGAGAGTTAATTAACATGTGGAAAGGCCACTTTGAAAACATCATCGTAATGAGCCACAAAATGAATTTTCAGTCCTTTTTTTAGATAGGCTGGAAGTTCCTCATAGTCACGACGGTTATCTTCTGGGAAAATTAACACGTTAAGTCGGGATCGACGAGCGGCAATGAGTTTCTCTCGAATACCCCCGACTCCTAATACGCGACCAGTTAGGGTAATTTCTCCTGTCATACCTAAGTTTTCCAAAATAGGTGTATCTAAAAGCAAGGAAAGTAACGATGTGACCATTGTTACACCTGCTGAAGGTCCATCTTTAGGAGTTGCTCCCTCAGGAATGTGAATATGTACCTGAGATTTTGAGAAAAAGCTATAACCTGGAGCGTAGCGCTCTAATGCACTATGAAGATATGTCCATGCAATTTGAGAAGACTCTTTCATAACATCTCCAGCCTGCCCCGTGAGATGCATGTCTGTTTTCATTGAGGGAACTTGAACACTTTCGATATATAAAGTTGCTCCGCCTAGTGATGTCCAGGCTAACCCAGTAGCAACACCTACAGGTGTATGATCATAAAAACGGTCACTAGAAAAAATAGGCTTGCCTAGGTAGTCCTGAAGGTTTCTTACATTAATTTTATATTGCGTGTGTTTTGGATGTGCTTTTTCCTGGTTTTTAACTATCTTAAGCGCCACTTTTCTTAGAACTTTTTTAATATTGCCATTCAATGTGCGCACACCAGCTTCTCGAGCATAGTTGTTAATCATATGCTTTAAAGCTTCGGGTTGGAAGACAATCTCTCGAGCTGTTAATCCCATTTCCTTACGTGCTCTAGGCACCAGATATTTCGTGGCTATTTGTAATTTTTCTTCAAGGATATAACCAGAAAGACGTAATATTTCCATACGATCCAAAAGTGGATCGGGAATAGTATCTAAAACGTTTGCAGTTAGAATGAATAAAACATTCGATAGGTCAACACGTACATCTAGGTAATGATCTAAAAAATCTTTATTTTGTTCTGGGTCTAAAACTTCTAACAAAGCTGATGCGGGATCACCGTGATAGCTTGTTCCAATTTTATCAACCTCGTCTATCATAATAACCGGGTTCATCGCTTGACTTTGCTTTAAAGCTTGCACCATTTTCCCAGGCATAGCACCAATATACGTGCGTCGATGCCCTTTGATTTCAGCTTCATCTCGCATTCCGCCTACTGAAAAACGGAAAAATTTACGATGTAAGACTTTTGCTATGCTGCGACCAATGCTTGTTTTACCTACCCCTGGAGGGCCTACTAGGCAAATGATACTTCCTTTAAGACCTTTGGATAATTTACCAACACTGATCAGTTCTAAGATGCGTTGCTTAATATCTTCTAAACCATAGTGATCCTTGTTAAGAATAATCTCAGCTTTTTTGAGATCGTGATACTCCTTACTTTGGATGCCCCAAGGAATAATGGTTAACCAGTCTAGATAGTTGCGGCAAACAGTATATTCAGCGGACGATGTTTCTAAGGTTTGAAGCTTCTCTATTTCGTCTTGTATAACTTCCATCGCGTAATCAGGAACCTGACGTTTTTTTAACCGGTTCATGAATTTCTCTAAGTCAATAGCGCGATCTTCTTTTTCTAATCCTAGCTCCTTTTTGATCGTTTTTAACTGTTCTTTTAAGAAGAACTCTTTCTGGCTTTTTGTGATTGTAGCTTCGATTTTTTGATTGATGCTACTTTGCAGACGACTAAGATCTAGTTCCTTTTTTAGAAGAATCAGAGCTTTGTCAATACGATCGTGCATATTTGTTGTTTCAAGGACTTCTTGGAGTTCTTCCCTTGTTGCAGTAGTTAGAGCTACAGAAAAATCTGCAAGCTTCCCCGGTTCTGTAAAATCGGAGTGGCCAAGAAAGATTTGAAGTTCTTCTTTAAATAGAGGGTTGAGTTTTAAAAGATCCTTAATTACTGAAACAATGCTAATAGAATACGCTTTTAATTCTTCAGTTAGCTCTTTGTTATCTTTATGGTAGGAGACGCGTGCTTTGAGATATTTATCTTTAAGGGGCTCTACAATGCGGATACGCTCTTCTATACTTAATAATATTTGTGCGCTGCCTCCTTCTATAGGCATAATACGAAGAATACGCGCGGCAACGCCTACACGATAAAGTTGGTTGAAACCTACTTTTAAAATATCGGCGTCTTCTTTTTTAGTAAGAACTAAACCTATGTATTTTTGTGAGGATTTAGCGAGAAGTTTTAGAACTTCATAATAAGGTCCCGATTCTATAAGAATCGGAGCCGCCATACCCGGGAAAAAAGGACGCTTGTTTAGCGGGAGAATAAATAAATCGGAAGGCAAGGAGCGATCATCTGATTTTTCCTCGACTTCCTCGGATTCATCTAAGAGTTTTTCTACTTCTTCAGGATTAGGATCCAAGATCTGAGAGTCGTTATTTATTGTAGAGTCCACAATTGTCCTTATACTAAAATCGTCGGATACTTTTATCTAAGTTGCTCTGATAACTTATTGATAGTAGCACTTTCAACAATAAAGATCCTCTTTTCGATATATTACAAAATAATCGAAATTCGTGCACCTACACAACCACTAAGGGAAATAGCAGAGCTAAGGAATAAGAATTAAAAAAGACGAGGGTTTAACGCAAATCGTTTTTCCTGATTTAAACAAAAATAATCGCTGAATATTTCTTTCTATATGTTCCATATTAAATAATTTCTCATGTTTTTTTATCATATTTTAATTTAGAATGATTCACAGATTATCGGGATCACCTTCGTTACTAATTACTTGGATTGTGGGGGCTCGTAAAAAGTTTTTTGATAATTCACGAATTTTTTATCGGTTTTCTAGCGGGTGCATGGTGTTGCTGAATTTTCTCTACAAAGAGAATGCGCGATCTTTCAATCAAAAATAATGGTCTTTTATAGATAAAAAGTTTTTAACTTTTTGTGAGTATAACCAATCTATCCTGTGTTTATATTCAGAATTTAAATAATTCTAAATCTTTAAAAGTTACTTATTTGTTATTTTTTTTGATTAAAAGTTTTTTAGTTGATATAGTTTTTCTGTTCGATTCTAATTTGGATTATGCATTTTCATAGATACGTTATTATTGATACATCAGGGTATCAACCATTTTTAGCTTATGTAGATCATCAGAAGGTATTAAAACAATGGGATCTACCCGTCGGTCCAGACCAAGGACTGGTTTTAGAATTTATTTTTAAAAATAGTTCTTTAAGTTTCCAAGGAATCGGAGTGGCTGCAGGGCCTGGGAACTTTTCTGCAACCCGTGTTGGATTATCCTTTGCTCAGGGGTTGGCGTTATCTAGAAAAGTGCCGATGATAGGCTACAGTTCTTTAGAGGGATATTTGACTCCTAAGGATAGGGGGAAAGCTTTGATGCTTCCTTTAGGGAAAAAAGGTGGAGTGTTAACTCTTAGTTCAGATCTCTCAGAGGATGGGTTTATTCATGAAAAGAATGGGGTGGGTCCCGGAATTTTATTGCCTTACGGAGAGGCCTCTAAGTATTGTTTAGCAAATAACTGCTACCACGTTATCTCTCCTAATCCACAACTTTTTGTTGATAGTTTTTCAAATAGAATTCGTATAGAAAAAGCTGCACCCTCTATAGACCACATTAGAAGAAATGTAGTTTCTCAACTTATGATTTTAGAGTGTAGTCAGCAGCTGACTCCAGATTACCGCAGTTGTTCTTGTTTTTTTTAGCCTCAACATAATTTTCGTTGGCAGGGCGAGTGGATACAATCAATAACCCAGTTTTTCAGCACGTTGTGAGTCAACTAACTCTTGAAGGGTAATAGATCTGATGATACAATCGAGGCGCCTCTAACATATCAGAGTGAGACGTATGCCTGTGTTGTTTTAGGCTTAACAGTGATTATTATGCAAAATAAGGTAATGCATGCCCAGTGTTAAAGTTAGAGTTGGTGAGCCAGTAGATCGAGCTCTGAGAATTTTGAAAAAGAAAGTCGATAAAGAAGGGATCTTAAAGGCTGCTAAAGCTCATAGGTTTTATGATAAACCTTCAGTAAAGAAGCGTGCGAAATCTAAAGCCGCAGCTAAATACCGCAGTCGTTAGAAAATATCCTCTCTAGTGGTGTTTGATTTATGGATTACTATGATGTTTTAGGTGTTTCTAAAACTGCCTCTCCTGAGGAGATTAAAAAATCATATCGTAAGTTGGCTGTTAAGTATCATCCTGACAAAAACCCAGGGGATACTGAAGCCGAGAAACGTTTTAAAGAAGTTTCAGAAGCTTATGAAGTATTAAGCGACCCTCAAAAGCGGGAGTCCTATGACCGTTACGGTAAGGATGGGCCTTTTGCCGGAGCCGGGGGTTTCGGTGGTGCGGGCATGGGCAATATGGAAGATGCTTTGCGCACTTTTATGGGGGCTTTTGGCGGAGAGTTTGGCGGTGGCGGAAGCTTTTTCGAAGGCCTATTTGGTGGTCTAGGTGAAGCTTTCGGTATGCGAGGAGATCCAGCAGGAGCTCGTCAGGGAGCTAGTAAGAAGGTTCACATCACTTTAACATTTGAAGAAGCCGCTCGCGGTGTAGAAAAAGAACTTCTTGTTTCTGGATACAAGACTTGTGACACTTGTTCCGGTAGCGGTGCCGCTAGTAAGCAGGGAATCAAATGTTGTGACCGTTGTAAAGGTTCTGGGCAAATTGTTCAGAGTCGCGGTTTCTTTTCTATGGCCTCGACATGTCCTGAATGTGGCGGAGAAGGCCGTATTATTACAGATCCTTGTTCAAATTGTCGAGGGCAAGGAAGAATCAAGGATAAACGCAGTGTTCATGTGCAAATCCCTGCGGGAGTAGATTCTGGAATGCGTTTAAAGATGGAAGGCTATGGAGATGCTGGACAAAATGGTGCCCCTGCCGGAGATCTTTATGTTTTCATTGATGTAGAAACACATCCTGTTTTCGAGCGGCGAGGGGATGATTTAATTTTAGAATTGCCCATCGGCTTTGTTGACGCTGCTTTAGGAATGAAGAAAGAAATACCCACTTTATTAAAGGAGGGTGCTTGTCGCCTCACAGTGCCTGAAGGGATTCAAAGCGGAACAATTCTTAAGATTAAAAATCAAGGATTCCCTAATGTCCACGGCAGAGGACGTGGAGACTTGCTTGTGCGCGTTTCTGTGGAAACTCCACAAAATCTTTCGGAAGAACAGAAGGAATTACTTCGCAAGTTTGCAGCTACGGAAAAAGCAGAAAATTTCCCTAAGAAACGTAGTTTCTTGGATAAAATAAAGGGTTTTTTTTCTGACTTCACCGTATAGATAAGGATAGCACGGGTCTATCCGAGGAGCAAATATGGTAGCAATACAGCATGAATTAGGATCTTCTATTAAAGAAGTTCTGAAATTAGTCTGGAGTTTAAGATTTGCTGAAAACAAGATGCTCCTTCTTTCTCGCCAGAGCGATTCTGGAGGGACCTTCCAGTTGTCTTGTGCTGGTCACGAGCTTGTTGGAGTAGTTGCCGGGAGAAGCCTCATTCCAGGTAAGGATTGGTCTTTTCCATATTATAGGGATCAAGGATTCCCTATAGGTCTAGGGTGTGATCTTTCTGAGATTTTTGCTTCGTTTCTTGCTCGATTAGCTCCGAATCATTCTTCTGGTAGGATGATGCCTTACCACTATTCCCATAAAAAACTCCGCATTTGTTGCCAATCGAGTGTGGTAGGTTCTCAATTTCTTCAGGCAGCAGGACGCGCATGGGCTGTAAAACATACCAAATCTAACGAAGTAGTTTATGTCTCTGGGGGGGATGGATCAACTTCTCAGGGTGAATTTCACGAGATGTTAAACTATGTTGCATTGCATAAGCTACCTTTAGTTACAGTCGTACAGAATAATGCTTGGGCGATCTCTGTTCCTTTTAAAGATCAGTGTTCTACAGATTTAGTGCGTTTAGGGGAGAGTTATCAAGGTCTGTCTGTTTATGAAGTAGATGGTGGTGATTACTTTGAGCTTGTAGATACTTTTTCTAAAGCTGTAGATCAAGCTAGACATGCCCTGGTTCCCGCGTTAATTCTAGTCAATGTTATGCGTTTAGAGCCGCATAGCAACTCTGATAATCATGAGAAATATCGTAGTCGTGAAGATTTAGATCATTGTAAGAGTAATGATCCTTTAGTCCGGTTAGAACGGCTGATGATAGACGAATGTGGCATTTCACCTGCGGAGATTTTAGAAATAAAAGCAGAGGCTGAATCCGAAGTCGCTCGTGCTTGTGAAATCGCTGAGGGCATGCCCTTCCCTAGTAAAGGTTCTACGAGCCATGATGTATTTTCTCCACATACAATTTCTTTAATTGATTACGAAAATTCTTTAGAAGCTCAGCGTTTGCGCGATACTCAACCAAAAGTTATGCGTGATGCCATTACAGAAGCGCTAATTGAAGAAATGAGCCGAGATTCTGGTGTTGTTGTTTTCGGTGAAGATGTGGCTGGAGATAAAGGTGGAGTTTTTGGTGTTACTAGAAATCTTACAGACAAGTTCGGAATTGAACGTTGTTTTAATACACCATTAGCAGAGGCCACCATTATAGGAACAGCTATTGGTATGGCAATGGATGGGATCCATAAGCCTGTTGCTGAGATTCAGTTTGCAGATTATATCTGGCCCGGTATTAATCAATTATTTTCTGAAGCTTCAAGTATTTACTACCGTTCTGCTGGTGAGTGGGAAGTGCCTTTAGTTATTCGAGCTCCTTGTGGAGGTTACATACAAGGTGGCCCCTACCATTCACAAAGTATAGAAGCATTCTTAGCACATTGCCCGGGCATAAAGGTGGCTTATCCATCTAATGCTGCAGATGCAAAAGCTTTGTTAAAGGCGGCTATTCGCGATCCTAATCCTGTAGTTTTTTTAGAACATAAGGCGTTGTATCAACGACGTATTTTTAGTGCATGTCCGGTATTTTCTTCGGATTATGTTTTGCCTTTTGGTAAAGCAGCTATCACTCAAGTAGGTTCAGATTTGACCATTGTTTCTTGGGGAATGTCTTTAGTTATGAGTATGGAAGTAGCTAAGGAATTGGCAGCTTTAGATATTTCTGTAGAGGTTATAGATTTACGTACGATAGTACCTTGTGATTTTTCTACTGTTATAGAGTCAGTTAAGAAAACTAGTAAGTTACTTATAGCTCATGAGGCGTCAGAGTTTTGTGGATTTGGTGGGGAGATTGCTGCAACTGTAGCAGAGCAAGCATATGCATATCTCGATGCACCTATTAGGCGTGTTGCGGGATTACATGCCCCGGTTCCTTATTCAAAAATACTGGAAAATGAAGTTCTTCCCCAGAAGGAGAAAATCTTTCAAGCAGCAAAAAGTTTAGCAGAGTTTTAATTGCGGATTTTCATTAAATGCTTTCTGTAGGACTAACAATAGTGGAAGTTCTTTCAGGTGGTTTACAGTAATTTGTAATAATGTCTTTTCTTTGCGTTTTTCTTCTATGTCTATGGCTTCTAATAAGGCTAGAGCACATTGAGAATACCAGAGTTCGTATTCTTCTTGAGAAGATCTAATATCGCTGAGTCCTACAAGCTCTATCTGTATGAAGGAAATGCCGTTTTTGCGACAGATATCGAAACATTTTAGGTACGCATCCACCATATTTTCAAAAGCTTTCTTGTAGGTAGAATCTTGCCAAGTAATTACTTTGGACAATTGTTTATTAGTATGAATAAGTGTTTCTATGGTGGGGGGATTGATGAAGATCAGATAAGAAGCGGGAGCTGTTATTTGTGATTTATTTACCCAGGGTCCATAGGCTATCGCTCCGGGAGGGAATGTTCTGGAACCTGGTTGTGTGATCTCATCCCAACAATCTTTTTCTATGCGCCCGATTAAAGCTAGTGTTCTGTTAATCGCGTAGCTGAAATTTCTTTCTGAATTTATGCATAGAAGTATAGCAGAGTCTTTATGCTTTAATAGAGGATCGGTTAGAGGGTGGCCTTTATGAAAGCAGAGTTGCAGATGTGTATTTTTATTATGTAGATATACACACTCCGTATTTCTATTTATTTTATTTGCTCGGGGTAAGACTTGTTCCAGTGTAAAAGTATTCCTCAAACGATGGGCAACGCTTGATAAAGTCAAGTCTGCAAATTGAATCGAGGGGATAGACTGACTTTTGCTTAATACTATTAAAATAATCCCGCTAAGAACCATAAAAAGTACACCCGCAATAAATAAGGGTAGAGAAAAGATAAATAATGGTTCTATAGCTATTGTTAGTATCCCTCCCAGCAAACATGCCATACTCAAGGTAGCAATCCATTGTGGAATACGCGACTGCGTTACCTTGCAACTAAGCGAGTACTCATAATTTAATGAAGGAATATTATGATTTCTATCAGTGTCATGCACCACGGGCATGGATATAACCTAGGCTTAACAACACAAAAGATTTATCCAAAAATGATGAAATAAGGACTCTTTATTCACAATAAAGTTTTGATAGAAAGCAGAGTTTACACATTTTTTATAACTCAGAAATTGAGCGTAGAGATTGATTTTCGGGGGTTTTTGTTTTTTCTAAGTTAACTCCGATATGGAATAAGAAAATGAGAAATAGAGTGAGTTGCCAAGGGCATAGTGGTGAAGGTGCGAAAGATATTAGGAAATTGTGACCATGAAGACATGGATGTCCAATTAGCCAGGAGATACATAATTCTGTTATAGGCGAGAGGAATGGTAGGGCAAGAGAAAGGAGAATAAGAAAGAAGATAGGAAGCACGAACAGAGGAAAGAAGAGGTTAAAGATAAGACCGTCTAAAGGTAGGGACCCGAAAAAGTTTACAGTAGGGAAAAAGAGAAAGATTTGTGAGGATAGTCCTAGGGATAAGGCTCCCCAAATATAGCGAAGGAAAGGAAGAGAGTATTTTGGTGCTATTTGCTTCCACGGTGTATAGAAGAAACGGAAAAGGTGAGAAAAGAAAAGTAAAATACCCGAGGTAGCTAAGAAGCTTAAAGCGAATGCAGGAGAGAGAGGGGAGAAGATTAATGTGCAGAGAATACAGCCTATACCTAAACGATTGAGGCTTGAGCATACACCAGAAGAAAAAGGAGAGAGGCAAAGTAAAGATAAGGAAATCCAAGCTCGCCATACTGAAGGAGTCCCTGGAAACAATAGGGTTAATCCCAGAAGTATAACAAAGGTAAGAAAATATTTTATTCTTGTTGGAAAGATATAGAAAAAGAAAAACAAAAATGAAGTGCATAGGGAAAAATGCCACCCAGAAATAGCAAAAATATGAGCCAAACCCTTCTTTTTGAAAATTTCTTTTAAGTGTTTGGGTAAGGGAGTGCCAAGAAGAAGACTGGATGCAAAAGTTCCTGATTCTCCAGAAGAAAAAAGGTTTAGAATACGTCGATGACATGTTTCTCTTAGTTTATGGTGCAGTAGTGCTATTCTCGAAGGCTGTATTTCTTTATAGCAACCATTAGACTTAAAAATAATTTGGGATGTATGATTTAACGTCGTTCCTTGTAGATGGTATTTTTTATATAGTTCTAAGTGCGCATCTATAAGAATAGTACAGGAAACATGACGGTGTTTTTGTCCACAGGGATACGACAGGTGAATAGCTTCTCCAAAATATCTATTTTCTTTCCCCGATTTAATGACAAAGCTCCCCGAAGCTACTCCTCCATGAATAATAGAAGAAGGTTCCGATAGAATGATTAGAGGGATAAACCAGCAAGCCCCTATAAAAAGTTGTTGTTTCGGTTGTTTGGGGATAAATGGATGAAGAGCTACAAGGAGTATAGCCCCACATAGAGGGTAAGGACGCGATATTATCCCCGTTATCCAATATAATGCACTAATCAATAAAGGATGTTGTTGTTGAAAGTATCGGCAAGAATGGATTAGCTGTATCCATAGGGAGTGTAAGGTGTGAACAAGGACAGAGGATGAAAAAGTTTCAAAACGTATTAGCATCAACTCATTCTTTCCCTCAGCTCGAAGTATATTCTATAGAACAATTACGAGAGGAAATGTCTTGGGAAGCAATTTCCAAGAAGGCTCCGCGCTTGCCCCGAGGCTGGTACGAGCTAATGGGACTATCGAAAAAAGATAGATTAGACTTTTGCCAAGAGTATTGGCTTACTATTTTAGGAATAGATGATAATCAATTCCCAGGTATTTGTCGTTTTTTTTCTCTTTTAGACAGTTTAGATGTATATATTTATCGCTCTGCTAATGAGCCCTATGGAGTCAAAATGCTTTACACTTTTAGTGATGGGCGTTGTGGATTTCAAGGTGAGCCCCCCTTGTTAGATATGGAGGGGTATTGTTTCCCTAGTTTAGGGGATGACGGTTATCGCAAATTTTTTACCATTCACAATGGATTTGGTAAATGGGAAGATGAGGGGATTTTTTCTTACCGTTCTCTAGCTAAGGTACAACATAAATTGCGGCAGCTACTCATCCGTTTGGGCAAGATTCTTCATGAAGACAGTTGTGCGTCTTTGGGGATTTTTCCTTTTTATGGTTATGAAGAGCCTTTGACTTACCAGTGTTTTCTTTTTGATCCAGAAGTGCGTAGGGATTTTCCTTCTCCCAACATATTGTTAAGTGAGGAAAGCCTACAGCATAGAACTTTAGGAAGTATTGAACTTTTACATTTAACTACAAGTCACTATCCTTCTTTCATGGCTTGGCTAGAAAATTACTTGCATAGCGAAGAGGTGTATAGTGGATGAATGTAGAGGCTGTATTTTAGATATCGAGAATCCGGAAGAGCCTGTGGATTTTGATAATGAAGAAGAAGAATTAACATGCATATGTGTTGTAAAAAACACTTCTGGAATCCATGTGCGTCCTGCGGGGGCTATTGTAAAGTTGTTTGATGGTGAAGAATGTGAAGTAAATTTTACCTATGCGGGGAAGACGGTAAATGCCAAAAGTATCATGAGCATACTTATACTAGGGGCTCCACAAAATGGAGAGATTTTAGTGCGTATTAAAGGGAAAGATGCAGGTCGGGTATTGCAAAAAGTGCAGAATGCCTTTGACTCAGGTTTTGGAGAGTTATAAATGAACACACCCACGCCTTCTCTAGAGCAAAATAAGGAATGGCGAGTTCCTGGAATGACTTTAGTTCCTGGGGTAGCTATAGGAAAAGCTTTTTTCTTAGGCACCTCTCCTCTGCAAATTCATGAACTTACCTTGCCTCAAGAAGAGGTGGAACACGAAATACACCGTTATTATAAAGCATTAAACCGTTCTAAATCTGATATCGTTGCCTTAGAACAAGAAGCTCAGGGTAAGCAAGGTCAACAAGAAATCTCTTCAATACTCCAAGCACATCTGGAGATAATTAAAGATCCTATTTTGACAGAAGAGGTTGTAAATACTATCAGAAAAGATCGTAAAAACGCCGAATACGTCTTTTCTTCTGTTATGGAAAAAATAGAGGAGTCATTAACAGCAGTTCAAGGGACTTCTCTAGCTGTAGATCGTGTTCAGGATATCCATGATATTTCTAATCGTGTGATTGGTCATTTGTGCTGTCAGCATAAGAGTTCTTTAGGTGATGCAGATCAAAATATCATAGTTTTCTCTAAAGAACTTACTCCTTCAGAAGTCGCTAGTGCGAATCCTTCATATATTCGTGGATTTGTTTCTTTTATTGGGGCGCCGACCTCGCATACAGCTATCGTTTCTAGAGCGAAAAATATTCCCTATTTAGCGAATTTTTCTCAGGAAAACTGGGAACGTATTCAAGGATATACCGGGAAACTTGTCTTGATAGACGGTATTCGTGGTGAGATTATTTTTAATCCTAAATCAAAAACTCTTGAAAATTGTTATAAACAAAAGAGTACCTCATATAGTGTAAAATCGTATCCTCAACCGTCCCCACACGCGATAGTATCTTCTCATGCTGCAAGCCTTGAAGAGCTTCGCATGCTTTCGGAGTTCTTTCCACAAACTTCTATCGGGTTATTTCGTTCTGAGTTTCTTGCTATAGCTGAAGATCGTTTACCTACAGTAGAAGAACAAGCAATAGTTTATAAATCTTTAGCATTGTTTCCTGAACGGGTCTCTGTATTACGTTTATTTGATTTTGGTGAAGATAAGCTCTGCCCTGGTCAAGGGCCGATTAAAGAGCGCTCAATACGTTATTTATTGAAAAACTCGCATATGCTTGATGATCAGCTTTGTGCTATTTTAACAGCTTCGGTATCAGGTTCTTTGAAAGTGTTAATTCCTGGAACTGCTGATGTTATAGAAATTATAGAAGTGAAACGTCGGTTAGAGAATATACGTCGTTCTTTTAACAAAGATCATGCCATAGAAAATATTGCCTGGGGAAGCATGATAGAACTTCCTTCAGCAGTACTGATGATTGATGAGATTCTTCAGGAATGTGATTTTATTTCCATAGGAACGAATGATCTCATGCAATATACCTTAGGGAATAATCGAGAAACTATACTGCCTCATTATCTTGATAATCCACTGCATCCTTCGGTGATGCGCATGATTCGTCATGTAGTTTCTAGCGCGAAACATCGCGATGTTCACGTATCTATTTGTGGAGAGGCTGCAGCAAATCTTTCCTTAACACCATTTTTCTTAGGCTTAGGAGTCCAAGAACTATCAGTGGCTATGCCAGCAATTGTAGAACTGCGAGAAAGAATAGCATCTCTAAATTTCAGTGATTGTGTAGAACATACTGAAAAGTTATTAAGAGCCAGGACCTGTGCAGAAGTTCAGGCCCTGTTAGCTTAAAAAGGCATGCCGGCACGCATTACAGACAATTCTTTGTCCATAGCATCTTTAGCCTCTTTAAACGCTGAACGGAAAAGATCTTCAATAACTTCGGGATCTTCAGGATCAAGGCAGGTAGGCTTTACTTTTACAGAGACAATATCACATTTACCATTGATCACTACGGAGACAAGTCCATTACCGGCTTGTCCTTCATATTGCTTTTTCTCTAGAGAAGCTTCCATTTCTAAAAATTGTTGCTCCATGATTTTTGCTTCTTTTTTCTTTTTTGCATACCCGCTTCCCATGCGTTTACTCCTTGGTTAAAATTCCTGCAAACTCAACAACAGCAAATTGTAAAAGCGTATCTATAGTAGCTGATCCTACTAAAGAAGGGGAAGCTTCTTTTTGATGCTGAACTTTTGGAGTGGAAGATGGTGAAGTTAAGAAACTTTGATCTTGATAGTGTTTTTCAGGTTTTATAATGGGCTTTGAGGGTTCTTGCTGCTGAGGTATGTTTCTTGGTGTATCAAAAGTTGATGTTTTAAGTTGAGAAAATAGAGTTTCTAAAGAGGGACGCTGGCATATCCGAATGAGATGGATTATTACTGTTTCTAAAAATGTTTTTTCAAAAATAGTTTGTTGTAGATGTTTGGCTGCTTCGCCAAGGAAATCAATGATTTCTAATAAACATTCACTGGAATAGTGCATAGCTATTGTGGATAGAGGAGAATTTCCCTGATCTTTATTAAGAAGTACATCGCGATAAAAAACAGTGAGATCATGGAGAAAGGTGATTGGAGCTACTCCAGAATTGATCGCTGTAGTTACAGGAAGCAAAGCTTCAGCATATTTTTGCGTGCGAATACATTCTGATAATGTAGCTAAGGTGTCTTGAGATAATAAACCTAATGCGTCTGCAACCAATTCTGGGGATAAAGATTTAGGGAATAGCCCTATGACATAATCATAAAGGGATTCAGCGTCCCGTAGGCTTCCCTGAGCTGCCCTTGCAATAGGGAGAAGAGCTTCTCGAGAGGTTTCTATACCACCTGCTTGAGATATAGATTCTAGCTTATCTATGATCATTGTCTCAGGAATTCTTTTTAGGTGCATTTTTTGACAACGACTTAAAATTGTGCCTGGTATTTTATAATTTTCTGTAGTGGCTAAGAAGAATTTTACATGGCTCGGAGGCTCTTCTAAAGTTTTTAGTAAGGAATTAAATGCCTCCTTAGTCAGCATATGGACTTCATCTATGATATAGATTTTATATTGTGATTTGGCAGGAGTAAAGAGAACTGTTTCATTGATTTGACGGATATCTTCAATACCTCGGTGTGAGGCGCCATCGATTTCGATTACGTCTAAGGAGGTTCCTAAAGAGATTTCTTTACAAACACAACACTGGTTGCAAGGTTCATGTTCAGGAGTAAGTTCTTTACAGTTTAAGGCTTTTGCAAAGATTCTTGCTAAAGTTGTTTTTCCTGTTCCGCGAATTCCTGAAAATAAATAAGCATGCGCAACACGTTGAAACTGCAAAGCATTTTTTAAAACAGTGACCACGGCATCTTGCCCCAGAATTTCGGAAAATGTTTGAGGGCGATATTTTCTAGAAGAAACTTGGTATGTTGCTGATATCATTTGTTGTGCCTCTAAAAATGATTGCGAGGAGTTTTTTTATTTAATTCGGGTGACTATTTTTTCTAGGATTTCTAGACTGGATATCCCAAAAATCCACATATTAACAAATTCACAGTTGGAAGAGATCATTTTAACGTTCACTATAGTATAAGGGGTGGAAATTGTCCCTCTTTAATAAAGATATTTGTCGATTAGATATGAAGATAATATTTTCTAGGTAAAAAGCAGGATCCCGTCAATAGGCGTCATTTTTCTTTGTTATATATTAAGCTATGGTCAATAGTATGAAATCCTTAATTGAAATAGAGCAAAGTTCACGACTTAGATAATACACTTTAAGTGATGTCATTTGTTATAAGATTTTTAGAGTTTTCTTATTTGCAAGTGACAGAGTTTGTTTGTGAAGAGAATGAAAAGTTAGTTTTGAATAAAAAATAGCGTTTTGTTCTTTGGTGTGATAGCTAAAAAATAATAGATATATCTTGAATTGAGCATATGATCAAGCAAATGGAAGACCGTAGGCAAGTTTACCGGAGTTGCACTACTGCTGAAATAGATCGGCCGTGGTCAAGGTATCTTTTATGTTTTGGTATTACGGGTATTTTTGCACTAACATTATTCTCTTTTATTTATCTTAGAGTTCTTCATATTCCTGTCTATAAGGAGGGGGATTTTGCTCAGGTATCTTTGAACTCTCCTATAGATTTTTCTATTAGTTGGAATGTGCACGCGTTTTACAGTAAAAGAGCTACAATCCCAGAAGTATTTGGAAAGGTCTATCGCATCTGTGAAAATACTTGTTTTGAAGAGCCAGAAGAAGAAGAAACTCGTCGGTGGTTAAAAAAAACTCAAGATTTTCTTGGGTCCGTAGGATTTATAGATAGTTCTACGGAGACTTGTCTGCAAGATCTCCATTTGCGCCCCTCAGCTTTAAAAGAACGAGATCGTCTATTAGGGATTCACGTAAGTTCTGATTCTAGAGAAGTGATTCATCAATGTGTAGAACATGTGGATAATTTTCTAAAGTCTGAAAACTGTCCTGCATCATGTAGATTGCTCATTATAAACAACCTAAAGGAAAAACCCTTAGATATCTCGGTTGATAAGGAAAAGTCGGGCTATGTTAAGGGAGACTTGTTAGGGACGCGGCGCATAGAGTATTTTCGTAAAGGCAGCCCTATCATCCGACAGTATCAAAGAATTAGCTCTAGAGATGCAAAGATTCTTCGTTGCTTACGTCAGCAGCTTGTATCTTCAACAACATTGTTTTCTTATCGTGGAGTCTTAGGTGTTCTTCTATTAGTTGCAATTATTTTAATTTGGGGATACCGTTCATTGGTTACGTTTTGTCCAGAGTTACTAAAGTCACCAAAACGTTACACGCTTTACATTGCTATCTTTTCTCTATCTTTAATTGGAGCAAAAATTACAGAGACTCTTTGTGCTCTAGGGCCTCAAAGCTGGGACGTTTATCTTTCTTATCCTTTAATTCTTCCTTTTACCGCTATTCTTCTAGGTCATCTTGTGGGCATTCCTCTAGCTGGAGTTTCATGTACATTACTTGGGATTCTGTATACTCTAGAATCAGATATTTGGAATAACAGTTGGTTTCTTGTCATGAACCTGCTGAGTTCTTGGAGGATTTTATTCACATTAAATCGAGTTACGCGTTTATCTTCTCTATTTTGGTGCTGTATGAAGTTGTGGTGGGTATCCACGGCAATTTTAACAGGATTGCGTTTATTCTTTGATGTTGCTTCTATATCGGCTTTCCGTGCTGATTGCTTGGGGAGCTTTGTCTATAGTTTAATGACTGCATTAGGTGTAGGTGCGTTGATCCCTGTTTTTGAGTCCTCATTTGGTGCGTGTACCCATAACCATTTATTAGCATATTTAGATTCTGATTATCCTTTATTAAAACGTCTCTTTGAACAAGCTCCAGGTACTTATCAGCATTCTGTATTGGTGGGAATCCTTGCAGAATCAGCAGCTAACGCTATTAATGCCGATGGGCTTTTTTGCCGCGTTGTAGCGCAATATCATGACATTGGTAAGTTGATTAATCCTGGGTTTTTCCTAGAGAATCACCAGATGCTTGGAACTTCAGCAAGTAATCTTTCTCCTATAGAAAGTGCGAAAATGATCATGCGGCATATTCCCGAAGGGGTAGAGTTAGCAAGAAAAGCCGGTCTCCCCGATTCATTTATTCGTGTTATTGAAGAACATCATGGCACGTCAGTTATCCTCTCCACTTACCATCGTCATCTACAAAATAATCCCAATACAGGTGCTTCAGATGAGGAGCTCTTCCGTTATCCAGGAAGAAAACCTTCTTCTAAAGAGTCGACAATTATTATGATTGCAGATTCCTTCGAGGCTGCAGCCCGTTCTTTAGAAGGGACAAGCATGATGGCTTTAAGGGAGCTTGTAGACAAGATTGTATCAGCAAAAATGCATGACGGGCAGTTTGCAGATTCTCCTATAACTTTAGATGAGTTAACAACTATCTGTGAAACTATGGTGAAGACTCTTTATAGTGCTTTGCATTCTCGTGCAAAATATCCTGAAATGGCCTTAAAACCATGCGTGTAGGATAAATTTTAACTAGGATTTATTTTTGAAGCAACATTTCGTTACTCCTACTATATATGTTCCTAAACCTATAAAAGTTTTAGCTAGACCAACAATTAAAAGAATTGGAATAAGAAGAATAAGAAGGGGGGTCATCAGTCCTAAGCCCCCAAGCATAGACAAGATTATAGGTGACCACATAGTGTAGAACGTGTTTTGGCATTCGGGGCACCTGGCATTTGGTGTAAAGTTATATACCTTGTTGATGGTGGCTTGAGCTTTGGTGTATCTATAACAAAATATCCCAGCATAAATTAGACCAATAATCGGGATTAAAATCATAGGAAGATGTTGTAGATGACGCAATACATCATGCAGCACCATAGGGCATCCATGAATAACTTCTGGAAGTATAGTGGTAGGTACTTCACAAATACTACCATTATAGTTTACATGTGTATGTCTAGGAATTTCGACAGTGCTCATGAGCATTACGTAATTGAAAATATAAAGTGTTGTAATTAAGTTTTTTCAATTATTAATGTTTGAATTAGATAGGCTATTGTATTATCATTTATTAATTAGTTCTATTCATTTTTATGCAACAAGGAATCCTAACGTTTGAAACAAACATTTCAAAAACTTTACCACGCCTTATTGAAGATCTCTTGATAAAGAATATGAATTACAATTTTGAATTTAGAAACATCTGAGTTTTAAATGTAAATGGTTTGTTATGGGTTAAGCTATACTATACCGGGCTACTTTGATAAGAGTACAAACTTCTACATTGGATTTCGGGTGCGGAAGGATTTTCGCATGTCAAATTAAGTTTATAACGTTCGGTTGGATTGGGGGCGTTGACAACAAGAAATAATCTTAGAAACTAGAGATATAATTAAGCAGACAAGAGCAAGCAATCCCGCGAGAGGGAAGAAAATACCTAATCCACCAAATACAGCCATGGTAATATCAAAGTTCAAGCGGAAAGGATCAAGGTTTGAGCAAGTTAGGCATGGGCATTGTTCATTAGGTACGTAACTTAATTGTTGATAAGCTTGTTTCATTATAGTTTGTTTTTGATAGAAAAGATAAGCCGCGACGAATAGACCAACCACAGGAAGAAGGGCCAGGGTTTTTTCTAAATTAGCTCCGACGCAGCTTTGGTCAACACGGTTGTTTGGTACGCGCAGAGAGGGTGAGGCTGGCTGATCTAATTGACAGCCATTCTTAAACACATGTTTGTGTGCTGGAATAGACGTATTAACTATATGCATAATAGAAACACCTTAGTTAAGTTTTTATGAGTTTATTAAGGATTTTTTACCTAGGAACGTATTCTTTTTTCTATTTAGAGGAAGGGTGTTTCAATTTAAAAAAGTGTTTGCAAAATTGGACTAATAGAAAAAAAATAAGAGCATCTATTGTCGCATTAAGCTATATAAAAATAAAGCACTTTTTAAACTATTATAACCAGACACATAACGATCTCGAGGATAAGAAAAGGGGGTAGCGCTCCTATACCTCCTAAAATCCCGAAGGCAATCAAAGATTTGTAGTATTTAGGGTGTATACGAGAACAGAGTTTATTCTCTCACTGTTTATTCGGGATATAGTTTAAATTTGAATAAGCGGAGCGCATTACCGTAAATCTACGATAGATTACGAAAATACGAAAGGCATGTCATAGAATAGGAAGGACTGAGAAACGCACACTAATTTCGGGAAAGTACGCTGCTTTGCACACCGTTTTTGGAACAGATACAAAGGTGTTGTTAGTTTGTATATGGATATGGCCCGGTCAGATAATGGATGAAGTAAATCTCATCTTGCCTCATGAATTTAATAACTTATATGCGTATATTGTTTCATTTCTCTAAAAACACGAGCTAATTTTAATAGTAGAAAATAAGCTGTAGAAGCGGTGATAATCGTAGTTTCAGATTAAATTAGGGCTTAGGAGAGTTTCCTGGTATGTGTTTGCAGTATTTATAGGAAGCAAAAATGTTTTCCAGGCTTCTATATCTTTTCTTGCTGTAATCGCTAATCGGCCTTGAAGAGGGTGGTAAGGTGGAGGAAGTACTTTGGTATAGGGTAAATGTAGATGTAGTCGGAGAACAGCTGCTTTAGCAATAACAATAGCGTCATATTTTCCTTTTTCCAGCTGTTCCAGCCTTTCTTCTATAGTTCCACGAATATCAAGAACTCGTCCTTTAGGAAACAGCATTTTTAGTGTTTCTCCCCGACGTAAAGAAGAGCTGCCTAATCTAGGGACTTTAGGAAAGCGTTGCCATAAGTAGCGTTCCGCATAAACTAAGAGATCTGATGGGTCCAAACCTTGTGTTATAGCTACAACAGGGGTAGCAGGAGGGTCAGGAAGATCTTTTGCAGAATGTACAGCAAGATGGCAATTGCCACGAATGACAAGTTTGTCTACCGCATCTGTGAAAAATTGTGAATTCTCTACAAGACGTAAGGGAGTTGTTTTGTCTTTGTCTCCGCGAGTGCTTATCGTTTGTATTTGAATCCAAAGTTTAGGAAACCATGAACGCAGCAGACGCACGCATTCATGTACCTGAGCTTGTGCTAATGTCGACTTTCGAGAAGCTATGCGTAAGGGACGTCTTCCTAAATAAAAATCAGAAAGAAAAGGATCATTGTAACAATCGGATAGCATCTTTTATAGTTTTTACCCCTCGAATATCTAAGCTATTTTTAATTTCTAAAGATAGTCCTGCGATTTGTCCTTCAGGAATTACAGCACCCTCAAAACCCATGAGTTTACTTTCTTTAAGACGCCTCTCTAAATGCGTGACGTGGCGGATTTCGCCACCTAGGCCTATCTCTCCAGTAAATGTGTAATGTTGGGGAGAAAGACGATTATATAAAGAAGAGACTACAGCAAGTCCTGCTCCTAAATCTGCAGCGGGTTCAGTAATTTTTAATCCCCCGGCTATGGAAAGAAAAACATCAGCAGTATGTAATTTTATTTGAGCGCGCTTTTCTAGGACAGCTAAGAGTAATAAAAATCGATTTTGATCGAATCCTGAGGTTTTTCTAATAGGATTTGCAAAAGGAGAAGATGAAGCTAAAGCTTGCATCTCAATTAACAGGGTTGCGGAACCCTCAATAATAGGAATAATCGCAGAACCTGTGGTTTCTGTAATTTTTTCTTGTAGAAATAGCCCAGAGGGATTAGTGACTTCCTTTAAACCCTCAGTATGCATAGATAAAATAAGTAATTCGTTTGTGGGGCCGAAACGATTTTTCACAGAACGTATCATGCGATAATTTGCATGCGAGTTCCCTTCAAAATAAAGAACAGTATCTACAAGATGTTCTAAGACTCTAGGACCTGCAATTTCTCCAGATTTTGTTACATGACCAATAACAAAAGTTGTGATTTGGGATTGCTTAGCAATGTGCATCAGCTCAGAAGTGACTTCACGTACTTGAGCTACAGATCCTGGGGAAGAATGTAAGGCAGGAGTAAATACAATCTGAATAGAGTCAATAATTAAGATGTCAGGCTTGAGTGTTGCTATTTGCTGTTTGATATCATCAAGATTCGTCTCAGGAAAAAGGTAAATATTCGCATGAGAAATTTTTAAGCGACGTGCGCGTAATGATGTTTGCGTTACCGACTCCTCACCACAAACATAAAGTACTTTATGACCGCGATAGGCGAATTTTGCTGCTGTCTGTAAAAGTAACGTAGACTTACCTATTCCAGGGTCTCCACCTAATAGGGTAAGACTTCCTCGAACGGCACCCCCACCTAAAATGCGGTCCCATCCAGAATCTCCTACACACAAACGATCTTCCTCTCGCAGCTCTACGGTATTCAAGGATACTGCGGTTG
Organism: Chlamydia buteonis; assembly: GCF_900634605.1. NCBI lineage: Bacteria > Pseudomonadati > Chlamydiota > Chlamydiia > Chlamydiales > Chlamydiaceae > Chlamydia > Chlamydia buteonis. The sequence goes on from NZ_CAAAFM010000002.1 coordinate 63,475, forward strand.
CTTGCGGTTCGAGCCTTTTCTTGTTTTGATGAGGAGAAACATGTTCTTCAATTAATGTATTCCATTGTAAACATCCTGGGCATTGACCTAACCATTTAGGAGTCTGAGTGCCACATTCATTACAAGTCCATTGTATTTTTATCTTCATAGTCATGGGCGTCTAAAGCTTTTTGAGCAGCTAGTTTCTCTGCTTCTTTTTTTGATAAGGCAAATCCTTCACCCCAAACCTCATTATTAACTATTACGCGAATATGATACCCTGAAGCACCTTGTTGTGATGTCCACGACTCACATTGATATACGGGTAATGTGCGTAATTGTTTTTGTGTGAGCTGTTGTAATCGGTTTTTTGGATTCCCAAGCATGAGAGGAAGAATATCCTTTTTTGAAGGCAATAGAGGCACAGTGATTTGTCTTGCTGGAGCTAAACCGCCATCTAGATACACCGCACCCAAAATAGCCTCGAATAAATTTGCATAGGCTGAAGTTTTGCCTCGTTCATTTTGAATTCTTTCCCCCTTACCTATAAGTAGATATTCTCCTAATCCTAATGCGTCAGTATATTGACAGCAAGAAACAGCATTTATCAAAGCTGCGCGTGCCGTGGACAAAGTTCCCTCATCCATAGAGGGGAATAATAGGAATAAGTGTTCAGTTACGATTAAACATAACACGGCGTCTCCTAAGAATTCCAAACGCTCGCTGTCTTCGGTAATAGTTGCAGTCTCGTTCCTATAAGAAGGGTGAGTGAGAGCTGTAACTAAGAGTTTCGGTTGAGTAAATGTAAAATTTAATTTAGCTTCAACTTCTTTAATATTGATCAGATTATTCATAAAATTATGAAATGTTGCCCTATTAATATATAACGCATTAGTTGTCGGAGTTTTTTTATAGGCGGAAAAGGGCTTAAAGTCTATAGTACTTTTGGTAGAATTCTCTTAAATGGATGAGTATGAGGTTCGTTCTACATTTAGAACACCTGCGCCATTTTCAAAATCAAGGTAGTATATTATTCGAAGATCTGGTCTCTAGTAATGAGTGTTTTGCTTTAGAAATAAAACTAAAACATTTCGTAGAATCAGTGTCTAAAAATACAAAAGATGTGCGCTGGAGAGAAAATATATTCCGTTCCCTTCCCCAAGTGTCCACTTTAGTTAAAAAGCGGAGGTTGGATGTTTTTGCCGCCAATCTTGTTCATCGGCCACGATTATCTTTGGTTGGGGATTTTTGGGTTTTCCCCGGAGATAAAATTGTAGAGAGAGAAGAAGATTGTCAGCTACTTCTATGTTTATCCGGAGAGAAGATAGGGCAGGGAGTCTTTTTTACCGGATGTTATCCTACAGAGCTTTATTTTCCTCAAGCAAACGAAACAGCCTTGCTTCTTTCTTTCTCTTCTGCAGGGATTCCAATTTCTTAAAGAAATTTCCTTCTTTTAAATGCACGAAATTGTTTGCCTAGAGCTATTTTTATGTTATGACGACATAAAATTGCGATTTGTGTTTAGGAACTTTTATGCAGTATCTTCAGCAGAAAATAGAAGCTCTTTGCAGCCCCATAACAACAAAGAATATCCTTACTTGGTTATCTAACGATTGTAATAAAAAAGATAAGGATACCATAGCTGAGCTTCTAAAAAATGATCCACAACGTCTTGAAGAGCTATTCGGAACGACTCTTTCCTTTGGTACAGGTGGGCTGCGGAGCCCTATGGGATTAGGTACCAATAGAATCAATGTTTTTACTGTAAGACGTGCTACTCAGGGATTGGCTCAAGTATTAAAAAAACATAATCCCCATTCTGGAGATCCCATTCGCGTGGTTATAGGCTATGATACGCGCCATAATTCTTTCGATTTTGCTCAAGAGACTGCTAAGGTTTTAGCAGGAAATAAAATTCACGTTCTCATATTTAAGAACCCTGAACCTTTGGCTCTTGTCTCTTTCACTTTAAGAGCAGAACAAGCTTTGGCAGGAGTAATGATTACAGCTTCTCATAATCCTCCAGAGTATAACGGGTATAAAGTGTACATGGCATCGGGAGGACAGGTACTCCCACCTTTGGATCAGGAAATTATGCACGCATCCGCACATATAGAGGAGATTGCAATCGTTGGCTCATTACAAGATCCTTATATTCATTTTATAGGGGAGGAATATGAGCAAATGTATGTCGAAACTGTGCATAAACTGCAGCTCTATCCTGAAGATAATCGTATTTCTGGACAAGCGATCCATGTAAGCTATTCTCCACTACATGGAACAGGAGTCGCCATGATTCCTCGAGTTTTAAGAGATTGGAGTTTCCCTATGGTCAAGCTTGTTGAAAAACAGGCTATTCCTGATGGCGATTTCCCCACAGTACACTTGCCCAACCCTGAAGATCCTGAAGCACTCACTTTGGGTATTGAGCAAATGATAAAAAATCAAGATGATATTTTTATAGCTACAGACCCTGATGCAGACCGGTTAGGAGTTGTGTGTTTGCATGAGAAGCAACCCTATATATTTAACGGAAATCAAATAGCCTGTTTGCTTGCAGATCATATTTTACGTGCTTTGTCTGCTCGCGTTCCTTTAGGAAAGGAGGATAAAGTAGTTAAAAGTTTAGTAACTACAGAGATGCTCGCTGCAATCGTAAAATTTTATGGTGGTGATATCGTGAATGTAGGGACAGGATTTAAATATATCGGTGAGAAAATAGAAGCTTGGCGAGGGAGTGTAGTAAGATACATATTTGGTGCCGAAGAATCTTACGGTTACCTGTATGGCACACATGTAGAAGATAAAGATGCTATGAGTACGTCGGCATTAATTACAGAGGCGGCTTTGCATCAGAAGCTCCAAGGAAAAACGCTTCGAGATGCTATTTTAGACTTATATGAAACCCATGGATATTTCATGAATAAAACGCTTTCGTTGTCTTTTGAAGAAGGAAAAGAAAGTGTAATGAAATCACATATAGAAAAGTTGGCAATGCTCGATCCTTCCACAATGTCCTTAAGAGGATATTCCGTTGACACATTTGAAAATTATTATCAAGGAATAGGAATCAATATTACCTCCGGGACTACATATAAATTGACCCTCCCTAAGATGGCCATGTTGTGTTATTATTATCAAAATGGAGGAAAAATTATCGTTCGTCCTTCAGGCACAGAACCTAAAATCAAACTCTATTTTGAGCTTGTAAATCATTACGAAGTAATCACAGGCAGTAAAAAAGAGCAAAGACAGAGAGAAGAGGAGAGCATGGAACAATTAGAGAAGTTTATTGCTGAATTTAAAGAGAAATTTTTCTCTATAGAGTCGGAAGAATAAAATTAAAATCAGCTTGTAGTAATATCTTCAGCGCATCTACACTGACAAAATAGAAAATTGGTTATTTTTGTTCCAGGATCTCTTGTTTTTAGAGGCGAAAGCAAAAATACATCGATGAAAAAGAATATCACCAAACAACGTTCTTGATATAACTCAAGACAGATATGAAGGACTTCCTTATGACCTTTGTGCCCTATACTTTGCCCCAATTGCCCTATGATTATTCTGCTCTAGAGCCAGTAATTAGTACCGAGATTATGCATCTACATCATCAAAAGCATCATCAAGGTTATATAAATAATTTGAATGAGGCTTTGAAGAAGTTAGATCTGGCTGATGTACAACAAGACCTTACGCGACTGATTTCTTTGGAGCCGACTATACGATTTAATGGCGGAGGGCATATTAACCACTCCTTATTTTGGGAAATGCTCGCCCCGATAGGTCAAGGCGGAGGAGTCCCTCCAAAACACGGCTTACTTAAGCTTATTGAGAAGTTCTGGGGAACTTTCGATAACTTTTTAAAAGAATTTATTAAATTCGCCGCTCCGATTCAGGGTTCCGGATGGGCTTGGCTAGCTTTTTGTCCCGAAAAACAGGAGCTTATGCTACACGCAACAGTAAACCAGGATCCTCTAGAAGCAACCACTGGTAAGGTGCCTCTTCTCGGAGTAGATGTCTGGGAGCATGCGTATTACCTCCAGTATAAAAATGTTAGATTAGATTATTTAAAAGCAATTCCTCAAGTAATTAATTGGGGATATATTGAAAAAAGATTTTCTGAGATAACTAATTAAAAGAGTATTTTTAATTGAAGAGTTAATAACTTTAATTTAAAATTGCTTATGCTAAAAAATTGGATTGGGTAGCTTGTGCGTTTATTTTCTTACGATAAACCTAAGATTAAAGTGCAAAAGATAAAAGCTGATGGTTTTAGCGGGTGGTTAAAATGCACGCATTGCCATGAAATGATTCATGCAAATGAATTAGGACAAAATTTTAATTGTTGTCCTAAGTGCTCTTACCACTATCGTATTACCGCAACTGAGCGCATCAAATTGCTCACTGACAAAGATTCTTGGCGTCCTTTGTACACAAGTCTAAAATCACAAGATCCTCTAAAGTTTGTCGATACTGACACCTACGCAAATCGTTTGGCTAAAGCTAGAAAAGATAACACAGAAAGCGAAGGCGTTCTCGTGGGTATTTGTACCATAGGAGAGCATCCTGTGGCTTTGGCTGTTATGGATTTTAATTTTATGGCAGGCTCTATGGGTGCTGTGGTTGGTGAAAAGTTGACGCGCCTTATAGAAAAAGCTGTAGAATCCAAGCTCCCCGTGATTATTGTATGTGCTTCGGGAGGTGCTCGGATGCAAGAATCAGTGTTCTCTTTAATGCAAATGGCAAAAACATCTGCGGCATTAGCAAAGTTACACGAAGCTGGTCTGCCTTATATCTCCGTGTTGACTAATCCTACGTCCGGAGGGGTTACAGCTTCTTTTGCTTCTTTAGGTGATGTAATTATTGCAGAACCCAAAGCTCTTATTTGCTTTGCCGGTCCTCGGGTTGTTGCTCAAGTGATAGGTGAAGATCTTCCTGAAGGTGCTCAAAAATCTGAATTTCTTCTCGAACACGGAATGATTGATAAAGTGGTAGAGAGAAAACAATTAAAGAGTACTTTGCAGAGTTTACTTGATTACTTTTGTTCTCAAGAATACACTGGCGGCCAGGATAAAGCTCCTAGGGATCTATCCAAGACGCTTAAAGAAATTTTTTTATTGACAGATGACAGTGAATGAAACATCATACCCGCTACTCGTAGTAACCACGGCGCTGTTCCTATTATGACTATATTATGTGAATTAGAATCTGGAGTAGGTCTTCCAGAATATGCTACCGAAGGTGCTTCCGGAGCAGATCTTCGAGCTAATATTGAAGAGCCGATTGCTGTCTTGCCAGGACAACGTGTACTGGTTCCTACAGGAATAAAAATGCAGATCCCACAAGGCTATGAAGTTCAGGTACGTCCACGCAGCGGATTGGCACTGAAGCATGGGATTATGGTTGTTAATTCTCCGGGAACAATTGATGCCGATTATCGTGGCGAAGTTTGCATTATACTTGCCAATTTTGGAGAGAGTACTTTTATTATCGAACCCAAGATGCGCATTGCTCAAGCTGTAGTTGCTCCCGTAGTCCAGGCAAAGTTTATAGCCGTGGATCAAGAAGAAGGACTAACGACAACGTCTCGGGGAAGTAGAGGTTTTGGGCATACCGGAGAGAAGTAACATGCCTTTCTATTGCGAGAGTCAACCTGATTTTTCCTTGTTTTCTCTTTTATCTCCCAACTTGATTATGTTTTTGAATAAAGCCTCGCGGGATGAGATTCTCCAAGATCTTACGGATCTTGCTAGTACTGCCGGTTTACTTGAGAATAAAGAAGAATTTTTTCAAGCGCTTGTGACTCGTGAAAATATTATGTCTACCGGTATTGGTATGGGCGTGGCAATTCCACACGGTAAATTGCCTAGTTGTTCTGACTTTTTTATCGCTATCGGTATCCACCCTCAAGGAATTCTCTGGGATGCTATAGATGGGGCTTTAGTGCGTTTGGTATTTCTGATAGGGGGGCCGGATAATGCTCAAGCTGAGTATCTCAAATTGTTATCTATATTGACTCTTTCGCTCAGAGATGAATCTCGACGTCAAAAGTTGCTCCAAGTGACAACTATTGAAGAAGTTATGAATGTGTTTTTAGGAATGTAGTGTTATGGATTTGAAATTAGAAGAGCTAGCTTCTTTATTGGATATTTCTGAAAATACGGTCCGTCGGTGGCTAGATGAGGGAGCTATCCCCAGTTACAGTATGAATAATGAACATAGATTTAATCGAGAAGAAATAGAAGATTGGATCCTAAATAATCAAGCGCTACTAGGATTAGAAAAAGAAGAAAAAACAGACAAAGATTTTCGTGACCTGTCTTTGAAGTATAGTTTATATAAAGCCATTTATCGTGGGGGCGTTATTCGCAACGTAGCGGTAAAAAATAAAGCCGAAGCTTTGCAATACGCTTCTTCATACATAGCTGAGAAATTTAATCTTGACGCGAGTGTTCTTTTCGAAATGCTTACTTATCGAGAAAGTCTGATGTCCACAGGTATCGGAGAAGGAATAGCCCTTCCTCATGCTAAAGACTTTTTAATCAACGCGTACTACGATGTTGTTGTTCCTATGTTCCTATCAAACAGTATTGACTTTGGTGCTCTTGACGGAAAGCCAGTGAGTGTTTTGTTTTTCCTTTTCGCATCTCAAGACAAAAGTCATTTAAATTTAATAAATAAAATTGTCCATCTCGGTATGTCTTTAGAAGCACGAAGTTTCCTGACAAACTACCCAGAAAAAGACCAACTTCTTGCTTACATTAAGAATTGGGAATCACAAATTCATTAACTATCAATCTCTATAAAAGATTTGCAAGTCCAAGTTGTGAAAAAAGTCCTATTGTTGTTATGGTGATCTCATAGGCTGATCTAGGAGATTATAGCAGCATGATGAGTTCTAAGCGTACTTCGCAACTTGCAATGCTTTCCATTTTGTTAACTTTCACTCACTCTGTCGGTTACGCAAGTGCTACAGTTGCTCCTTTTGAAGTTAGCTCCGCGTATTCTGAAGCTTCTTTAGTTGCTTTGGAAAGTCCAAAAAGCAAGAAAGAGATAAGAATTCACAAGATACAAGAACGTAGGCTTGCAAAGAAGATATTAAAGGAAGCCTCTGAAGAGCAAAAAAATACTAAAGATGTAGCAAGTCAGCCTAAAAAATTCGATAAAATTGCGGCCTTATTCGCCAATAAGTTCGGAAAGGAACAAAGAGCTCGTTGTCAAGAACGTAAGAAACAACACCTTGCTTTTAAAGAGCAATATCGTTCAAAGACTCAAGAACGTAAGGCAGAGCAACGTGTTCTGGCTCAACAACTTAAGCAGAGTATCGACCTTTGCTGTGAAGAACTTGTTCAGCATGGAACAGAAAATCTTTTAACTCGCGGTGGGAAATATTCACGAAGATACAATAAATTTCGTAATTGTGAACAAACTGTTCAAGCAAATAATCAGTCCGCTTGTTCTATACCTAACTTGTCAGCAAGAGAAAAAGCTAAACTTAGAAAAAGAGTTGGTACATTAGTTCGCGCAGCTCCTCATAGTGAGACACCTAGGTCTTTGCTAAAAACAATAATTGTGAATAGAGATCCAAAGGTCTCTCCAGACAACAAAGAAGAGATTCGAGTTGTTCACAATATAAAAGACGGTCCTGTATTACCTATTTTTGTTCGTCCTGATGTAAAAGTAGTTTCTCAAGAAGAGAGAAATAAGCTGATACAAGATTTAGCTAGAGAGCAAAGAATTGCAAAGAGAAAATCTTCGAGAGAAGCTCTAGAAGCTCGAGTAAAAGAAAATAAAATCCCCAGAGGCGGGAAAATTACCTCGACATTACGTTATGATGTCGAAAAAGCTGCAGCTGTTAAGGTTAGACGTAATTCGTCAGTAAATTCTCAGGTGCGAGCTCAAAAAGCATCAAATGGACGAAGAAACTCTCGTAACGAACAAAGCCAACAAGATTCGGCTCAAAATCCTAAACCCAATTCTTCTGACAAGCAAGGTCAACTTACTAGCAATACGCCTACCGATAATTATTATGGCGTGACTTCAGCGGCAGGAAATACAAACATAAATAGCTATCTAACTGCAAAGCAGTATAGTTGTGACTCCTCAGAAACAGACTGGCCATGCTCCTCATGTGTTGCTAAGCGTCGTACGCATACAAGTATTTCTGTATGTACCATGGTTGTTACTGTGATTGCTATGATCGTAGGAGCTATCATTATTGCTAATGCTTCAGACTCTACAACCGCTAATGGTGGTGGAACAACAACTCCACCGGCCCCATCACCAGCACCCTAAAATGCATTTAGAGCATTAGATTTATGCGCAAGAGATAGAAGGTCATTGGGTTCTATCTGTTTTTTTCTGTCTATGAATTTTGTTAATTCGATAGTTTATCTATTTAATTTTGTAGTTAATTGATTCCGGTTGGATAATTAATTATATGATTAATCATTACTTTTATTTTTATTTTAATTATGTCTGAACAACATCCAATATATCAAAGCCCTAGGTTAAACCAGATCGAGATTGGGAAATCCTTTCTAGATAATAATCCTAAAGCTGCCAGAGCTCTTCAGATTGTGGGAATTATACTCGCTATTTTATCTGTAGTTTCTTCTGTGTTTCTTGTAGTAGCAACTCCCATAGGTTTGCCTATTTCTATGGCCTTAGGAGGAGTTTTTCTCGGTATAGGAGGAAGTATGCTTTTTACTTCTATAAACTCTTTGGCTAATAGTGTGAAAAGGGCCGCTGTCGAGAAGAAGCGTCAGAATATCTTAATCCAAGAAAAATCTGAGGAGATAGAGGTAAGAAATCAGACACAGGGAAGCATTTGGCCTAAGTACAATAAGATGGTGGATAGGTTTGCTAATTTAAACATGCGCATAGGTAAGCATGAAAAAAGCGTCTTAAAACAAATGGACAGAGAAGAAGGACTTGAACTTATTGAAAACTTAGACCGGATTACCGGAGATTATATCATTTGTACAGGTTTACTAGAAGGACGCCAAGAAGTCTATTCTGAAGAAGATTTCGCACAAAGCGAGGATAGTTATCCAACTGCTATAAGGAAGAATGATCTCTTGATCAAATTAGGAAATAGTATTGTATCTAAGTTGTCGAAGGGTGGCGGTGTCTTTTCTTTAAAATTACAGCAACTAAGTAAGAGTATGTCGAAAGTTCATGCTGGAGTTACTCTAGGTTTAGTAGCTGGAGGTATTGCTGCTGTTGGTGTTATTGCTGCATTAATTCCTGGGGGAATACAGGCTCTTCCGTTAATTATTGCATCAGCGATAGGAATAGGTTTAGCAATTCTGGGATTATCTTATGCAATAAAAACAATATTAAAGAGATCCAAGACAAACAAAAAACAGTTACTCAATGATTTAAAATCGGAAATAGATATTGATGCGCTTAAAGATATGACCCGTCATCAACATGTTCTTATGGGAATGTTGAAAAATTCGTTACAAACTGATCAAAGAATGACCTTGGATCATAAAGATTTTTATGAGGATTACAACAAAGTCCGTGATACTTTACAGATGTTAAATGAACATCTTGATGAAATAGAGTTTAAATACAAATATGCAAGTCAAAGTTATCAGAGACGTGCTGATAGTTTAGAAAAAACCTTACTTCAACTTTCGGATAATAAGAATGCTTTAGAGGAAGGGATATACTATCCTCAAGTTCCTGCTGGTGATCGCGCAGGATTATTGAGCGATACAGCAGGATTTGATGAGCTGGTAGCTCAAGGTATACAAGCTTCGCGAGAAAGACGGCAAAAAGATCAAAGAGGGGAAGTTTTGATAGGTAATTATTCTCAATATTTAGAGGAAGATGATCTAGCATTTGGTGATGGGTGGAGTCCTTCTGGTAAACGTGCTCTCGAGACTATGTGGTCGGCAAAGCCAACAAAAATGAATGAGGAAGATTATTTCATTTTAAATGAAGATGTAAACAAAGTCCTTCGCTCCTATCGAAATGATATACTACGTATGAAAGAAGATATTGCTCGCACTGAAAATCTCTTTAAGGAGCTTAAAGCAGGAAAACAACGGATTGAGATATTCTCAGACCAGATAATTGATATTTTGTATAACGTATCTAGCAATTGTCAGGAAATTCTTAATTATTTAGTGGAAATGCAAATGCGATTAGTTTCATTGGTAGAATATGACCTAACGGAATATTCATAATAAAGCATTAGCAAGAAGGTATCCTGTTGCGTACGGGGATGCCTTTTTGTTCGTAAGAATTCCAACGATTTAACTGCTCTCGTAATATTTGGGTTTGATAAGCGTTGGGATTCCTTTCTATCCAGCTTGACAACTCTTGCTGTTTATTACGCACCAGGGAATCTAGACTGCTAGAGAGATTGCGGATTTGATCTTCTTTTTTAGAGATAACCGTCTGGTAGTCATTTAATAGCTTGTTATGCAAATCTCGCATATTTGGAATAAATGTATTGCGTATATTAGCGAATGCAACACGAAATTTTTCAATAGATTCTACACCTACATTCGATATATCTTGAGAAATTTCGTTAGTTAATGTAGTTCCAAAAAACTTATTTTTTACCGGTAAATCCAAAATAAGAGCAACGGAAATGAGCAAGAGAATTATGCCTAAGCTCATTCCAAAAAATAACCAATTTCCATTGATTATAGCATAGCTCATCAAAGCAATCGATCCTAAACACGTGAGTACTGCTATAGTAAAACAAACTGTAGTACGTAATATTAGACTCGTGCGATAGTCATCCCAGGGAATGAGAAGAATGGTTTTATTTTCTGAAGATGTGGGTGAGAGTATCATTACAATGAAAATCAACTTATTAAATTATGGTTATTCAACGAAGAAGAATGCATTTCCTGAGTTGCATGAGCAATTTTTTGCCATCTTTGCAATCTGAGTAGTAAGTGGTGTTCTTCTTGTTTTAGCTGTTCTATGCGTTGTTCCTTGTCTATAATTGAGTAAATCAGTTTTGAATAGGCATTTTGAAGTAGCTGAAAAGAAGAAAGTGACGACGTTTTGTTATTCACGAGAGTGATTGTTTGTTGTATTTTAGACGGTAAGCACTTGATCAGATAAATCATGCTAATTAGTAAAAATATACAGACCAAAGATGCAACCATCACAGTCGCCCCTCCAATCATTTCAGGAAGACTCAAGGAAATACATCCAAAAGCAACAACTACACTTCCCCCTATCATAGTACTCATCAAAAGTATAATCGCTAAAATATAAGACGAAGAGCTTTGCTCAATGAAAATAGCAACTTTTTTTTGTAATATAGTAGCATCTCTTTCTGCATTGAAAAGAAGAGAACTTTGGTTTGGTAAAGATAGAAGTGTTTGGTGAATAGAATTAGAAAGACTTAATACCACAAAATTCCTTAAAATGTAGCAGAAAAATTTAAAGAAAGTATTCATTTTATTCAACACGTAACATAAAGTAATTCTTTTGTTTTCTAATTATTTATGAATAAAACTGTTGTTGTTGCTATGTCTGGAGGAGTAGATTCCTCCGTAGTTGCTTATCTTTTAAAAAAATTTACCCCCTATAGGGTCCTAGGGCTTTTTATGAAGAACTGGGAAGAAGAAGATAGCAATGGTTTATGTTCCACCGCTAAGGATTATGAAGATGTTGAAAGAGTCGCTGGGCAGTTGGACATCCCCTACTATACGGTATCTTTTGCTAGAGAGTACCGTGAAAGGGTATTCTCACGTTTTCTTAAAGAATATTCTCAAGGTTATACACCAAATCCTGACGTTCTTTGCAATCGTGAAATAAAATTTGATTTACTGCAGAAGAAAGTTGTCGAGCTAGGAGGGGATTTCCTTGCTACAGGACATTATTGCCGATTAGATTTAAAGAGTCAGGGAGTGGGATTACTTCGTGGAAAGGATCCACATAAAGATCAAAGTTATTTCCTGTGCGGCACGCGCCAAGATTCTTTGAAAAATGTACTTTTCCCTTTGGGCGACATGACAAAAACAGAAGTACGCTCTATAGCTGCCCAAGCCGGACTTGCAACAGCTCAAAAAAGAGACAGCACGGGTATCTGTTTTATAGGGAAGCGGCCGTTTAAAAGTTTTCTTGAGCGGTTTGTTCCAAATTTAGAGGGAGATATTATAGATTATGATTCTCAGAAGATCGTGGGAAGTCATGAGGGAGCCCATTACTACACTATAGGGCAACGCAGAGGTTTAGATATTGGTGGCTCTGAAAAACCTTGTTATGTTGTGGGTAAGGATATGGAGAAGAATATTATTTATATAGTACGAGGGGAAAATCATCCTCTACTTTATCAAAGAGAACTTACAGCTAAAGAATTGAATTGGTTTGTATCTCCAGAATCTATAATGAGGTGTAGTGCTAAGGTACGCTACCGTTCCGAAGATGAAGAATGTGAAATTTTACATACGGGAGAACGGAATAAAGTGCGTGTACGCTTTGCTTCTCCTGTTAAAGCAATCACCCCAGGACAAACCATCGCATTTTATGATGGGGAGAGATGCCTGGGGGGAGGGGTCATAGAAGTTTCTATGACTCCACATTTGGTATAGTTGCTGCAACATTTTCAGCTTGTTCTTCATCGCGCTCGAAAGTTACACGATCTTCAATGAGGTTGGCACGCAGTTTGCGCGTTTCCTGACGACAAGATTCCTTCAGCAAGAGTTCTGCAAGAGGATCTTCAAGATACTGTTCAATAACCCGACGTAAAGGCCGTGCCCCCATTTCCGGAGAATGTCCTTTTGTTACTAAGAAAGAAATCACTGAATCTGGAATACTTAATGCCATCTGGTAATTTTTCAAGCGAGAATCTAGTTTGTTAATTTCTAAATGGATGATTTCAGATAACGCTGATTTTTCTAAAGGACGGAAGATAACACTTTCATCTAAACGGTTGATAAATTCCGGTTTTAAATGTTTTTTCACAGCATTTTCGATTTTTTCTTGAATCACTTTGTAATCAAAATTGGAACGAGCTCCAAAACCGATTTCTCCGCTTTTCTTAATTAAGTCTGCGCCTAAGTTTGAAGTCATGATAATAATCGCATGGCGAAAATCAATCTTGCGACCAAAAGAATCTGTGAGACGTCCTTGCTCTAAGATCTGTAACATTAAATCCATAATGTCAGGATGAGCTTTTTCAATCTCATCGAATAGCACAACACAATAAGGCCGACGGCGCACTTGTTCTGTAAGGTGCCCACCTTCCTCATGACCAACATATCCTGGAGGTGATCCCATCATTTTTGTAGCAGCAAATTTTTCCATGTACTCAGACATGTCTACTTGAATTAAAGCATCTTCACCACCAAACATTTCAATAGCGATTTGTTGAGCGAGTAGTGTTTTCCCAACTCCAGTAGGCCCTAGGAATAAGAAGGAACCTGTAGGACGGTTAGGATCTTTAATTCCTGTTCTTGAGCGTCGAATTGCTCGACAGATACTAGCTACCGCTTGATCTTGACCTATGACTTTCTTACGTAGAGTATCTTCAAGTTTTAAGAGCTTTTCGCTCTCAGCTTCAGTAAGTCGTGCAGAAGGGATGCCTGTTTGTAAGGAGACTACTTGAGCAACAGCTTCCTCATCAACGGGAATTTGATGTTCTTCCTTGTGATTCTCCCATTCTTGCTTCATATTGGAAAGACGTTCACGAAGCCTTTTCTCTTCGTCGCGTAATCCTGCAGCTTTTTCATATTCTTGAGTGCCAATAGCTTGCTCTTTAGCTAATTTCGTTGTTTCAATCTCAGCTTCGAGCTTCATTAACTCTGTGGGCTGATCCATAGTATTTACACGTACTCGTGCTCCAGCCTCATCAAGTAAATCAATCGCTTTATCTGGGAGGAAGCGTCCGTGAACGTATTGATCAGATAGCGTAGCTGCTGCTTTCAATGCTTCTTCTGTAATAGAAACATTATGATGTTCTTCGTATTTCTTTTTTAAGCCACGTAGAATCTCTATAGTTTCGTCTACACTAGGCGGTTGGACAATAATTTTCTGGAATCTACGTTCTAAAGCAGCGTCTTTTTCAATATGTTTGCGGTATTCATCTATTGTTGTCGCCCCAATACACTGGATCTCACCACGTGCTAGTGCTGGCTTCAAAATGTTAGAAGCATCAATAGCTCCTTCAGCAGCGCCAGCACCTACAATTGTATGCAGCTCATCGATAAATAAAAGGATGTTGCCATGTTTACGGACTTCGTCCATAACGGCTTTGATACGTTCTTCAAATTGACCGCGATACTTTGTCCCAGCTATCATTAGGGCTAGGTCTAAAGTGATTAAACGTTTTTTACGTAAAGTATCAGGCACTTCATTAGAAATGATTTTTTGTGCTAGGCCTTCAACAATAGCTGTTTTGCCTACGCCGGCTTCACCGATAAGTACAGGATTGTTTTTCCTTCTGCGGCATAAGATTAAAATTAAACGTTCAACTTCTGTGGAACGGCCAATAACAGGATCGAGTTTAGACTCACGAAACATCTCTGTTAAATCATAACCATAGGCTTTTAATGCTGATAATTTATCGCCTTTGTCTCCACCTAAAGTATGACCAAGGGAAGAAGATTTGGAAGATGAAGAAGTACTCCCTCTGGGATTAGACGAAGATGCAGGCGGGAGCTGAAGATTAAAAGTCTCTAATTCTTTAAGAACTTCTTTGCGAACTTCTCTAGGATCAATATGTAAATTTTCCAAAACTTGTAAAGCAACACCATCAGCTTGGTTTAAAATACCTAAAAGCAGGTGTTCCGTACCGACGTAATTATGTTCTAAGATTCCAGCTTCTTCATTAGCTGATTCAAAAGATTTTTTCACCCTTCCGGTCAGAGCTGGATCGCCGTAAACTTGGATTTCTGGTCCATAACCGATCAAGCGTTCGACTTCTTGCTTGGCGGTGTCAAAGTCTACCCCTAAATTACGCAATACATTGACAGCTACGCCTTGACCTAGTTTGAGTAGGCCTAGAAGTATGTGCTCTGTGCCTAGATAGTTATGATTTAACCTCTGAGCTTCTTTTTTAGCCAATTTAATGACTTGTTTTGCTCTGTTAGTAAACTTCTCAAACATAAAAACCTAAAAGACCGGGTAGAACTTTCCTTAAGCATATACGAAATTTAAAATAATGATGCAACTCTTCGATAGACGGATAGGGTATTCCGAAGACGAAAGAATTTTTGCACAAAAATAGCAAAGAATCCACGCCAATGTTATACTATTTCTACATTTTTAACGAATGCCCACCTTTTTAATTATGACCGTTCGCATAGTAGATTCTGGAAAAGGGAGTGCTGAGACTCACATGGCCAGAGATAGGTATTTACTCGAACACCTAAAAAAGGGGGAGGTAATTCTTCACCTATATGAGTGGGATAGTCTATACCCCCTTACTTACGGCCTATTCATGCGTCCAGAAAAATTTTTAATTGATAATAGAGCTGCTCTCGGTATGGATGCCGCTATCCGACCTACCGGAGGAGGGTTTGTTTTTCATCATGGAGATTACGCATTTTCTTTATTAGTATCGTCGGAACACCCCCTGTATGCACCTACAGTATTAGAGAACTATTATACGGTTAATCAGATGGTATTACAGGTTTTGAGTAGGGTTTTTCGCATAAAAGGATCTCTTTCTTTTGATGAGGATATGCATCACCCAAAAACTTCAAATTTTTGTATGGCTAGAGCCTCAAAATACGATATTTTGATGGGAGATAGGAAAGTAGGTGGTGCAGCTCAGCGTACTGTAAAACAAGGATTTTTGCATCAAGGGTCAGTGTTTTTATCGGGCAGTTCTTTAGAGTTTTATGAAAAATTTCTTTTGCCAGAGGTTGTTGATATTATAGTTCCTGAGATTGAGAAACGAGCCTTTTTTCCTTTAGGTCTGTCAGCACCTTCAGCTGATCTTTTCGAAGCAAGAAAAGAAATTAAAAAAGGGTTAATTCAAATATTTTCAAGCGGTTGTTTATGAATACAATGCGATGGAGCTTAGTTATAGCACTTGTTTTTGTGTTTATCACGAAAGATGCTTCTGCTTTTATGGTGCATTTTCCTGAATCTAAAGAACATGCGGGTGTTATTATTCATGATAATAGTATCGAAGTTTATGAAAGTATTTTATCTGCTATAGATGTTGCTAATCATTATATTGAATTATCTCCTTGCATGGCGGGAGGAAACTTATTAAAAGAGATCGTCGAGCATATAGATGCACGTATGGCTCTTGTTTCTGGACTACGCGCCTATCTTCTTATCCAACCCACATTTATTGATAGCAATGATAAGACTGTTCTTGAGAGTATAAAGTCGCGTTGGCCTAATCGTTTCTTTTACTTATTTACGGGATGTCCTCCCGGACCCAGCATTCTTTCTCCTAATGTTATAGAAAGTCATGTGAAGATTTCTATCATCGATGGAAAGTATATTTTTATGGGGGGTACAAATTTTGAAGATTTTATGTGTACTCGAGGGGATTCTATTCCTGAACCGGTAGAGTCTCCTCGGCTGGTTGTCGGGGGCATTCACAGACCGCTAGCATTTCGCGATCAGGATATTACAGTGAGTTCTGCACAACTCGGTACCGAGTTAAGAAAGGAATTTCATGCACATTATGCGCTTTGGAGTGCTTATGCAGAGAGGCCCTGGTTTAATAAAAATCTCGATGATTTTCGCGCTCTTCCTTTCCCACAGATTGCTATAGAAGAAGCTCGAGCCACTTATTGTAGTAAAATCGAAGAAAACTCAGATCTAGTATCTACGGATTTGAAAAACATTCGTGTTATTTTTTCAGGACCAGATGAGAGTAAAAACGCGATTACTCAAGGATACATAGATTTAATAGATAACGCAAAGAAGTCTATAAAAATTGCCAATATGTACTTCATTCCTAACAATGAAATTCTTGAGAGTTTGAGGTCGGCGTCTTTTAGTCGTAAAGTACATACAGAAATTATTACGAATGGATCCAATGAAAATAGTCCCCAGCTTACAGAAGTATATGCTTGGGGAAATCGTATGAACTATTTCTTTCTATCTTATGGTGAACGCCCTGCATTATGGAAAAAGTTCATTTTTTCTAAAAAACAGCCGAGTTCTTCCCTATTTGTAAACGAATATGACGTTCGAGATACACAGTTACATAAAAAATGTATGATTGTAGACGATCGTGTGTTTGTAATAGGTAGCTACAATTTTGGAAAGAAAAGTGATCTTTTCGATTATGAATGTATCATATTAATTGATTCTCCAGAAGTTGCTGCTAAAGCAAATGTAGTCTTTAAGAAAGATTTGAGCTTATCCAAACCTGTAGAGAATTCTGAAATTTTTGGTTGGTATTTCGATCCGATGTATAATCTTATTGGTCATTTGCAGATTAATTTTATGCCAGCTTAAATAGAAGTACATAATCCTATTGGGAAAAGAGAAGTTCTCTTTTCTGGTTCTCAGGGGATCCTTCTTGGTTTTTTCCGATCAATAGTTTACACTAAGTTTTTTATTGTTTATTCCAAGAGGGTGGCTTTGCTAGCGTTCTTTTATAAGCATCAGAAAAAATTCATTGGCTTTGTTATAGTTGGCGTATGCGTATCAGGTATAGGTATAGGCTGGGGACGCTATCCAGGAGAATCTTCCCGTGGCCCTAGGAAAGTTGTTTTTTCTGTTCCGGGTAAAAAATATTCTGAGAGAGAATTTTTAGCTTTTAAGAGATTCTTCACAAACGAAGCTTATCCTTTTACAGGGAATCCTCAAGAGTGGAACTTCTTAAATGAAGGTTTATTAACAGAGCGCTTTCTAACGAATAAGCTAGGGGAAAAGCTGTTTTTAAAAGTATATTCTCAGAACTACACGGCCTTTAAAAAAGAAAAAAACTATCAGTCGTATCGACGATTCGACACCCCTTTTATTTCTTCCGAAGAGGTGTGGAAATCCTCAGCACCACGTCTATATCAAGCTTTAATTGCTTTGCAGGAAATCAATGATCCTATATCCCCTGAGGGCTTTGTCGCTAGGGTTCAGCTATTTTTAGAAGAAAAAAAATTCCCTCATTATATTCTTAAACAAATGCTTGAATATCGTAGGCAGATGTTTAATCTTCCTCAAGATCCCGCCTTAGCTCAGGGCAAGGATCTGCATTTATTTGGTTATAGAAACATTTCTGATTGGTTTGGAGATGCTTATGTTTCTGCTGCTGTTGAAGCTTTATTGCGTTTTGTCAATGAGCAGAAAAAAAATGTGGCAATGCCTTCCTTAAAAGAAGCTCAACAAGATTTTCAAGACAAAGCCAGACAAGCTTTTACTAAGTTAAGTAAACACGCTGGCCTTACTTTAAGCTTTGATCAGTTTGTTGCTTCTTATTTTGATTTTATGGGAGTTAGCGAATCAGAATTTTTCAATATATATCGCGAGATTCTGTTATGCAAGAGAGCTTTCTTACAATTAGAAGGTAGCGTAACTTTTGATTATCGTCCTTTGCAAGAGTTCTTCTCAATGGGCAAAGACTCTACGTCTGTAGAAATGGTAAAACTTCCCCGTGAGTATCAATTTAAGAATAAAGAGGATCTAGAAGCTTTTGAAATTTACATTAGTCTTGTGGGCGAGCCTATAAAGGATTGTCTTAGTGTCCCGCGGTCTACTTTGCCTATTAAAACTATAAAAGCTAAAGAGCCCAGGTTAGTGGGACGGAGGTTTTTAGTTTCTTACAAGAGTGTTAAACTCCAGGATCTAGAAACCAAAGTCCCTATGGTTGAGGTGCACCAGTGGCAGCAAAATCCTGAAAATTTCCAAGTTCTACTCCAACAATTTCCTAAAATTGAAACATGTAATTCGAGTAAGGATTTCCAAACTCTTAAACCTTCCCTTGTGGAAAAGATATATTCTTTCACAAGAAAAGAGATATTAAGATCTTCTCCTAAAAGAATCATGGAAGGGTTAGCTCAATGTGAGCAGAAAAGTCACGAAGTTTTCCTCTCTTCAGGGAAAGATAGTGTCTTAGAAGGAATTCTAGATGGGAAAGAGTTAGCCAAGTTATTGTTAGATAATGAGGTGTTAGAAGCCTATAGTCAGGATGGCGAACATTATTACACTTTTGTAGTAGATACATGCTTTGAAGGAGAAGAGGTGATTCCTTATCGTGAAGTTTTGCGTAAAGGGCTTGCTAAAGCATTGGTTTCCTCTCATAAAAATATTTCGCATATAGATAGAGTGGTTGCTGCTTTAAAATCACGATATCAAGAAGAAGAGAACAGTAATTTATGGCAAAAGCGGCTTTGGTCGCTAATCGAGGAACATAGAGAGGGTACATATCAGCCGGGCACTCTTTCTTGGAATCTTGAAAAATCCATCAAAATATTTACTCGTGGGGATCAAAATATTCCTCAGCCCTATCCCGTCTTAGCTTCTATGGAGGAGGGGGCATTATCAAGTGTTGAGTTTAACTCTGACGAAGGCCCATTTTTCTATAAATGTTTATCTCATCAGACATGTATGGAGCCCACAAGTGTGGAAAAGTTGTTCCTTACTAAAAACCATTTAAACGAAGAAATCCTTGGTAGTTATATAGAACATTTTATTGATGAAGGAGTCAGATAATGTGGTATTCTGATTGTCATGTGTGGATCGACCCAATACACGAGGATATTGTACGTCTAGGATTGACGTCTAAGATGGGAGAAAACCTGGGACAAATCCTTCATATTGACCTGCCGGATCTAGGAAGCTTTTGTAAGGAAGGCGAGGTTCTCGTTATTTTGGAGTCTTCGAAATCTGCTATTGAGGTATTAAGTCCGGTTTCTGGAGAAATTATTGAGGTTAATGAGAATCTCAAAGAAGACGTACAGCTTCTTAATATTTCTCCCGAAGAAGCTGGCTGGTTTGTAATCGTTAAATTGGATCAAAAATTAAACACACAAGGTCTTTCTCCCAAAGAATAGCCTGGTTATCTTTTCAAAAAAATATTGTATAGACTATATTTTTTTGAACTTTGGATTAGAGTTTTTTTTTATCTTTTGAAGGAGTAAAATCTTTCCCTAAAAGATAAAAAAAAACAAGTTTCACTATGTCCTCATTTATGGTTAGCGTCTCTAATCCCATAGAGATGGCGAATATCCGATTACAGCTATCCAAGCAGCTGAAAGTATTAACAGTTGCTACGGTAGTATTAACTTTAGCTGTTATAGGTTTTTCCTGCTACGGACTGTTCGGAACTCCATTAATAGCTATTCAGTTAATGATATGGATTATGTGTACTTCTATGACTATTTTAGCGTTGATTTGTTCGTGTGCGAAGTACCACCTTATTCGCCGTTATGAAAACACTTACTTAGTAGCAGGCAGCCTACTAGATAAAGGAATTAAGACCTATGATAATTAGTATCCAAAGATTTCAGCGTCCCTCCGCAGAGACCCCAACTACAGCGACGTTATTGTATCAATTACGTGGAGGACCTATAGGAGAATCCGAAGGACTAAGAACGTTTCGAAGAGTGTTATCAGTGTTGTTGACCTCTCTCGCGATGCTAGTTATGATAGTATTTACTGTTCAATCTCCTACAATCACTCCTGCAGTATTATACACAGCGATTTTCTTTGCTTGCTGTACTCTTGTGTGTATAGCTATGTTTATAGTGAAACATGTGTTATGCCAGTTTCCAGAAATTGCTAGGGGTAGTATAGAAAACGCTTCTACTAATTAATTACTGAAGTTTTCCCTTTTTTGTATTTATAGTTTTCGTCTTAACAGCACGCTGATGAGCTGAGCGTACTTTTTTTATAGGCTTGAGCTCGTTGACTTCTGCCGAAGAGACTTTTTTGGTTTCTAAAACATCAGATGCCGCTACTGTTGCTGATGGTTTAGAGATATCAATACCTGTTAGACTCATGAAGGCCATCGCTATAAGTCCTGTGGTAATGAAAGAGATTCCCATTCCCTGAAGATTTTTAGGAATATCAGAATAAGCGAGCTTTTCTTTAATAGTGGCAAACAAAACAATAGCTAACCACCAGCCGCTTCCAGCACCTAAAGAGAATATCATCATCGGAATGAACGGATAGTTGCGTGTGATTCCAAAGAGTACTCCGCCCAAGATTGCGCAGTTTACCGCGATTAGGGGGAGGAAGATACCTAAGGAGAGGTAGAGATTTCTTGATACTTTTTCTAAAAACAGTTCAAGGATTTGTGTGAAAGCAGCAATGACAACTATGAAGATGATGAGTTCTAGAAAATTTAAGTTTATGTTAGCTAATGCAGGGGATATCCAAGTTAAAGCTTTAGGCCCTGTAATAAATGCATGTACGAACCAGTTAATACTTCCAGTAACAGTGAGTACCAATGCTACGGACATTCCTAAACCGTTAGCTGTAGAGACTCGTGCTGAACAGGCAAGATAGCTGCACATCCCCAGAAAATTTGATAGTAGGATATTTTGGATAAAGGTGGCTTGTAAAAATATACCAAAGATATTTAGCCATGTATATTCGCCTAACCACATAGATCTACCTTTTTGCCTTTTTAGATCTCAGAATATTTACACCCCAAATCATAATACCTAGAAGGAAGAATGCTGAGGGAGCTAAAACCATCAAACCAAAGTTTTCATACCCATCGGGATGAGCTTCTGAGGCGTAAAAACATGTAGGAATAAGTCGTAATCCAAGAATTGTCCCAAAGCCGAAGAATTCTCTTATTATACTTACAGTAACTAATACCCAACCGTAACCTAATCCTGATGCAAAACCGTCTAAAAAAGCAGGAATAGGTGGAACATTTCTCGCTAAACTTTCTGCTCTTCCCATTACGATACAGTTAGTGATAATTAACCCGACGAACACAGAAAGTGTTTTTGAGGTATTAAAGAAAAAAGCCTTTAGGAACTGATCAATTACAATCACAAATAAGCTAATGATAATTAGCTGGGTGATCATACGCACGCTATCAGGGGTTGCTTTCCGCAATAAAGATACAAAGAACGAAGAACATCCTGTAACGAAACTTACAGCAAGACCCATAGTAATTGCTGTATTTACTGTTGTTGTTACAGCCAGCGCAGAGCAAATCCCTAAAATAGCGATAAGGGGTTGGTTATTGTCCCAAAGAGGGTCAAGAAAATAACTCTTGTATGATTTATTTGCTGCCATTTTGATCTCCCCGGTTATTAAGTTTAGCGAAAGACATCAACAAACTGCGATAGGGAGCTAAAGATTGCGCATAAGCTTCAGTAACACCGTTACATGTTAACGTAGCTCCAGAAATGCCATCGATAGAAGAGAGAGCTTTAGGAGATGTCCCGAATGCAGATTGTACCGATCCTTTGACTACTTCAAGACCCAGGGGGGTTGTCGCAAAATCTGTATTTCCTGAGGCTTCTCGTAAAAAGATTTTTTTTCCATAAAACTGCTTTTGCCATTGGGGATTGGCAATATTGGCGCCTAACCCTGGAGTTTCTGCTTGCTGATACCACGCCGTTCCTAATACTGTATCACCATTATTTTCTACAGCGAGATATCCGTAAATAGGGCCCCACAAGCCAAATCCTGAAATAGGAATGACAATAGCGTCTACTACGGAAGGATTTTTCACAACTTCAGCAGCGCTCATCACTCTAGCTTGCTCTGTATTTGCTAAGATTACATAAAATAAAAGTAATGGCTGCTGATAGAAATGCCCATTTTGGTGTTTTTCTATAAACTCTGAGACATTGATATTTTTCTCTTCAAAAGAAAACATTTGTCCTTGTCTATCTGCAAGTAAGGGACGGACAAATCCTTGTGTATAGGAGTCTAAAACAGAGCTTGTGACAATAGGTGTACTTTTGCCGGCAACTTTAAGTAATTGGGATTTTTTATCATACGCGGCAAGTTTCCAGGAACCATTCTCATAGATTTGAAATTTTCCTGAAAAGTCTAAAACATGAGCTGCAGTGAGCATTTGTTGATCGCGATCAAAAGTCGCAGCTCGTTCTTGAAAAGGAGCAAGAACATAATACACAGTAGAAAGGAAAACGCTAGAGAATAAACTTAATGCAAGAATAAAAAGGGTAACATACCAAGTTTGATTCAGATAGCGTTTGGGTTTCTCTGAGGACATAGTTTAAATTCTCCTTCGTCTATACTTTCTTACAGCAAAGTAATCAAGAAGAGGAGCAAATACATTTCCAAGAAGAATGGCTAGCATAACTCCTTCAGGATATGCAGGATTTATTAATCGGATAATTATGGTCATAAAACCAATGAATAATCCGTAAATCCATTTTGCTAATTTCATGGTTGGTGATGACACAGGATCTGTCGCCATGAATACGAGACCGAAGGCTAAACCCCCTAAGAATAATTGGCGGTAGGCTGGAATAAAGAATTTTGCAGGAGCCCAAGCTGCGTGTTTTCCAGCAATAAGAATACTGAAAATCTTAAATAACCACGCGGTGACAAAAGCACCTATACCGAAAGACACCATTGTTCTCCATGAGGCAATCCCTGTAATAACAAGAAATATAGCACCGAGTAAACAGGCAAATGTGGATGTTTCTCCTAAAGAACCGATAATGTTCCCCCAGAAGAGGTTCCCTGAAGAGAATTTCCCAATCCCATAGATCACATCGGTAATAGCGTATGCTGAGTCAAATTGCGTTGGGAGTAAGCCGAGACCGCCTTCACTTAATGGAGAGGTTACAAAGTTTTGTAGTTGCTCTAAAGTAAGCTTGTCTAACATCAATCCGGGATGAGACTCTGTCCAGATCGAAAATTGTGATTGTATGACATTTTGTGTGGGGACGTGTGTCATGTGTAAAATGTTAGAGGCTATAGCATCTACATGGACTCTTTTTACAGAAGGTGGTGTAGAGTTTAATGTTTGTAGGCAGGTAGATTGTGAAAAGCCGTCTATGATTGATTTTCCTGCTGTTGAGTTCATAGCAAGCAGGCTGTCTTTAATGTGTGTTGGGTTGCTCCCTACCCAAACATCACCGCTCATCTTTGCTGGAAATGTAAAAAATAGAAAAGCTCTTCCTGATAGTGCAGGATTGAGAATATTCATTCCTGTCCCACCGAACAATTCTTTACTAACAATAACGCCGAAAGCAATCCCTAAAGCGGCCATCCAATAAGGAATTGTGGGAGGTAAGGTAAGAGGATAGAGGATCCCTGTAACGAGTAGTCCTTCAGCAATTTTATGTTTTCTAATAACCGCGAAGAGTACTTCACAAGCTCCTCCCACTGAATAGCTAATTATTAGTAAGGGAATAAAAATTTTGCATCCCGTCCAAAGAACGGAAAACATGCCTATGTCATTAAAGATAAATGAGAGATAACTGCGAAATCCTGAGATATGTAAAAATGATTCCATGAGCTGGGCATTCCCCGAGCCATAGACTAAAGCCTGAACACCAGAATTCCATATGGCTAAAAATGTTGCTGGGAAGAGTGCAATAACAACAAGCATCATCCAACGTTTAACATCTACAGCATCGCGAATGAATGGTGGAGATGAAGATTGGTGGATGGGTTCGTAGCAAAACGTATCAATAGCGTCTGCAACTGGAGTAAAGCGTTGAAACTTGTCTTTTTGACAAATTTCCCAGATGGAATTAACAAATCGTTTAAGCATTGCTACTGAGAGGGAAGTTGAAGCTTCTACGTTTAAGAACGTAACAAATTGATTAAAATTTTAGGAATAAAAATTTTCTGTGATTCAGAGATTCTTTAATTTTTTCCTTCGTTTAATTTTCCCGAAACTCTGTTATGGTTGTCGACAACCCGGAGAGTTTTTATGTCAGGGATGTTTAGAAACTTTAAAAGTAGAAAAGGTAGCAGGGCGTTGCCCACATTGTTATAGTATTTTAGGTGTAGACGAAACGCTGACTTGTCGTCATTGTTTGCCCTCTTTTTCTCGGAAAACTTTTTGTCTTTATGTTCCTTCAACAAAAGTACTAGCTCTATATTCTCAAGCCTGCCTAGGGAAGGCACCAGCTATTAATTTTTTTACAAATGTGATAAAACGACAGTGGGAACTTCACCAAATTCTTCCTAAAGCGATTTTTTATCTTATATCAAAAATACCAAAAGATTTTGCTAAGCAATTATCCAAGGAAACAAGAATTCCTTATCGAGGGATTTTGCCTTTAGAAAGAGAGTTAAGGAGATTGAAAAAACACGTAAATGTAGGAGCCATATGTATTTTATCAGATTATCCTTTGCCACGCGAATGGCAAGATACTATTGAGCGATATGCTCCGCAGCCAGCGATTCTTATTAGTCTTTTTCTTTCTGAGACTCTGTGTTAACCCCCACAATAGCTACATAGCCTAAAAGACGTACACCTTCATCAACGCAAAGAGTCCCTGCTTGGATATCTCCTTTAACTATAGCTTCACCACGGAGCTCTAATTTTCCGCTGACTGTAATATTACCTTCGACAGCACCTTCGATAATTGCTTCTTGAAGTTGTATATCAGCTTTCACGCAACCTTTAGGGCCGATGATAATTTTCCCATTAGAAACTAAAATACCCTCAAAGGTGCCATCAATACGCAACAAACGATCAAAGGCTAACTCACCTTTAAATGTTACACCCTCTCCTAAAGTGGTTTCAGGTTCTTCAGCAAATGAGAGCAAAGAATCTACTTCAGAAGATACAGGGATCCATTTTTGTCCTTCTTCATTTAGAGGGTAGGTAGAAGACAAAGGGCGTGTTTCTGGAGATTTTGGAGAGTCAAAAAGATTTGGAGGAGAATCTAAACGCTCAGATCTAGGATAAGAAGAATAATTAGAATGAGCAGGTGTTTCTTCTTCATATAACGTTTGAACATCTTCAAAGGGATTTTTTCCAGTTCTACGGAACATTAGAAATTCTCCTAGATTACCCAACAATATGGTTTTTACATAAACTAATTTGACGCGTTAGAGTTTCATCTTTTTCTATTTTTTGTTCTATAGTTTTGCAAGCATAAAGTACTGTAGAATGTGTTTTCCCAAAAGCAGCACCTATAGCAACTAAAGAATCTGTGATTAATGTTTTCGCAAGGTACATAGCAACTTGACGGGCCAAAACGAGTTCTTTAGAACGAGAGTTACCTTTAAGATCTTGGAGCTTTACTTGAAAGACTGTGGCCACACTTTTTAATATGCTTTCTACAGAAACTTTTTGTTTAGAAGGGGAGCGAAAAAGTTCTTTTAACGTGTCGCGAACAATACTTTCGGTAAGTGTTTTCCCAAATAAACGGCAATAAGCAGTGAGTTTATTAATAGCTCCTTCTAGTTGGCGTACATTTCCATAGATATGATCTGCGATATAGAATGCGATGTCATTAGGAATATGTAAGCCTTTCTGTTCTGCTTTATGCTGTAAAATTGCTACGCGTGTTTCTAAATCTGGAATGCCTACGTGAGCAACTAACCCCCATTCCATTCTAGCAATGATACGTTCAGAAAGTTTTAATTGTCCTGGAGGCTTATCACTAGTAATGACAATTTGTTTATTTAAATTAATTAATGTCTCAAAGGTATTGCAAAATTCTTCTTCGAAATTTTGTCTGTTTTGCAAAAACTGGATGTCATCGACAAGAAGTAGATCTAACGAACGATAAAAATTTTTCATTTTATCAATCGATTTCAATCTGAGATGTTGCACGAGATCATTAATAAAAGCTTCAGTTGTGATGCAGTGAACACGCAGGTTTTTGTGATGATCCCTGACATAGTGACCCACAGCATGGAGAAGATGTGTTTTTCCTAGACCTACGCCTCCATGAATGAACAGAGGATTATACGAACGTCCCGGACGGCCAGCAATACCTACAGCTGCGGATTTCACAAATTGGTTTGAAGGTCCTTCTATGAAATTATCAAAACGATAAGCCGTGTTTAACTTTAGTTCGAAGTCTTTAGATTCTTCAAAAGTTTCTATAGGGGTTTCTTGCTGCTCTCGAGGGGCTATGGGTTGCGGAGGGGCTTTTTTAATTTCCGCAACGACAAACTCTAAAGCTGGCTCCCCTTGAGCATCAAGAGGAACGAAAGAACACAGATCTTGTTTATAATTATCAAGAAGGTAGTTTTGAACAAAGATATTGGGAACTTCTAAACGGATCTTTTCTTGTGTTTCTTCTATAATTTGAATAGGAGAAATCCAGTTTTCAAAAGCCGTTTTAGAGCAACGTGTCTTAACATAATCCACAAACTGTTCCCAAGTACTACAATCGCTACAGGTTAACATGCTGCTCTCTTTTATGTATCGAGGATTTCCTTACAGACGGGCAATTCCTGCTCGTTTAGGAAGAAATTGCCAATGTACCATTGCTGTTGATAAGCAATCAATAGTTTTTCTGCAAAAAACAGCAGGATGATTCTAAATAGATAAGAATTCATTTCAATAGTATGCGCCACTTCTTAGTAAGTGGGCACAAGATTAATGAGAAAGAGCTGTGGGCTTTTTGATTATTTTTTTTGTATAGCTCATAAGCAAAGCTTCAGCATCATTAGCAATCATAGGATCATCACAAGATGCCAAGTAGACAGCTATCGCGGAGGCTTCATCAATACGATTTAGGCAAAAGAGAGCTTTAGTTTTGTTTAATAGTGTGGGCAGATGGTCTCCTTGCATACGTAAAGCTTGATCTAAAATTCCTAAAGCTTTGGCATTTTCTCCTATTTGCAAATATAATCCCCCGAGGGTTTGGAAATCATAAATGCTTAATGGATCTAAAATCACCAAGGCTTCGAAAAAAAGAATAGCTTTATGATAATGTCCTTGGCGAAGAAATATGTAACCAGAAATGCGTAACTCTTCCAGTTCTTGATCTCCCCAGCCTAAAATAGCTTTCCATTTGTTATCTAACATGTCTTAGCCTTGAACAAATTGAAAAATACGGGAAATAACATAGTCGATCATAATATTAGAAGACTTCAATCCTAGATCAATAGCCTTAAGTAAAACTTTGCCTTCCTGAATGATTACGTCTTCTTCAGAATCAGCAGCTTCTTCTTCTTCTTCTTTACTTTCTTCCTGATCTTTGTAAGAAAATAAAGGATTGACACGACTTTGATAAGAAAATTTTCCTCGGGTCAGTACTTTTAAGTAGGAAGAAATTTTCTCTAAATCCTGGTCTTGCTGATCGGGAGATCCTAGTGAAGGGGCTAAATAGGGAGTGGAAAATCGCTGTTTATAAAAGTTGCTGGGGGGTGAAAAGAAAGCCCAATTGGTTTTCTTATTCGTTTGCATAAGGGAGCACAAGGCTGAGGGCTTTGGCGTCATGTCCAAAATTTGAGCGTGCTTAGCCACATCACGGATCGTCAAACTTTCCATGTGAACTTCCTTACGGAAATCATTCACTACTTTATTGTTAGACGCGTGTTTTTCGTAAACAGAAGTACTGTAATTAAAAATTTCTACCATAATACAGCCTTTAAAACCCTACTTTCTAAATCATAATAGGGTAAAGGAAAAAGTCAATAGTCTTAATTATTCTTAAAAAGAGAATGAGGAATAAATAGAAATCTTTTCCCATTCTCTCTAATGGTGTATCTTTTTCTTGCATTGATGTTTTTAGAATGATTTAGGCGTTTTTGTGTCTGCAACCCCTTCGCATATTCCGGTATTGGTAAATGAATGTTTATCTTTATTTGCTAATCGTAATCCAAAATTTTTCTGTGATGTTACTGTAGGAGCTGGAGGTCACGCTGAAGCTTTCCTCTCTGGATATCCTTCTATAGTTTCTTATGATGCATCTGATCGAGACATTGCGGCTTTGTCTGTTGCTAAGGAGCGTTTAGAAAAATTTGGCGATCGTGTTCATTTTCATCATGCATCATTTGAAGATCTTTCTAAAGATTCTAGGGAACAGGTTTATGATGGTATACTTGCCGATCTTGGAGTTTCCTCTATGCAATTAGATAATCTATCCCGAGGTTTTAGTTTTCAAGGAGACGATCATGATTTAGATATGCGCATGGATGTGACTCAGGGAATTACTGCAAGTGAGGTTTTAAATACGCTTCGTGAAGAAGAATTAGGGAAAATTTTTCGTGAATACGGAGAGGAACCCCATTGGAAAAACGCTGCTAGGGCTGTAGTACATTTTAGGAAACGCAAGAAGATAATTACGGTTAGAGATTTAAAAGAAGCAACATCAAAAGTTTTTCCTTCTTATCGTCTGCGAAAGAAAATTCATCCATTAACTTTGATTTTTCAAGCTTTACGGGTTTATGTAAATCAAGAAGACGTGCAATTGAAAGTATTGCTGGAGTCGGCTATGCGTTGGCTTGCTCCTGGAGGGCGTTTGATAATTATTTCGTTTTGTAGCTCCGAAGATCGCCCAGTAAAATGGTTTTTTAGAGAAGCTGAGAAATCCGGATTAGGAACAATTCTGACTAAGAAAGTTGTCATGCCTACATATGAAGAAACTAGGCAAAATCCTCGTTGTAGATCGGCAAAGCTCCGTTGTTTTGAAAAGAAATTTTTATGAATAATTATCGTTTTGTGCGTCTATTTTTTTGTTTTTGTTTTCTAGGCGGATTACTTTACTCCTATATTAACAAACAAAATGATCTGACTAAATTACGATTAGAGATTCCCGCTTTATGGTCGAAGTTGCGACAGAGAGAACAAGAGAATATATCTCTACATTTTCTTATTGATAAAATAGAGAGTCCAGAGCATCTCATGCATATAGCTAGCCTTCCTGAATATCAATATCTCCAATATCCTACAGAAGATAGTGTTTGTGTTGTAACTTATGAATCATCGTAAATGCTTGACCATGATTACCTGTGGAGTCCTGCTCTCCTATTCTTTCCTTATCATACGATATTATAAAATTCAGATTTGTGAGGAGAAGCGTTGGGCAGCAGAAGCTTTAGGACAACATGAATTTCGAGTAAAAGACCCTTTTCGTAGGGGGACTTTTTTTTCTCAGATGAATTTACGTAAAGGAGATCCTGAGCAACGACAACCTCTGGCTGTTGATATTACGAAATTTCATCTTTGTTTAGATGCTGTGGCTATTCCTGAAGAACACCGTGATGTTATTGCTAAGAAAGTTTTTAGTCTAATTGGTGAAGGTGATTATGACAAACTCCGTGCGGAGTTTGATAAAAAATCTCGACATCGGAAATTATTTCTTTGGTTGGATCGTGCGGATCATGACCGCATTCTGTCTTGGTGGCGGGGGTACGCATCAAAATCTAAAATACCCTCTAATGCTTTGTTTTTCACGACAGACTATCAAAGATCCTATCCTTTTGGCAAACTTTTAGGTCAAGTTCTTCATACTCTTAGAGAAGTAAAGGATGAGAAAACAGGAAAAGCTTTTCCTACAGGAGGTTTAGAAGCATATTTTAACCACATCCTTGAAGGAGAGCCTGGGGAACGAAAATTCCTACGTTCTCCTTTAAATCGTTTAGATCTAGATAAAATCACAAAGATTCCTAGGGATGGTTCTGATATTTATCTCACAGTAAATCCCTGTATACAAACTATAGCGGAAGAAGAATTGGAAAAAGGCGTAAAGGAAGCCAAAGCTAAGGGTGGGAGTCTGATTTTAATGAATGCTTATACAGGAGAGATTCTTGCTTTAGCACAGTATCCTTTCTTTAATCCTTCGGAATACAAGGAATTTTTCAATGATAAGGAAAAAATAGAGCACACAAAAGTGACATCAGTAAGTGATGTTTTTGAACCAGGCTCTATCATGAAACCTCTGACTCTTGCTATAGCGTTGCTTGCTAATGAAGAGATGGTGAAAAGATCTGGGAAGCCCTTATTTGATCCTTGTGAACCTATAGATGTTACCCGCACTATTTTCCCAGGAAGAAAGCAATTTCCTCTTAAGGATATCTCATCGAATCGGCGTTTAAATATGTACATGGCGATTCAAAAGTCTTCAAACGTTTATGTAGCTCAACTTGCTGATCTTATAGTGCAACATCTAGGGAACCAGTGGTATGAAGACAAGTTATTATTATTAGGGTTTGGTAAAAAGACGGGTATAGAATTGCCGGCGGAAGCTTCAGGATTAGTACCTTCACCCAAGCGTTTTCATATTAATGGGGTTCCCGAATGGTCTTTATCCACTCCTTATTCTCTTGCTATGGGTTATAATATCTTGGTTACGGGAGTTCAGATGGTTAAAGCATATGCCCTTTTTGCTAACGGTGGTTATGACGTGCGTCCTACTTTGATAAAAAAAATAGTCACTACTTCTGGAAAAGAATACGTTTTGCATCCACAAGTTCGTGGAGAAAGAGTTCTTTCTCAGGATATTGTTGATGAGGTATTGAAAGCTACACGTTTTACTACATATCCTGGAGGAACGGGATTTCGGGCTGCGCCTAAAAAGCATTCAAGTGCAGGGAAAACAGGAACAACAGAAAAGCTAGTTAATGGAAAGTATGATAAGCATCGTCATATTTCTTCATTTATAGGTATTACGCCCATATATCCATCGGAAGGGATTAGTGTTCCTTTGGTCATGCTGGTCTCTATAGATGATCCGGATCATAATGTTCGCGAGGATGGAACAAAGAACTATATGGGAGGAAGATGTGCAGCCCCTGTATTCGGAAGAGTTGCTGATCGTGTTTTATCCTATCTAGGGGTCCCTGAAGATAAAGAAAAATACAGTTATCGGAGTGAGGTTGCTTTTATGCAATCTTTGTATGAGGAATGGAATCGTTCCGGGAAATAGTTTTATTATTATGTCTCCATAGTAGCGGATTTGCCATTGAGCAAATTCCGGCTGTTTCTGAAAAAATCGGACAAGTAAGAATGTGATTGTAAAAATAATTTTAAGTTCAAAGATGATTAAACCAAGGCCAAGTATTTCTAGGATCCCGGCAAAGGTATGAACTGCGATGTCGACTTACTGTCTTCTGCTACAGGGCCGCAAATATACTAAAAAGTTTATAGGTTCCTAAAATGTTGCCTAGTAAGGGTATAGTGCGTCCAAGAGTTTCTAAAATAGATTTTTTATTATTCAACAACCAATCATTATGCATAATGCCTTGATGGTTGCGTATACATCTTAATTGTATGATTTTTGGGACAACGAAGTCTCGATTATTTTTTTTACAAGCAGTTCTTGCGACCAGCATCATAGTGAAGATGTCGCTCCATCTTCCCCTTTTTATTCTTTTGCTATGAACTAGGAAAGGTAATTTTTATTGGGAAACAGTTTCTTTTCACTAAAAATAGTATATTTTTTATGTGAGAAAAATAGATGGACTATTTTAATAGCTGTAAGTAAGATAGTTCGGCGGCAATTGTTGCGAGCATTGCTAATTTGCGAAAGTTTATTTATAACTTATGGAATATGGGTGCCATTTTTGTTTTTTGCCGAATGAAAATAAGAGTGCTTACAGATATATTAGGAACAATTTTGCATATAGAAGTGGTCTAGCTTTTTAAGAAGGACCTCAGGCTAAAAAATGAATTTAAAAGAACTCCTTCACAATACCAAAGCTAAAATTTATGGGAAAATTTCTTCTGTAGAGGTAAGAAATCTCACAAGGGATTCTCGCAATGTTGGATTTGGAGATATCTTTATAGCCAATAAAGGCAAGCACTGTGATGGTAATGAGTTTTCCCACTTAGCTATTGAAAACGGAGCTGTTGCTGTAGTTTCTTCTATCTATAATCCTTTTTTACCCGTTGTTCAAATTATTTCTTCCGATCTTCCTCAGCTTGAGGCGGATCTTGCAGCAAAATACTACGGTCATCCTTCACAAAAACTCTGTGTTGTTGGTATTACAGGCACCAATGGGAAAACTACAGTTTCCTATTTAATAAAATTTCTGTTTGATGCTTGCGACAAGCCTGCAGGTTTAATAGGTACTATTGAGCATATTCTGGGAAATAGTCGTATTCAAGATGGGTATACCACCCCTGAATCCTGTTTGTTACAAAAGTATTTAGCTGAGATGGTGAAGAGCAACCTTGCTGCTGCGGTTATGGAAGTATCTTCCATTGGTATTGCTTTAGACAGACTGGCTAACGTCGATTTTGATGTTGGCGTCTTAACTAACATCACTCTAGATCATTTAGATTTTCATTCTTCGTTTGAAGAGTATAAGCAAGCAAAGCTTAAGTTATTTTCGATGCTTCCTTCTTCAGGCCTAGCTGTAGTAAACAACGACTTACATTATGCTTCGCAGTTTATTGAGGCTACTCAAGCCCAATCTATTACCTATGGAATAGAGCAGAATGCGGATTATCAAGCTGCTAATTTGCGCTTTTCTCCTTTCGGAACGGATTTTGACTTGCTATATAATGGGGAAACCTTTGCATGTTCCTCACCCTTAATAGGACAGCATAACATTTATAATGTTCTTGCGGCTATTGCTGTCACTCACCAACGATTAAGCTGTGATTTACAACAACTGATCTCTGCTGTTGCCAATGTAGAAGCCCCTAGAGGGCGGTTAGAACCCGTATTTTCGGGCCCCTGTCCTATTTACATTGATTATGCTCATACCCCCGATGCCTTAGATAATGTATGCAAAACACTTCAGGCTCTACTTCCTCAAGATGGAAGACTTATAGTGGTCTTTGGGTGCGGAGGCGATCGAGATCAGAGCAAAAGAAAAATCATGGCTCAAGTAGTCGAGAAGTATGGATTTGCTGTTGTGACTACAGACAATCCTCGCGGCGAAGATCCAGAAATTATCATTAATGAAATTTGTTCGGGGTTTTTAAAAAGAAATTTTTCCATCGAAATCGACAGAAAACAAGCAATTACATATGCTTTGTCCATTGCCTCAGATAGGGATATAGTGTTAGTGGCAGGTAAAGGGCATGAGACGTACCAGATCTTTAAACATCAAACCATCGCTTTTGATGATAAGGAAATCGTGCTCGGGGTATTGTCGTCTTATGTTTAATCGTTACACTTTACTCACTCTCTGTGTCTTCGGAACTGCTTTAGGAGGAATTGCAGCTGAAAGTGCGCCTCCACAGCGTGTGCGTCGTAATGAAGTGATTTTTATCGACCCAGGACACGGAGGTAAAGATCAAGGCACTGCAAGTAAAGATTTCCATTATGAGGAAAAGTCTCTAACCCTGTCTCTTGCGTTTTCAGTGCAGAGCTATCTCAAGAGAATGGGGTATAAGCCAGTTCTTACTCGAACATCTGATGTATATGTAGATCTTGGGAAAAGAGCGGCTTTAGCAAATCAAAACAAAGCTGATATTTTTGTCAGTATTCACTGTAATTATTCGTCTAACACGTCAGCCTTTGGTACTGAAGTATATTTTTATAATGGCAAAAATAATGTTGCTTCGAGAAGTCGTGCTTCGGAAGCTCTAGCTAAGGATGTCCTAAACGCTATGCAGAAAAACGGCGCATTGAAAAATCGGGGAGCGAAGAATGGAAATTTCGCTGTTATTCGAGAAACTACAATGCCTGCGATTTTAATTGAAACAGGATTCCTTTCAAACCCTAGAGAACGAGCTGCACTTTCGGATGCACGTTACCGAATGCATATAGCCAGAGGCATAGCCGAGGGCGTTCATACATTTCTTACTGGTCCTAACTTTCAGAAACCAAGTTTAGCGAGTGTAAAGGCCAGAAAACTTTCTGCAAAGGTGAATTAATTTTTTAATGAGATAAGGGAAAAAAGTCGTCCTCGATGCGATTCGAACGCATGGCCTGCTGCTTAGGAGGCAACCGCTCTATCCTACTGAGCTACGAGGACACCAAAACCAGTACTTTATCAAGTTAGATGAAAGAAGTCACGTGTTTGCCGTTATTAAATTAGAATAGGAAAGCTTAGAAATTTTTGTCGGACTGTAAGGTGCAGAAATCATAAGTTTTGACAAATATGAATTTTCGTTACTTACAACGATATAGAACAACCACGTATTTTTAAAAAATGTCTTGAATCCAAAGGATGAATAGATATGATACGCATATACTTCAAAAGTTTATTATTTAGGGCTACTCAACAAGTTACTTTAGGGCACTTTAATTAGGAGGCAATGGCTAATATGGCTACCATGACCAAGAAAAAACTGATCAGTACAATATCACAGGATCACAAGATTCACCCGAATCATGTGCGTACTGTAATCCAAAATTTTTTGGATAAAATGACAGATGCTCTAGTCAAAGGTGATAGGTTAGAGTTTAGAGATTTCGGCGTTTTACAGGTTGTAGAACGAAAACCTAAAGTAGGTCGTAATCCTAAAAACGCTACTGTTCCTATTCACATTCCTGCGAGACGTGCCGTCAAATTTACTCCAGGAAAAAGAATGAAACGTTTAATCGAAACTCCTTCGAAGCATTCCTAATTTCGTGCCTTTCTCTTTTATCTAATTTATCAGGGTCAAGTTTTTAGGATTTACTTAGAGGCTTGACTCTAAAGTTTTTTGTTATTATTGTCTGGGCGCAATCCGTTTTTGAGTAAGAAATTGTGAATGGTGATGGGATCACAGCTAAGATTACAAGAATGTATCGAAGTGTTTCCCCATTCGAATTTTGACTTGCAGGTTAAACAGTTAATCTATGCCTGTCAGGATAAGAAACTTCGCAATTTTGTCTTTAAATTTTTTCGCTATCATCCTTTGTTAAAAGTGCATGACATTGCAAGAGCAGTTTACTTGCTTATAGCTTTGGAAGAGGGACAAGATTTGGGGTTGGACTTCTTGAAGTTAGAGCAAGAAGACTCGGGAGCTACGCGTTTATTTGGTCGTGGAGGTTTCCCTTGGAAAGGACTTCCTTATCCCGGAGAACATGCAGAACTCGGACTTTTGCTTTTGCAAATCTCTAGGTTTTATGATGACAGTTTGAAACAAGCTAAGATGATGAGTGAGTTTCAACAGGCATTATTTATGCATGAGGCTACGATTTTTCCTGCTTTATGGAGTCAGGAACACGCTCGATCCATAAAAGAAAAGACTTCGTTGAGTAAGTCTTTCCTATACCAATTAGATCAACAGGTTACTAGTGAGTATAGGTTTACGGATCCGAATTTAGGTTTTTGGATGCAACGGACTCGGTCGGCATCCACTTTTGTTTCTGGATCAGGATGTAAAAGTGGTGTGGGAGCTTACTATTCCGGAGATGTCGGTGTAGTAAACTACGGCCCATGTTACGGCGATATTAGTGATTGTCAGGGCTTTGGTCTATGTGGAACGGTAAAGGAATTCTCTTTTGTAGAAAATAATGATACCACAGAAATTTCTTTTCTTTCGGCTTCGTCTGTTCCTTGTTCGAGAATCACAGGTTTTTCTTACTTACAAGATGCCTACCTAGGGTCTAAAATTCGTCATGATATTACTATTTCTGAGAGACGGTGTCAGGTATACTCTTTGATAGAAGATCCTTGCAAATCCACTTTTTCAATTTTTTGTAGGGGAAAAAGTTGTCAAGTGGTTGAAGGGCCGAGGTTGCGGTCAAGCTCCTTAGATTCTTATAAAGGACCGTCTAACGATGTAATTATTCATGGAGAACGCGACTCTTTGCGTATCCTTTCCTCAAGTCTCTATATGGAAATTTTTTCTTTGCAGGGAAAAGAAAGGTTTTGGGGAAGTAATTTTTTGATTAATATTCCCTATCAAGACGCCGAAGTCGCGGTTGTTTTTGAAAAATGCAATTAATAGTTTATTATTTTTTTTGAAAATGGAAGAGAAAATAATCTTATAATTGTTTTTTAAGAATTATTTGTATTAAAATTGTCCTTTTTGTAAGAGGAGAGAATGTTATTATGGAGCTTCTTCCCCATGAAAAACAAGTGGTAGAGTACGAAAAAACGATAGCAGAGTTTAAGGAAAAAAATAAAAAAAATTCTTTACTATCCTCCTCAGAGATACAAAAATTGGAAAGGCGCTTAGATAAGTTAAAAGAGAAGATCTACGCAGATTTGACTCCTTGGGAACGTGTGCAGATATGCCGTCATCCTTCGCGTCCTCGATCAGTGAATTACATTGAAGGAATGTGTGAGGAGTTTGTAGAGCTTTGTGGAGATCGCACGTTCCGTGATGACCCTGCTGTTGTTGGCGGATTAGCTAAGATTCAGGGCCAGAGATTTATGCTTATTGGCCAGGAAAAGGGGTGTGATACCTCATCCCGAATGCACAGGAACTTCGGCATGCTATGTCCCGAAGGCTTTCGTAAGGCACTACGTCTTGCAAAAATGGCTGAGAAATTCGGTCTTCCTATTGTCTTTTTGGTTGATACTCCGGGGGCTTTCCCAGGTCTTACTGCTGAAGAGCGTGGTCAAGGATGGGCGATTGCTAACAATCTTTTCCAACTAGCTAGATTAAAAACCCCGATTATCGTTCTTGTTATAGGAGAAGGGTGTTCCGGAGGTGCTTTAGGCATGGCTATCGGAGATGTGATTGCTATGTTAGAACACTCCTATTATTCTGTAATTTCTCCTGAAGGCTGCGCTTCTATTCTTTGGAAGGATCCGAAAAAGAATAGTGAAGCGGCTGCTATGTTAAAAATGCATGGTGAGGATCTCAAACAATTTGCTATTGTGGATGTTGTCATTAAGGAGCCGGTAGGTGGTGCTCACCACAACCCAGCTGCTGTATATCGCGATGTTCAAGATTTTATACTTCGGGAATGGTTACGACTCAAAGACCTATCAATGGAAGATTTGTTAGAAAAGCGGTATCAGAAATTTCGAACTATAGGTCTCTATGAAACTTCTTCTGAAAGCAGTCCTGAGGCATAAAAAGCATCTCACGCTATTAGGTTTTTCTTTGCTTGCCATCTTAGGATTAACCGTGTCGTCTCAAGCAGAGATTTTTTCTCTAGGTATTATTGCAAAAACAGGACCTGATGCTTTTCTTCTTTTCGCTCACAAGGAAAATAATCAACTGATCAAGGCGTCGCAGTTAAGCCAAGAACAGATTTTAGAGAGATGGTCCGACATCTCTCCCGATTCCGATACGATAACTACAGCAGAGGCAAACGCCTATATTTCTCGTTATGGAAAGCGAGCAACATCGATAACTAGCAGATTATCATGTTTTGTTTCTCGCTATATGGATTTGTCATGTTTTGGTTCCTTAGCCTTGTTTTTGATTATTGTGGCGATTTTTAAAGCCGTGACTCTATTCTTTCAGAGATTCCTATCTCAAGTGGTAGCTATTCGTGTTAGTTGTGATCTCCGCAGGGATTATTTTAGAGCATTACAAAAGTTGCCGATGACCTTTTTCCATGCTCATGATATGGGAAATCTTAGTAGTCGTGTGATTACAGATTCTACCAGCATAGCTCAAGCAGTAAATTCTTTGATGGTGAATTATGTCCAAGCTCCGATAACTCTAACATTAGCTTTAGCCGTATGTTTATCGATATCTTGGAAATTTTCTCTTTTAGTTTGCATTGCTTTTCCTGTATTGATTCTTCCTATTGTGATCATCGCGAAGAAAATCAAAGCCTTAGCGAAGAGAATACAAAAAAATCAAGATCAGTTTTCTTCCGTACTTTTAGATTTTCTTGCGGGCATAGTCACTGTAAAGGTTTTCCGTACGGAATCATTCGCATTCAAGAAATATTGTGATCAAAATAGTCGAATAGCAGCTTTAGAAGAAAAAAGTGCTGCTTATGGACTCCTCCCACGTCCTTTACTGCATACAATAGCTTCGTTATTTTTTGCTTTTGTTGTCATTATCGGTCTTTATAAATTTAATATTGCTCCAGAAGAACTTATTGTATTTTGTGGTTTATTATATCTCATCTATGACCCTGTGAAGAAATTTGGAGATGAGAATACTACCATTATGAAAGGTTGCGCTGCTGCGGAACGGTTTTATGAGGTGCTTTCCCATCCTGATTTGCAGAATGAGTCTGAAGATAGTCAAGAGTTCCTGGGTTTAACAAGAAATTTAGAATTCCGTGATGTTTCTTTTTCTTATGAT
This sequence comes from Chlamydia buteonis, assembly GCF_900634605.1. NCBI lineage: Bacteria > Pseudomonadati > Chlamydiota > Chlamydiia > Chlamydiales > Chlamydiaceae > Chlamydia > Chlamydia buteonis. The sequence continues at coordinate 102,317 of NZ_CAAAFM010000002.1, forward strand.
AATGAGAGGAAGGTTCTTAAGAATCTTAACTTCACTGTCAATAAGGGAGAAGCTATTGGTATTGTAGGTCCTACAGGAAGTGGAAAGACCACAATCAGTAAATTGCTTCCTAGGTTATATGAGGTCTCTCAAGGAGAAATTCTTCTAGATGGAGTTTCTATTAAGTCATATAGTAAGTCTTCTCTTAGAGATCATATTGGTTGTGTCTTACAAAACCCATTTTTGTTTTATGACACTATTTGGAATAACCTTACTTGTGGTAAGGATATCTCTGAAGAAGATGTCATTCATGCATTAAAGCAAGCTTATGCTTATGAATTTGTGCAGAAGATGCCTCAGGGAGTGCATAGTCTTCTTGAAGAATCGGGAAAAAATCTTTCAGGAGGGCAACAGCAAAGATTAACAATAGCGCGAGCGTTATTGAAAAATGCTTCAATTTTGATTTTAGATGAGGCGACTTCTTCTCTAGACGCTATTAGTGAAAACTACATCAAAGAGATTATAGGGCAGTTAAAAGGCCAATGTACTCAAATCATTATAGCACACAAGCTCTCCACTTTGGAGTATGTAGATCGGGTAATTTATTTAGAACACGGTAGTAAAGTGGGAGAGGGAATGAAAGATGAACTTTTATCGTCTTGTCCTGCGTTCTTAAAAATGTGGGAATTATCCGGGACTAAAGACTGGGAAGCTTCCTCATCTGTAAATCCAGAGTTGATTACGCCGCTTTCCTTCAGTTAAAATGCGAACACCTTTCGACTGCTATAGGGTCGAGAATTCTATAATATCGTAAATAGTTGAGGCAAAAGCACAGGAAAGTTTTTCAGATAACACACGCTTGTGTTGTTTAATATAGTCTCCGCCATCTTTTGTAGTATAATCCGAAGTGATTTTCAACATCATACACCGTAGATTCAAGTTTTTACATAACCCGGCGATAGAATATCCTTCCATATCTACAAGCTGAAATGTGTCATGGAATCCGTGTTTATAAGGAGCATGAGCAGAAACTAAGGTAGCTTTAGATAGGCTAGGAAGAGCTGTAACTGTCAATTCGGGTGTAGTATCGAGTTGGTTAGGAATATCTTTGCTAAGCTGTGATACTTTATCAATAGTATAGCATGTTTGGAGGGGAAATCTCGAGGAGCAGGCTCCTGCAAACCCAATATTTACACAGGAATCATAATTTTTTAATAAGGTATTTGTTAAAGCTTGAACGACACCATCTTTTCCCCACTGGTCGAGGATAATCATATCTATAAGTATAGACATATGAATATCTGGACATCGGTAGAAATTATTTGTGAGTTTTGTGAAAGCAAAATCTTGAAGTAAAGATTGTGCTTCTTGCCTGTCTGCTAAGACAAGGAGAATTTTGCAGAGATAATTAGATGGTGCAGCTGACATAATTTGCTAATGTGTGAAGAGCTTTTTTCCCTAAGTTAGATAATACGAGAGTTTCTTCGTTAACATAAGTAGCTATAAATTTTCTAATAACAGCTGTGTCTTTATTTCTAGAGTATTCTAAGGCTTTGTTTTCAGAACCTTCAGGGTCTTTCATTGCTAGAAATAAGGATTTTCTCAATGCTAAGGTAAGAATATTTACAATATCTTGGGGAACAGTCTTTGATACAACAAGACATCCTAAAGGCAGAGGAAGTTGTGTTTTCTCTTCCCATAACTTGCCAAGATCTGCTCTTGGGAATAGTTGTGATGCGTAGTTAAACTTTTCTTCATGGATGATAGTCCCTGCATCTACAGTGCCACGAAGAATAGCTAAGATAATTTCGTAATATTTCATAGGGATAAGCTCTGCATCAGGATAAAATATCTTGCAGAGAAGGTGAGCAGTTGTTGTTATTCCAGGAGTTGCGATTGTTTTGATAGGCGCTTGAGGATCTAAAGCTAAAACTAAAGGACCTACTCCATAGCCAATAATCGTTCCTACTTCCATAAGAATGTAATCATTAGTGACTTTCGGGAATAGTGCTGCTGATATTTTGACTAAAGAAAAGCGGTGCTGTAAGGCTAATTCATTTAAAGTCGAGATATCTGCTATCCTCACTTGATGTAACAAGTTGGATTCTTCATAACGTTCTAAAAAAGAACGAAATAGAAAAATATCATTTGGGCAGGGTGAAAAAGCAGCTGAAAGTATCATGTCAATTGTTTCATTAAGTCAATAGCAGCTTTCATATCTTTATCTAAGTTCCCTTGGTTTTCTAACCATTGGATATAAGACGGAGGCACTTCACTAAGGGGCTTACCCTTATATTTCCCAAAAGGCATTTTAAATGTTTTAGGGTGGTAACTTTCTTCCATTAAAGCAAGCACTTGCTCTGCGGACAGATCTCCAATAAGTGCTGAAAATACATTATGCAAGGTAATGACATCGTCTAAAGCGCGGTGTGCTTGGTTTTCAGCAAAACCGTACACTTGACGTAGATATTGTAAATTGTGTTTAGGTAGGTCGGGCCGGTACTTTTGAGCCCATTTGAGTGAGTCTATTGTTTTTAGGGATAAAGGTGCTAAGGCATGTCTACGACATTCCTTTTCAATTAGTGGGAAATCAAAACTATCGTTATTGTGCGCAACAAGAATAGCATCATTCCCACAAAAGTCGCAGAAATGTTTATAGGCTTCTGGAAATTTAGGAGCTGAGATTACTGTAGATGTGGTAATGCCATGAATCTTCGACGCTTCCTCAGGAATAGGAATTTCTGGGTTTACATAAGTTACAAAAGATTCTTTAGTTATATGGTTATAGGCAGCAATTTCTATAATACGATCCTTATCTATCTGTGTTCCCGTAGTTTCAGTATCGTAAAAAATGAGTGCTGTCATAGAGTTTGCCCTAAGTTATTCATTTTTTTCTTTACGTGCTTGTTTTTTCAATTCATCAAGATTCATATTTCCTGAAGAGATCAAACCTATAGAGTGAGAAAAACTATCACAAACTAATCTAATTGTATCGATATATACACGTAATAATATTTCATTAATTTCACCCTGTAGGCAGGGAATAACTAAACGATAGAAAATTAGTCCTTGTTCTTCATCCATTCCGAACCCAGGAATATCCACATCTCTATTAAGTAAATGGAGGAGGCGTGCTGTTGCTTCTCTTTGGTTGTCATATAGCTGATAGGGAAAGTAACATATCATCTGAAGGATTTCTCCTTCATTGCGAATCACAAAAAATAAGGGGAGTTCATGATCTTCAGCTTGAATGTTGATATAAGTTAAACCACTCTCTCTCTCTAAAAGAGGTTCTAATCCCGCATGTGTGAGATATTTTGACAAGTTATTTTGATTTAAAGACCATGTTGTCATTTAAAATACTCCAAATTATTCATAATATGCGATTAAACTGCTTTGTCAGTAAAATTAGAAACATGAGTGTTGTCTATTTTCTTATTCTTATGAAATTTTTGAATACTCTTACTAAGAAAAGCAGAGGTAGATGAAGATTGTTTTTTCTCATTTTGCTGCATGAGCTCGTTAATGTCCGTATCAGGAGGAAATTCTGAAAGTAGGGTAATTTTTTCTCCAGATTCCGCAATAACAAGAATTTTATTCACAACGCGAATGATATAAATGCAAGTTTTTGGGTTTATGGAGCGTCTATCAAGAATTTTTATTGTTGAAGAGTTTCCAAGCGCTTGACCCTTAGTTTTTAAGAACTTCTTAAAAGCCCAAACTCCAATACCAAATACAGCAAGTAGTAGTGTTAAGGATCCCAGCATTTTAAGCATTTCAAGTTTCATATTTTCTGGAAACATTCCTGGGAGATTTATTTGCTCGCTAGAAGTATCAGCAAGAGCAAGGTCGTCCATACAAAATATGAGGAACGAAAGGATTTTATCAGGCATGTTAGAGACCTTGTTGCGTTTCTATGTAGTCATCAACTCAAAAACAATTTTAAGTTAGGACGTTTTACGAACGAACTGTTTTCAATCAGTTCTTTATAAGTTAATGTTTGATTAGTTCCAAGAATAAATTAAACTGTAACTGTGTATGTTCCTGTAAGAATGGTGTATTTAGATGATTAATTTTGAATTTAAGGGGATACTCAGATCAATCTAAAAAGGTTTTTAATAGTTTCTTTCTTTATCATATTTTATATTGATTTTGTTCTTTATCATAGACCTATTTTTCATTCATGAGAATCAGGCCCGGTGAAAGGATCGAAATAAGTTTAAGGGGAGTGGTAAAGTTACTTATGGATAAATTACTCATTACGGATATAGATGGTACGATTACTCATCTTCCACACCATTTGGATCCTAAAATTATTCAGTGTTTAACCCATCTCTATCATTCTGGGTGGAGGTTATTTTTCCTTACGGGAAGGTATTTTTCTTACGCACATCAGCTCTTCAAAGAGTTCCCTGTTCCCTACTTATTGGGTTGTCAAAATGGTGCTTGTGTTTGGTCTTCGGTAGAGCATCAATTTCTTTATTTTCAAAATATTCCCCATGAAATTTTACCCGCGTTAGAAATATGTGTAGAGGATAGTGATGTCATTTGTTCTATAGAATCGGGTGCTCTGTATCAAGATCATTATTATCGCTATGCTTATTGTCCTAGCGCGAAAGATCTTTTGCGTCACTTAGACCCTGTTTATTTTCCTAGTGCGAAGGATCGGAAAAGATTAGTAGAAACTAAAAAACTTTCTAAAGATTATCCCCATGCAACGTTTGCCGTTGCGAAAATATTTGGTAAGAAAAACGAGGTAGAAAAGGTTCAAGAGAGGATTATCCAATCTAAAGAGTTAGTTAACAATTTGACCATTACATTCATGCGTTGGCCGTTTGATTTTGACTATGCAATTTTGTTCATGACTGATAAATCAGTCTCTAAGGGTTGTGCTGTTGATCGTGTGGTTGACATAGTTTATGAGGGACAAAAGCCTTTTATTATAGCTTCGGGAGATGATGCTAATGATATTGATTTGATAGAGCGTGGTGACTTTAAGATAGTTATGAGCTCAGCTCCGGAGCCTATGCATATTATTGCAGATTTTCTTGCCTCCCCAGCGAAAGAGCTAGGTATTCTTTCGGCATGGGAGGCGGGTGTTGCACAATACCACAGAATTAAGAACGCTTAGGAAGCATTTCAGGACCAATTCCCATGATATTTGCTCCGTGATCCACGTAGAGGGTTTCTCCGGTAATTGCGCCAGCTAACGGAGAAGCTAGAAAAGCAGCAACAGTACCCACTTGTTCTGTTGTCATAGGTTCAGGAATAGGGGTCCAATCTAAATAATAATCGACCATTTGTTCGATAAATCCAATAGCTTTTCCTGCACGACTGGCTAGAGGACCTGCCGAAATAGTGTTTACACGGACGCCCCATTTTCTTCCTGCTTCCCAAGCTAGCATTTTTGTATCACTTTCTAAAGCAGCTTTTGCTGCGCTCATTCCCCCACCATATCCAGGAACTGCTCGAGAAGAAGCTAGATAAGTTAAAGAAATACTAGTGCTTCCTCGAGGCATAATAGGTCCAAAGTGAGCTAATAAACTCACTAGGGAATAACTTGATGTGCTTAACGCAGCTAAATAGCCTTTACGTGATGTTTCTAAAAGTGGTTTGGAAATTTCCGGACTGTTTGCTAGGGAGTGGACTAAAATATCAATATGACCGAAATCTTTAGTAATGTGTTCAACAACCTCTGAGATAGTATATCCTGAAATACCTTTATAACGCTTATTTTCTGCAATATCCTCAGGGACATCTTCAGGTTTATCAAAACTAGCGTCCATAGGATAGATTTTTTTAATTTCTAAGAGGTTGCCATCAGATAACTTTCTAGACTGATCAAATTTCCCTAAATCCCAAGACTGCGTGAAGATTTTATAGATGGGTACCCAGGTTCCTACGATAATAGTAGCCCCCGCTTCTGCTAGTGCTTTAGCGATTCCCCAGCCATAGCCTTGATCGTCACCAATCCCCGCTATAAAAGCTACTTTCCCAGTTAAATCGATTTTTAACATTCGTCAACCTTATTTCTAGTCTGCATTGATATTCTGAGGAGGGTAGCAGATTTCTTGATTATTACGAAACTCTTTGAAAATCCCTTCTTATTGCTCTGTGGAGATAGATTTTTTTCTTAACCTCTTCAAATGTCAATTAAAATTTTTATTTACATTTTAGTTTCTCAGGTATAGATTCTCGGCCCCTTGCGCAAGTTTGCAAGTCAAATCCTATGTTTAGTGTGATCTGTAAGTGAATAGGATGAAATTAAATTAGGAGAAAAATCATGGCATTTCCATTAGGTAATATACGTTCTTTTTTAGGTTATGGAGAACCTCAAGAAGAACCTAACATTACAGAGAACACATCATTGGTTTCTGCTGTTGCTGAAACAGTGTTGACTGGTGTAACCACGCCTTCAACTTCACAAACATCCCCAGAAGCTTCAAATAGTCGGGAGATTACTTCTTCTGCTTTTGTTGCAGATGCAGGTGAGGCAGCAGCAGCAGCTTTATCAGCTTTAGACTCAAGTTTAGAAGATATTTATTTAGATATGGAGTCTTTTATACGTGATAGTGCATCACAAACAGATCAAGTTACTTATTTGGAATATCTAAAAGAGAGACAAAATGAGACAGTAGTGTTACGTGATCATGTAAGAGAAGTTATGACGCGCTCTGTTTCACTTGGAGCAGATCTTTTTGCAAGATCTTCAATATTGACACAACCTCGTGCGAGTATAGAGTGCTTAGATGATATTTCACTTTTAGAGGTAGAAACAACCTCTTTAACAGGAAGTAAAGAAGGAGTGGAGTCAATAGAAAAATCTCCAGTATTGCGCACGCAGTTATTCAGTTTTTTTATTGATCTCCTAAAACAAGATTTACTTCACGGTAGCATTAGTGGGGGGAAAATCGAAGCATTTTTTAATCTACTTTCAGGAGGAATGTCCAGGGAAGAATATAATGAGTTACTTGACTTGATTAAAGAAGGAGACTTCACCTCTATAAGAAACATTACTATGTTTTGTAACATAATTATGGCAACACCTGTTTGTAAATCTTCCAACGACTTGCAGATGTTATTTGCGTTCTTGAAGGGTGAAGGTGGTGCGATAACTCTCATGGTATTGCAGGAGTTAACGGGAATATTAACAGAGACATTAGGCTTACCTCTTCCTGAAGGGATGGACTCTTTCTTACTTGCCATTAAAAATTTATATGAAACTACCCACCCGGATGGAGTATCAAATATAACTACTGCTGTTTCTATACTTTCTTTAGTTTCTGGGGTATTGCAAAGCGAGACAACACGAAATGTTATGCAGTCGTGTTATGATGGCTGCGCAGATTCTTGTTCAGGAAATTGTGGTTGCGTAGGTTGTGGATGTGCAAAAGGAGCTGGTGGTTGTGGCCGCTTTGGTTCATTTTTATGTGGTCTTTTTGCAGGATGCTTTAATTTAGATAGCCGCAGAGGAGCGATTACAGAAGATGAGTTCAGAAAACTAGAAACAAAATACAGCTCAGCTGTTGTTTTAGTCGCTTTAAATAACTTAGGAGTAAATACGGTAGATCTTTTAGCTGGTAAACGTGTAGGTTTGCCTACTTTAGATCGAGTTAAAGCTGAATGTCATCTTGCTTCAAAAGATCTTAATAAAATTATTAAAGGAAAAAGCAAAGAAATGTGGGGAGAGGCTGCGTGCAATTATGCCCGTATTTTATCTCGTCCTCTTCTTAAGGAAGGCATCATATCAGGATTATCTAATCACCACATCTTTATTAATAATGATAACTTGCGTGGAAAGGTCATGATTGATTGTTCTTGGGGATCACAAGGATTTGTTGCTACTAGTGAACCCTTTGATTCTGAAAGATTGGTCCGTTCTCTTGTTTCTCTTGTAGTTATGAAAGCCAAAGACGGAGACGAGGATGCAAAAGTTCATCGTAGGTTAGGTGTTTCTGACGCTTCTAGTGTTATGACTCATGTGTCTAGGATTCTTTCTGCGGCTGTATCGTATGGGGATAATATTTGGTTATCTACGGAAGATCTTATGACTTTAGTTTGTATTGTTTTAGCTCATAAGAATCTTGTTGTAGTAGATGAAACTGGTTCTGATAAAACTAGAATACATAGAAATCAGGAAATTCAACAACTATTAGAGACGGTTCAAGAGAAATATGTTCAATTAGAAAGAAATAAGCGTAGTGACATTAGAGCGAGTATGAACGCTTCTGTTTTATATACTCATATAGCTAGAAAAGTATCAAATATAGCTAGAAGAGTATCAAAGAAAGAAAATAACACCCGCGACTTGAAAGACAGGGCAAAAACTGAGGTTAGGGATAACCTAGTTGTTAAGATGTCTATGCCATGGATGAGAGCTGCTGGATTGGTATTAAACAACCGGATCAGCAAGGAAAGAGATGTTGAGGATCAACCTGTTATAAGATCTCTCAGAAATTCCAGAGGAGTATCGCGAGACTTCCGTATAACCTAACTTTTTGAAAATCAAAACTCCGAGCATGTGATCATTCAGCTCAATCCCGTTCTTAAGTTCTTAAGCAGTAAAGAGTAACGAGATAGTGGCAGAGCATCTATTACATGCTCACTTTCTTAAATTAAAACTTTTTCTATACACTTCTTATTTTCTTATCTAAGCTCCTTGGCACTAATTTTTAAGGTTAACAACTTCGGGTTAAATTCCCTTCATTAGTTATTTTAATCAAGGAGACATAGAAATAACAGTACCCACAGGTAGGGGTAATAAAAAACCCGATTTTACTTTTGATGATGGTAGCTTAAGAACATTGGAACATTCTAATCTTGTGCCTGTGCAAGGAGGGACACAACCTACTGAGGGAGGTGTGAATTGTGTCTACAATATTCATGAATTGTTTCACAGTTCCAGTGGAAATTCTTCACATAAGGGAGATGGAAAATCCACGACGCTTCCTCCTGTGATTACGACACAGCCTGGTGCCAATGGTGGAGTGCATACAGGGGTGAATAATCAAGCACTTTTAGATATGCTCACACAAAGTGTTCATGGTACTTCAGATCGAAATGCACAGGCACTTTTTTTTACTTCAGTGCATTGCAAGAACTCCCGGTTCTCAGACACAAAGCGCGCAAGCGTTGGTCAATATGCTTCAAGTGCAAGAATTTGCAAATATCGAGCTATTGACTTCAGCTTTAGTAAACTTAGCAGGTAAAAAAGGGAGAGGTTCTTCTAGTATGTGGAGGGGAAGGTGGTACAGCTAATCGGGGCATTAGAAGGTTTAGCTGGACCTGTAGGTTTTGCTGCCGTGTCTTTGGCGTATCTTATTTCTGCTGCTGTCACTAGTGAAGGAGCTCAACGTAGCGGAAAGTTCTGTTATGATTACTGTCATACATACTGTGAGAGAAATTGTTGTTGTCCTAGATGTAGCCAGGGAGAGTGTGGTTGTGGAGCTTTAGGAAGATTTTTGAGTGGCCTATTTGGGAATTTTTGCGGAGTAGAAGTTGATATTAGAAGAGGTTTAGAGGAAGAACCGCAACGTATAGAAAATGAGTATTCTAGTAAGATAGTGCTTTTGGCTTTGATTCGTTTATGAGTTGATATAGTAGCTCTCTCGTCAAGAAATCCCACAGTTAGGCTGCCTTCTTTGGAGCAGATTCGAGAAGAATGTGGTAAATGTTCTAACGACCTTCCCAGGATTTTGAAAGACAAAACAAATACTATGTGGTGTTGTCCTGTACAAGGTTATAACCGTATTTTAAAAAATACTTTTTTACGATCAGTTTTTGTATCGGGAATGGGAAGTTCTTGTGATATCGATAGTGTACAGTTGGGGCAGTGCGTGCGTATTCTTCCATGAATGGCGAGGGGATGAAGATGTTATGGCTGTTTCAGAGTTTGATATGGAAAAACTGTCTCTTAGTCTTCCTAATCTTTCTGTGACTTCTCGTCGGCATTCAGAAATAGCACCTTTAGGAGTAGTTGCATCTGCCTATGTTATGCAGGATTTAGGGAAAGTTTTTTAATGAAAGCATCTCGTGGTGGAAAACAGGTTTAGCTAGGTGTGAACGACTTAATGACAATCATGTGCATGATTTTAGTCTATCGTAGTATCACCGTGGTATCTGATGAGATTCCTCTTAAAGAGTCAAGAATATGTGATAGGTTAGAGATGCGTATGTTATTTAATGATATCGATAATCGTCTTTGGATCAATGAGCTTACTCAAAGGCAGTTAAATCAAGAACCATAGGAAAATCCTTACTTTAATCTTGCTAAGAAGTGTTTTGACAAGCGTAGTGCACAAATGGGCAACATTCAAAATCTTAGTGAAGAATCTAAACAAGAGATTTTACAGAAAAGCTCTAGAAAATGGATGTTATTAGCTGGGGTCCAACAAAATTCTGTTGTAACGCAACAACCTATTACGCAACAGCAAGCTCCTATAGTAACACGAGCTACAGCTTCTGGGAGTTGGCTCGGTCTAGATTGAGTACAACAGATCGCGATTATGAACAAGAGGGAGCGCGTCCTCGAAATATACAAAATAAATACGGAGATCAACTAGATAACCGTAATAACCAACAAGTTCAAGACAACAGTAGAGGAGGAAATCAATAAAGCTCCTAATACTGTCCAAAATAGAGGAAACGACTTGGGTTTAGTTTATGAGTAAATGAGACGCCTCTTCTCGAGGATCTCCAAAAGCAGAAGAGGTAACCGCTACCTTTTCTTTTGAAAAAGGCGATGTGAAGGTTAAGGCATGAGCATGTAATAATGGACGAAATACATGTTTCGGTTGTTCTTTTCTGCCGTAATCTACATCGCCTACAATAGGATGACCCAGTGTGTGCATATGGAGACGGATCTGGTGTGTTCTTCCTGTAATAGGTTCACAGCGCATCAGGGTGTACTGTTTATAAGCACAAAGAATAGACCACTGTGTGATAGTCAACTTCCCATTATTCTTGTGCGTATTTCCAAAAATTACCGAGCCACAACGACGAGATTTAGGAGCAGTATAAGAAATTACGGTTCCTGAAGATTTTTTTGGATGACCAAAAACTAAAGCGGTGTATTGTTTATGTATTTTTCGTTTCTTGAATAGTTCTGAGAGGGCATTGGCAGCACTGGCATGTTTGGCGAATAAGATACACCCCGTTGTGTCTCTATCTAGCCTATGGACAATATTGAGTCCGGTGATTTTTGCAAGATCTTCTGTAGAGGTGTGTGCAGGCTTGTTATAAATGCAGCAGTGTGCATCTTCCCAAAGGATTTGTGGCTCTAATCTTGTTTGCACAGTAAGAGTAATGCGATCTCCAGGTTGAACCCTATAAGACTCGAACCTTTCCAAACGACCATTTACACGACAACCGTGATAACGGACCGAATCCAGTATGATGTGTTTTTTGTGATCTGGCAGCCGTGAACGCAGGAAGGATGACAATCTTTCTTCGTGATGCGCGACCCATGAGAATTCTTTCATAAAGTGTAGCAAAAATTAAAACTTAGGTAAAATTTTACGAGAATTTGTATGACAAAGATAGCTTTTTCTGAAAGGGCGAAGAATTTTCCTATAGGAAAGTTAAAACAATGGTTTATAGATAATAAACGTAGCTTTCCTTGGAGAGACAATCCTTCGCCCTATAACGTATGGGTTTCTGAAGTTATGCTTCAGCAAACTCGAGCGGAGGTTGTAGTAAAATATTTTGTTGAATGGATGAAAAAATTTCCTACCATGGAATCGTTAGCTACAGCTAATGAGGAAGAGGTGATTAAGGCCTGGGAAGGCCTGGGATATTATACGAGAGTCCGAAATCTTTTGCATGGAGCGCGCATGGTGATGACAGATTTTGGTGGGAAGCTCCCTGATGATCCTTTAGATTTAATGCGGATAAAAGGTTTAGGTCCTTATACAGTACACGCAATTTTAGCATTTGCTTTTAAAAGAAGAACCGCAGCGGTCGATGGCAATGTACTACGCGTAATCAGTAGAGTTTTTTTGATAGATGCTTCTATAGATTTAGAGTCTACGAAAACATGGGTATTTAAAATCGTCATGTCTCTTTTGCCCACCAAAGATTCTCAAGTTATTGCTGAAGCTTTGATAGAACTAGGAGCGTGTATTTGTAAACGTGCTCCCAAGTGTGAGATTTGTCCTTTAAACGCTATTTGTGGTGCTTTTAAAGAAGGAAGACAAAAATCTCTTCCTATACGTCATGCTAGGAAAAAAACTGTTACGCTATTTCGTTGGGTAGCAATTGTTCTGTATAACGGTTTCATTGTTCTTGAACAGAGAAAACCCGAGGAGATGATGGCTGGTTTGTACGAATTCCCTTATATAGAGGTTGAGTCTTCTGAAGATCTTTCAGACATAGATGGGTTAATTCAAAACATGGAAGAGTATATACAGGCCCCATTGGTTTTTGCTGGGGAATTAGAAGAACAACGTCATGCATTTACTCACTATAAGGTACGCCTTATCCCCAAAATTTTTTATGCAAAATCAAAACCAAAATCAGAGCTTCTCTATCCTTTAGATATTATGGATTCTTTACCTTTTTCTTCTGGACATAGGAAAATCAAAGCTTGGTTATTAGAGAATCCTTATGCTATCTTTCAGTCTGAACTTATACAGGTTTAAAGTTCATGAAAAATATAGATTTTTCTCAGTTACTAGAGCTTGTTAGAAAAATGGTCTTAGATGGTGTCTGTCCTTGGACAGATCGTCAGGATTTTGACTCTATAATTAGTCATATTTTTCAAGAGTGTAAGGAGCTTTGTGAAGCTGTTCATGAAGGACACCCTGTTGATGAGGTCACCTCTGAAGCTGGAGATGTCCTTACACTCGTGTTGTTATTATGTTTTAAGATGGAGTTACTAGGAATGTCTTCAGTAGGGGCTATTGTTAGTGAAGCCTTTGCTAAAATCCGTCGTAGGGCTCCTCATGTTTTCGATACGAGTAAAACAATTTCTTATGAAGAAGCAAGGAAGGCATGGACTCTTGCTAAACTTGAAGAAAAACGAGAAAAATAGACTGTTTTCCCAAGGCTTTCCTCTTTAGTAAAATTCACCAAGTATGATATCAAGGAGCAGTAAGTTGGGGACCTTTTAAGAAAAGAGACCTGCGAACCGGGTCAGGACTGGAAGGTAGCAGCCCTAAGAAGTGCTTTCTTTTGCTAGAAGTGTTTCTCCAGCTTACTCTTTTTCTCTCTAGATTGTCTTACACAGACAGCATTCCAATGTTTGTGGCGTTAAATAACATGTGTAGTGCTATAGGTGCCGCAATATGGCGTTCTTTTTCATACAGAAATCCTGTAAATAGAGAAAAGACAAGAAGAACAGGTACAAACACTAAGCTTCCCCAGGAATGTTCTACATGAGTAAGAGCAAATATTACCGAGGAATAAAGAAGAGCATAAATTCTATTCATTTTATTTTTCAAAAAGGTTTGTAGGAAGCCTCTGAAAAATATTTCCTCAACAAATGGGATCAAAATCGCTAGGCTTAAAATAAACCCACGGTCATACATTGTTGATGTTAAGGTGTTTTGGACTTCTCGAGTGAGCGTTTGTTCTTGTATAGCTTCTAGAGGCATGATTAGCATCAGCCCTTTGTTTAGTACTAAACCGATGATTTGAGTAACAGGAATCACAATTACCCACATCCGGATGGCAGAGCATATAGATTTAAAAAAGGTGGCCTCAGGCTTATTGCCTGAATAAATGACACTTCTTGTAATTTCAATAGGTAGACCTAAGAGATAAAAGATAAACGCGCATGCTAAAAATATTCCATGAAGTGAACGCGTTGCTGCTTCGGAATGTGACCCAGTAATCCAAGGAATCCATCCTGGAAGAAACAAAAGAACAACTCCAATAAGAATATGTTGTAGTTGTATTGGGGTTTTTTCTGTAGGTTTCGGCCAAACAAAAAAGTTTCTTGATATTACCGCTGCTAAAGCTAGCAATATGAGAAGGAATAACCAAGAATGCATCATAAGTTACGAATAATTTGCACAGACATAGCCTTCAACTCTGGCGACAACTTCTCGAAATAGACGATGGTGCATCAGACCCATAGGTGTTGCTTCGAAGTTTTTTGTTTGCCACCCATAACGGTGATAATCGCTAGTTGTTATAGCAAGAGGTTGGCTAGATTCAATAATTTCTTGATAAATCAAAGAAACCTTGTTGTGACGAATATCAAAAACACGAACACGAACAGATGCTGTTATGGAGTCGTGACCAAACGCATCTTGAGAAGTTTTTTGCTCCAGAAGCTCTGTAGCTACGATAAACTCGGCGGGAAGAAATTCCGCTACTGCTTGAGGAGAAAACTCAGGAACTACAGGGGAATAAAATTGTGAAATGACCTGTGGAGACGCTGTATGTTTAATTAAAAATACTTTATCAGAGGCATGGAATCTTTTTCCAATTTCCTGTGTGAATTCTGCTTGCAAATTCCATGGAAGAACTTCTGAGGCTTTTCCAGAACGATAAAACACAGGCAGCATAGCAACAACACCTTTTGCTTTACTCCCTGATTTATAAAGCTTAGGGTGATAGCTTCCTGATGCTGGTAGAGAACAGCTAGTTAGGTTGATAGACAAAAGTCCACAAGAAACTAATAAAAGTAGTTTTCGCATAGTTGCTGTCCTTACATTAACGAATACCCCTAGGGTATTGGATTTTATTTTATAAAGCCCTCTTTCTCTTTGCAAGGATCCATACTTTCCTCATGAATGGGGCTGCCAACTTATTACCTCTGTTAAGTTATAACAAAGAAAAAAATAAAAACAAGTCCCGACTCATAATCATAGGAAACTCGAGATCAATATGCCCTGGATTTTTGTTATTTTGATAAAGAACAAGAATCTGGATTGTGGTATTCACAGGGACAGTCCCATTCTTTAGGGATTAACGTACACCCAGGAATTAATAACGCAGGGGATGAGAATACAAGAATAGAAAGAAACCATTTCATTACTATACTTATCCTTACAATGTCTTTTTCTATCGATTCATAATATTAAGCAAGGTTTTATGCAAAGTCTATTTAATACACTTGCGTACAAGAAAACTAAGACTGCTAGCTAAGATATCTAGGGGATGTGATGAAGAAGAGATAATCAACATGCCCGCAATTTTGCGGACATGAGATGTTTCGCAAACAACTAAATGATTTCAGTCTTTTTAGAGAGCGAATTAGCTGTCTGAGTTGCTATTTTGTGTTGATGTTGAGTGTTCTTGAGTGTAATTAGACTCACTCTCTTTATATGTGCTGCAAGATGGTTGAAATGCTTGGCTCTCTTCAGTATTGCTAGTTGTTTGAGACTGAATTGGTTCCATTTTGATTAAATTCTGAGGTTGCTGTTGCATAGAGAGTTCTTTACTAGAACGGCGCTTATGAATTGCAATTAACACAGCTATAGCAAGTAGTATTGCCACTACAGGTAGTACGAAAAGACTACTCATTCCAGTTACAATAGCACTAATTATACCAGCAGCAGTGCATAACGTAGTAGCTACTATTGTGATAATCGAGAGGACTATTAGTTTATCTATCTTTCGAAGAGGTTCTGGAGTCTGTGTGTTTGAAGTTGAGACAGAGTATGGAGGTTGCTTATTTTCTATCGATACAGGCATAGATGTTGTCATAGTTTTCACCTCAAATAACGTTTTTCCGAGCTATATTAGCAAAAATATAATTCCAAGTCTCTCAATAAGAACAGCTTATTATTTTTTTTATAAGTGATAAGGTGATTGGAGAGTTTTTTTAAGCAAAAATACCAGAAATTTGATCTTATTCGAGATTCTATCTGTAAAGGCGTTATGATAAAAAAAGAACCCAGAAATGAGTCCGGGTTCATTAGTATTTCTAATTTTAGAACAGGAAATTTATGTTTTACTCTTGTCTAAGAAGCTCCGCTCCTAATCCTTGAGCGAAATCAGGCTCTGTATTAGCAAACCCTAAAACTGGGCCCTTGCTCGATTCTCCAAATGGGATGAGGGAAAACTTAGTTCGTGACCTTTGAATAGCTAGGATTAAAATTACAGAAAGAACCAACGCAGCTACAGGTATAGCCCATAAAGCTCCTATCCCGGTAACTACCGCAGCTGATGTACCCGCAGCAGCTACAAGTGTTCCAACGGCAACCACAATGAGGGAAAGGGCTCGTACCTTTTTTGATCTCCCATCATATGATTGGGGAGTTATGAGTGGTTGTTGATCTACCCCAATAGTATTTAATGAGGTCTCTGAAGATGCAGGAGATAGTGACATGCTAACCTAAAAAAATAAAACCATTAATTATATATTTTAATATAAAACGTGTTTTTAAGTATTTTATTTATAAGTATATAATTTCATTAATTTCCAGTTTGTTGATAAGAGTGTTCTACAGGCATACCTCGCTCCCTGACTACTACTACTGTTAAGGAACTGTTAGGATTTCTGTCAGAAAATTCTTGGAGGGCCACCACGAGAGCAGCTTTTGCTGCTTTTAGATATGGATTATCAAAAGGAAGGTCATCATCATATTGGTCTCTTCGGATCGACTCCGAGAATAGTAGGGGGATTTGAACCATGGTGGCTGGGATTTCCCCTGAAATAGCTTCTTCAAAGCATTTTATATAGGTTTCTTTACATATTTCAAATGATGATAAGGGAGTATAGCATTCAGGAGATAGAGGATTGTAGACGTGGGAAAACCAAAAGGGTAAACCTGTATGTGGAGGATTTCTAGACTCATCAATAGTTTCCCAGAGACATTTTTTAGAGCAGGTCCCTGGAGCTAAATAGGAATGCTTTGTGGAAGTCTGTTTTGCTCGGTTCCAGCAATCAGTACTTACAGTTTTATAGAAGGTATAACGTCCCCAAAATATGTCCTCTCTAGTCATTTCAGCATTTGTAGGATTTACCATCATTAATGTGCACTCGGAGGTTGTTCTTGGTAGTGTAACATCTCCCACTGTAGAGATTAAAATGATTTCAGGATTGCCATTTAGCCGCCAAACAGCTTGCTGTATGCTATCGGGTAGGGGACGTATCTGGTGAGGTAGATCACGCCACCGAGCTTCTGTCCATAAAGTATCTAACAAGTCATTGTATTGAGGGAGTACAGTAGGTGCTTTAACAACTGACCGGACTTTTGGTTGACATTGGTATTTTTTCGTAAGCAGGTCACAGGAGTTAAAAGAGCTCTGCTGTAACGATGGGATGGAAGAGGTTTTCGTATTTATGAAATCCAAAAGACAGCATAGAATCACTAAGCTAAAAGCTAGGGATAAAACTATAATAAATACTGCTGAAGGATAGGCTATTGCAAAGATAATACTTGATAAAATGATAACAGACGAAAGGCTGAGAATGCACGCTACAATGCTTTGCTCGTGGATTTTTAATAAATCAGAGTAGGGTTTCGGTGTATTTAGGGAAGGGCTAAGTGGCTTTAACAATTGCAGGGGTGATGGGTGTATGAACATTTGGTATGCCAAATCGTGTAAATTATTTTACTTCATTAGGTTATATTTTGAAGGTTACCGATCAGAATTAACTAACTCACTGGGGGGATTCACTGCGGCTCAACGCTCTCTATTTTAGCTTATTAGTATTATCTCGTATCTAAAAAAGTAGAAAATTAAATATAAAAAATTTTCTAAATATTATTGTTTTGGTATATCCCAAGAAGAATACTTAGTTATAATTTTCTATTGATTGACCTAATCAAGTATCAGAAGATCTCTAATTTATACTCGTGTTTAGTGACTTATAGTTTTCATGCAAAATACTGTAGATTTTGATTATTTTGGTCTTAGCGACATAGGGATGGTTCGTTCGCGAAATGAGGATTTTTGGCAGGTAAATCTTTCTTCGAGAGCTGTTGCTATTGCAGATGGTATGGGAGGATGTTCTGGAGGAGATGTAGCTTCTCATGAAGCGATTTTCAGTCTCATGGAGTTGATAGATGCTCGACAACCCTACTTAGCTGAGTTTAAGGATGATCAATATCGCGAGGCGCTAAAGCTCATCCTTTCCAAAGTGAATGGTACGATTTATGAGCATAGTCTTATGGAAAAGCGGCTTCGCGGCATGGGAACGACACTAAGTTTTATGCAGTTTTTTCGAGAAAAAGCTTGGTTACTCCATGTTGGAGATAGCCGGATTTATCGCTTGAGGGGTGATGAGCTTGCTTGTTTAACAGAAGATCATTCCCTAGCAAATCAGTTAAAAAATCGTTATGGACTTTCTAAACAATCAGATAAGGTGTATCCTTATCGTCATATTCTGACTAATGTTTTGGGAAGTCGTCCCTATGTTACCCCTGATATTCGGGATATTTCTTATGAGAAAGAAGATTTGTTTGTCTTTTGCTCTGACGGTTTGACAAATATGGTTTCCGATGCAGATATGCGGGATATTTTACTTCAAACTACGACTTTAGAAGAGGGTGGGAACATTTTGATTTCTCTAGCAAATAGTCGTGGGGGATCCGATAACGTTACCATAGTGTTAGTCCGAATACAATAGTATCCGTTTTAAGGAACTTTTTAATGATTTATCTGGATAATAACGCTATGGCTTCTTTAGAGCCGGGGCTTTTAGATTTTCTACAGCAACTGTTTTGTCAGGGCATTTATGCGAATCCCTCAAGCGTCCATAGTGCCGGAAAGAAATCTCGAAAACTAATTCACGATACTACAGGTTTAATTCAGAGAGTTTTGTCTTTTCCTGGAAAGATAATTTACACGGCAAGTGCCACAGAAAGTCTGAATCTTGCTATTGCTAGCCTTCCTAAAGGAAGTCATGTCATTACCTGTAGTGGTGAACATCCGGCTATTATCGAGCCTTTAAAAAATGCTAATCTTTCCGTTTCATATTTAGATCCTGAACAAGGAAGTTGCATAGTTAGTCCTCAGCAAATAGAAGCCGCTATTAGCCCAGCCACGTCAGCTATTGTTTTGGGGTGGGTAAATAGCGAAATTGGTGCAAAAATAAATATAGAGGCAATTGCACATATCGCTAACGAACGTAATTTACAATTTATTGTAGATGCTACAGCTATTATAGGTAGAGAGAGGGTTAGTATTCCTAAAGGCGTGACGATGGTTGCCTTCAGTGGGCATAAGTTTCATGCTCTCTCAGGAATAGGCGCTCTTCTTATCTCTGCAGGGGTGAAGGTTTCTCCTTTAATTTGGGGCGGTGGTCAGCAAGGGGGAGTGCGTTCAGGAACAGAGAATCTCTGGGGTATAGCTTCGTTGTTTTATATTTTTACCATGTTAGATAAAAAGCAGGAAGAAATAGCCGAAAGAATTGTAATTTATCGTAATTACTTTGAACAACGTCTGAAAGAACGTATTCCTGAGATTAAAATTCATTGTGAGAATCAACCTCGGGTGAATAATATTTCCGCTATAGCCTTCCCCCCCTTAGAGGGTGAGGTAATGCAAATAGCTTTAGATATGGAAGGTATAGCCTGTGGCTATGGTTCAGCATGTTCTTCTGGAGCTACTACAGCTTTTAAATCATTAGCTGCTATGAACACGGAACAGGATATTGCTGTAGCCACGTTAAGGTTTTCCTTCTCTCATTTGTTAGCTCAGGCAGATCTTGATTTGGCTATAGAGAAGATTGTGAAGGTAGTTACTCGATTAAAAGGTGCTTGGTAAAGCCTACGAGAGCAGATTCTTAATAGAAACGCTTTTAATGCCATATAATGAAACTTCTTTAACTTCTAAAAGAAGGTTATCAGTAATTACGGATGTTCCAATTTCAGCAGGGGTATCTAGCAATTGTAACACTAATTGTGCTAGGGTTTCTACTCCATAACGTGTAAGTTCAATACCTAACTCTTTTTGTAGGTCTTCTAGGGGCGTATTTCCAGGGAATGTTCTTTCTATTACAGAGACGGTTTTAGGTTTTAGTTGAGCAATGTTGGTCGTGTTAAATAGGATGTTAAAAATCGCACTTAAACTAAGAATTCCCATAGGTTCTCCAGAGGAATTCAAAACAACAGCAACACTAGAACGATTATCTCTAAACTCTTTTAAGATACGTATTAATTTAGATTTCGCTGTAATGAACCATGGTGAATGGAGGTTGTGAATTAAAGCATCATCAGGGCGTTTGTTTACAAAATCTTTGGGAAGCGCTATTCCTATCACATTTTTACGTACCTTGTGATAGACAGGGATAAATTCCATATCAGTGTTTTTAATCTTGCGACGTAAATCTTTCACGTTTGCTGTAGAAGGCAACATTGTAACCTGGTCTAAAGGAAGACATACTTGCTCTGCGGATGTTGCACTTAAAGAGAAAATATTTGTCGCAATCACATTAAAGTCTTGTTCTTCATGATGTGTTTCTAAGGCTTTTTGAAATTCATCACGACTTAACGTGGAGTTAAGTTTTTCTTTCTTTATTTTTAAAAGGTAATACACTCCTTCCGTGAGACTACCTATAAACTGAATTAAGGGATAAAATAAATAGTGGGAGTAATATAAGATGGGGGCACCCCAAAGTGCTAATCTCTCAGGAACTTTACGTGATATCGTTAATGGAAGAAGTTCGGCAAAAATGACTACAAGGAAAATCTGAGTAAATGGAGCATAATCAGGGGAAAAACCTAAAGCTTTATAACAGTTCCGAGATGATTCAGAGCCTACTTGAAGCGCTATATTCACACCGAGCATTACCGTTCCGAACAGGCGATAAGGACGGCGAATAAGAAAATTAATATAACGAGCTTTCTTATGGTCTTTGGTTAAATAATATTGCAAGCGTACGCGATTAAAAGAAACGCAAGCCATTTCCATCATGGAATAAAATCCCTGAAGGACAATGCATAGAAAATTAATTCCAAGCCAAAAGAAAGGAGAGTCAGTCATGCATTTTCCTTATATAGACTCGGCGTATACGATTCGGCGCAGCATCCAAAACTTGAAACATAAGATTATTCCAAGTGAGCTTTGTTCCTGTGATTGGAATAGATTCCATCTGCTCAGTTAACCATCCTCCTAAAGTCGCACTATTGTTATGAGTGGGAAGATTAATATTAAAAATCTCACTAAGGTCACTTAACTCTAAAGTCCCTGCAGCAATAATAACATCTTTCCCAGACATTGTATAAAGAACTTTTTCACTTCGTTGATCTATGATTTCTCCTGAAACAATTTCAAACAAGTCTTCTTGAGTAATCAATCCTTCAATAGAACCATATTCATCAATAATCATACCAAGAGTTTCACCTTCAGCAGCAAGATGACACAAGGCTGTTTTTGCTGATATTGTTTCAGGCATATAGTAAGGCTTTTTCAATAAGGGTAAAAGGTCTTCTGAGGACTGCAAAGGCTTGCCGTGGAGTAGCAAAGCTTTTGCTGTACAGATGCCTAATAAGTTTTGCAAATTATCATTACATACAGGAACTCGTGAGCAATGCTGTTCAGAAAATAGATCATAGAGATTATCCAGAGGCGTTTGAATGTCATAGAATAAAACATCTTGTCGGGGTTTCATGCGCTCTTTTACACTACAATCACTAAGAGATAAATAACCATATAATAGACGGCTTTCATCTTGGTTGACGACACCGAAGTCCTTACAACTTTGTAAAACTTCTTTCAACTCTTGAGGTTGGATAATATCCATTTTCTGAGACGAAAGAATCCATTGTACAATATAATTAATTCCGCTAATCGCCCAATAAAGTAACGGTCGAAGAACTTTAGTAAATACTAAAATCAAAGGAGCTACAAAAGAGGCTATTTGTGTGTTATAAGGTAGAGCTACAGCTTTGGGTAAAATCTCACAAAGAACTAAAGTTAGCGCTAGGGGGAAACCTACAATAAGTAACCAAGATGCTTGATCTCCAACAAGTATAGCAACGCAGTTTTGAATCCCAATATTTAAACCAATATCAAGAAAAATCAGAGTGATTAATAAATGATGAGGATGAGAGAGTAGCGAAGCTACTAACTGTTGGTTTTTATATCTAGAGCGCTTGTAGTGAGAAATTAAAGAAGTAGGAAGAGAAAAAAGTGCAATCTGTGATAGTGAAATGAATCCAGAACATAGAGTGAAAAATAAGATTAAAAGAATCAATGTAGTAGGAATCATGCCCGCTTCTCAATCTGTACTCTTCGATTCTATAATCGGAGAAAAACATATTTTAGTATAACCCTTAGGAATCAAGCCTAGTCTACGAATCAAAGCAGATTCAATCACTACAGGATTATCCCAGTGTTGAATATGCAGTCGAAGCTCTTTTTGTTCTTCTTCAGCACAAAGAATTTTTTCTTGAAGTTCCGATACACGCTTTTGTAAGCGGTTCTCTTCTTGTTTTAACTCATGAATAGCACGATCATACATAAACCCACTAATAAGCACGCAGAGGACTAACCACCAAGAGTTAACCACAATTTCTTCAAGGCATTTCTGCCAGTGAACTTTTTGCATAGTAAAACTTTAAACAAAAGGAACTGTAATTCCCTGCTGTTTTTGATATTTACCTTTTCTCTCAGCGTAAGACACTTCACACATCTCATCTGCTTCAAAGAACAATACCTGAGCAATTCCCTCGTTGGCATAAATTTTTGCCGGTAAGGGGGTTGTATTAGAAATTTCTATGGTAACGTAACCTTCCCATTCAGGTTCAAAAGGAGTTACATTCACAATAAGTCCGCAACGTGCATATGTAGATTTTCCTATACACATTGTTAAGACATTTCTTGGAATACGAAAATACTCTACACTATGAGCAAGAGCGAATGAATTCGGAGGAATGATACAAACGTCATCAGTAATCGAAATAAATGTGTCTTCTGTAAAACGTTTGGGGTCAACTAAAGAATTGTAAACGTTAGTGAAAACCTTAAATTCTCGGGACAAACGAAGATCATAACCATAGCTAGACAAACCATAGCTGATTAACTTTTCTCCAGTCTCTGGGTTGAGATTTACTTGACCATCAGCAAAAGGCTCGATCATTCCATGAGCCAATGCCATTTTGCGAATCCATTTATCTTCTTTAATGCTCATTTAGAAACCTTAATATTTAGATTCTATAGAACGTTTTCGTAGTATTTTGACTTTATAGAGCTATTCCCTCCTGCCATGCAGGAAATACAGTTCTTTAAGTACGATAATAGAATATATCTTTTGTCGGTATATGCAAATACCTAAAAAATTCAAAGGTCTTTTAACTTTTGAAACAACATACCCAGTCTCTCTAAAGAAGCAAGACACTGCGTTTGGTATGACTCTAAGGGATGTTAGATAATACCATAGGAAAAAGGCAAATCTTATTTTTCTTAAGATTTGTTTTATTGCTGATAAAGATTATAGTACTTTGCATAAGTTTCTTGGTTTTCGAGAGCGTTGACTTTAATTAGTTGTGTTCAAAATTTTGTAAGCTATTGTTTTGAGTTTTTTCCTAAATGAGTTGTGTTGACTCTATAGAATGCGCATGAGTATAAGGACGTTGCTTGTGATGATCAAATGCGTGGTGAAAATTCGAAATAAGCTATGCTTCACTTCGAGCTGTCTTCAAAGAAATCACACTAATAGGATTGGTGCAAATTTCTTAGAAGACAGAAATTCCTATCCTTTGTGAGACTAAAGGAAATGCGGTAATATATGACACATCAAGTATCTGTCTTACATCAAGATAAAAAGTTCGATGTTTCTTTAAGACCTAAGGGTTTAAAAGAGTTTTGCGGTCAAGCTCAGCTTACAGAACGATTGGAGTTGTTTCTTAATGCTGCGATACAACGAGGGGAAGTTCCTGGGCATTGTCTTTTTTTTGGTCCTCCGGGATTGGGGAAAACCTCGCTCGCTCATATTGTTGCAAACACAGTAGGAAAAGGGCTGATTGTTGCTTCAGGACCGCAACTAGTTAAACCCTCTGATTTATTAGGATTGTTAACAAGTTTACAAGAAGGGGACGTTTTCTTTATTGATGAAATCCATCGTATGGGAAAGGTTGCTGAAGAGTATTTATATTCTGCAATGGAAGACTATAAGATTGACATCACCATTGATTCAGGTCCCGGTGCACGGTCTGTTTCTGTAGATCTCGCTCCTTTTAGTTTGGTTGGAGCTACAACCCGCTCTGGAATGTTAAGCGAACCTCTCCGCGCACGTTTTTCTTTTACTGGCAGGGTATCATATTATTCCGACAAAGATTTAGCGACAATCCTTCGACGATCTTCAAATTTATTAGGGATTGATGCAGATGTTTCTGCTCTACACGAAATTGCGCGAAGATCTAGAGGAACTCCTAGGTTAGCGAATAACCTTTTGCGTTGGGTGCGTGATTTTGCACAGATGCGAGAGGGGAATTGCATCAATAGTGACGTAGCCGAAAAAGCTTTAGCTATGCTATTAATAGATGAGTGGGGATTAAATGAGATTGATATTAAACTCCTCACCACAATAATGGATTATTATCAGGGTGGTCCTGTAGGAATTAAAACTTTGTCAGTGGCCGTAGGAGAAGACGTCAGAACCTTAGAAGATGTATATGAGCCTTTCTTAATTTTAAAAGGTTTATTAAAGAAAACATCTCGAGGGAGAATGGTTACCCAACTTGCCTATAATCATTTGAAAAGGTGTTCAGATAATTTACAGAGTTTAGGAGAAGAAAAGTGAAGATATTGAAGTGCATCCTTTTAGGACTTTCCTTCAGTATGGGTGTAGCCGGGTACACAGAAGTTAAGGTTTCTGATACTTTTATGGTTCAACCTATTGTTTCTGAACCTAAAATTCGGGTTCTTCTTCTGAATGAAAGTACAACAGCCTTGATAGAAGCCAAAGGTCCTTATCGTCTTTATGGTGATAATGCATTGTTACAACACTCGCCGCATGGTTTGCGTTGCGCAGCTCACGCACTTTATGAAGGAGTGCGCTGGGGAGAAAGCTTCCCTGGAGTGCAATGTTTGAAAATAGAACCTACTGATGATTCGGCCTCATTATTTGTTAACGGACTACAGTATAAAGGGGCTCTATATATCCATAAGACAGATAAGCATTGTATTCTTGTAACTAATGAGCTTACTGTTGAAGAGTATCTTAAATCCATTCTTTCTACAAAATATCTCAAGGAATTAGATAAAGAAGCTTTGTCCGCATGCGTGATTTTAGAAAGAACAGCTTTATATGAAAGGCTTCTCGCTAAAAATCCTCAGGATTTCTGGCATGTTACAGGAGCTGAAGATAATTATTGTGGTTATGGAGCTACAAAACAATTTTATGGTGTTGAGGATGCTGTAGATTGGACGTCACGCTTGATTGTTGATAATCCTGAGGGGTTAATTATTGATGCTGATGGCTTGCTCAAAGCTAATGTAGATCGTCTTGCTGTAGAAGGCTATAACGCACGTCAAATCCTTGAAAAATTCTATAAAGATGCTGATTTTGTAGTTATAGAATCCTGGAATGATGAAGCCAATGAAATTAGCTAATGCTTGTTATTGGCATAGCTTATAGCAACTAGCATCATGTAAGAGTCTAAAGTTATTTTTTCTGATAAGTGCTGAGAAACAAAGCCTGAAGAGCTGTCTACTATTTTTTGATAAGAAATAAAATTCTCTCTTAAGTTTGGTAGATGAACTTCTATCTGCCCTTCTCCTATATGGAACGCAGTAAATAAGCTGTAGTGAGCATGTTTGAGTTCATAAGCTAAAAAATTACCGGGGCTCCATTGTATGGGATTGCCAGTAGCATCAAGCCAAGTGATATTGTCTTGAGTAAGAAATCCTTGGTTGAAGATTTCTTTGTGCTTTTTTCTAAAGCGAATTGCATTACAGACAAAGTCTACAAGAGACGAATTTTTAGATAGTTCATTCCAAAGAAAATGGTTGGCATCAGTATCTAATGACCAGCGATTATTATTTCCCTTTGCTGTGTGGCCGTATTCATCTCCAGATTGTAACATGGGTATTCCTTGAGAAAGGAATAGGGTTAGTAAGAAATTACGCATTTGACGTTGCCGTAATTCTATGATTTGTGGATTTTGTGTTTCTCCTTCTTCTCCAAAATTATAACTGTAATTTGCATCACTTCCGTCGCAATTGCCTTCCTGATTTTCTTCGTTATGTTTGTTATTATAGGAAACTGTGTCATACAAAGTGAAGCCATCGTGGCTACAAATATAGTTAATGGAATTACAGGGAGACCCATAAGGATAGAGATCTTGAGATCCAGAAATCCTTGAAGCAAAAGTACCAATCAGCTGGTCATTTCCATTTAGAAAAGCTTTTACTGTGTCTCGGTATTGGCCATTCCATTCGCTCCAACGTGAATTTAGAGTGGGGAAATAACCTAATTGATAGAGGCCAGCAGCATCCCAAGGTTCGGCAATAATTTTCGTTTCAGCAAGGATAGGATCATAGCTAATAGCCTGTAAAACAGGGGAAAATGGAAGAGGTTTCCCCGAAGGATCACGTGAGAATATAGAGGCAAGGTCAAAACGAAATCCATCTACGTGCATTTCTTGAACCCAATAACGTAAGGAATCCAAAATCAATTGCGTGGTGGGGGTGTGATTCGTATTTACCGTATTGCCACACCCTGAATAATTAGCAAACTCTCCTTGGGAATTCACTATGTAATAAGAAGGAAGATCTATCCACTGTAGAGGACAAGTTGTGTTTTCTAATCCCGTATGATTGAAAACAACATCAAGAATCACTTCAATACCTGCTTGATGCAATGCTTTGACTAGAGTTTTGAATTCTCGGATAGGTGCACATGGATCAGACCCATAGGCATAGCGTCGACAAGGAGAAAAAAAATTGACAGAAGAATAACCCCAGTAGTTGCAAAGGTGGGGAAAGTTTACATTGCGAAAAGGATGATATGTTTCATCAAATTCAAAAATAGGGAGCAGCTCAATAGCATTAATTCCTAGCTTTTTTAGGTAATCTATTTTCTCAACAATCCCTAGGAAAGTCCCCGGATAACGTGATTTGGAAGAATTATTCCAAGTAAATGAGCGAACATGCATTTCATAAATGATTGATTCTTCTTTAGGTAAATTGAGACAACGATCTCCTTCCCAAGAAAACTCTTCATTTTTTAAATAACTAAAGGCATAGTCTTCAGGAGTTTTTATAGAGCCAAAAGTTTGTGGAGAATGAAGGTTTTTTGCATAAGGATCAGCAAGATATTTTTTAAAATCAAATCTGCCTAAAGAGCTTGCAGGGCCATCTACACGAAAAGCATAAGACCATAGATCTGAAATTCCTTCCACTTCTATGTGCCAGATGGCTCCTGTACGGTTGTCTTTGCTAGACAAAACAATTTCTTGCGTATGTAAGTTTTTATCAGCAAGAACAAGTACAACTTGAGTGGCTCGTGAAGAAAATAACGCAAAACGATAACAGTCAGAAGAAAGCTGAGTTGCTCCCAGAGGTAGTGGAGAGCCTGGATAAAAACTAATTTTGCCCATTGCCAACCCGATAGCATAATGGGTTGAGAAACACAAGAAAGTTTTTGATTTCAAGTCTTTGAAATCGTTTACTAACAAATCTACAATATGTTAACTTAAAGAAGTAATAATTATCACAAGGAGATTCCCTCATGTCTAGGCAAAATGCTGAGGAAAATCTAAAAAATTTTGCTAAAGAACTAAAGCTACCAGACGTGGCTTTTGATCAGAATAATACGTGCATTTTGTTTGTTGACGGCGAATTTTCTCTTCACCTCACTTACGAAGAACATTCTGATCGTTTGTATGTGTACGCTCCCTTGTTAGACGGTTTGCCAGATAATACCCAAAGAAAGCTAGCTTTATATGAAAAGCTTTTAGAGGGATCTATGCTCGGCGGACAAATGGCTGGTGGTGGCGTTGGAGTTGCTACTAAGGAACAGCTCATTTTGATGCATTGCGTTTTAGATATGAAATATGCTGAAACAAACCTTTTAAAAGCGTTCGCCCAGTTGTTTATTGAAACTGTTGTGAAGTGGCGGACTGTTTGTGCTGATATTTGTGCAGGTAGGGAACCTTCCGTAGATACTATGCCTCAAATGCCCCAAGCCGGTGGCGGAATGCAGCCTCCTCCTACAGGAATTCGTGCGTAAAGCGTAACTTAATCCAGGGTGCGTCACGCGTTTTTTCTATATGGCAAAGACGCTCCTTGCTCTTAGCGAAGTTGGACAGCTTTTTATAAATAAAAAGTTTTGAAGTCATTGCTAGCTCCTCCCTTTTAATTGAATAATTCTACGATTTTACATCATAGATAATAGTTTCTGTGTGCTGGGAAAATTCTCTTCGCCATTCTTTTTTTAGTTTTCCAATGACTCATATTGACGATATTATTTTGCAGATGTATAACACATTGTCTCGTGATATTAGCTTCTAAGACAAGCTGACCAAGCTGATATTGAGGTTTGGGTTATAGGCTATACCCAACTAGATATTAAAGCGGCACTTTGTAGTAGCCCATGTTAAAAATACATAGTGCCTCTTGAATAAATTCCAGAGGGAAGTTTGAATTTATTGACAAAATTACAAGTGGCGAGATTTTTTCAATTTTGTGTTATGTGTGAACGTCTTTATCTATATCCTTGAGGTATTTTACAGAAGCTTTATTGGGGTTCTAATCTTAAAAGTCTTTAGATTTAAACCTCTTAGGCTAGTCTGATTTTCACAGTATTTACATAGCAACATAACCTCTGCTCGCTATAAGCAAGGGAGCGTTAGCTCTAAGAAAATTCAATAGGTGATTGTATGATGTTTGGTTATTTTGTCGGTTACTTAGGAGCAGATCCTGAAGAAAGAATGACTTCAAAAGGTAAACGTGTAGTTGTGTTGCGTCTAGGTGTGAAATCTCGCGTAGGAACCAAAGATGAAACCGTGTGGTGCAAATGTAACGTTTGGCATAATCGTTACGATAAAATGCTCCCTTATTTGAAAAAAGGATCAGGAGTAATTATTGCTGGGGATATTTCTGTAGAAAGCTACATGAGTAAGGATGGCACCCCTCAATCTTCTTTGGTAATTAGTGTCGATACAATTAAGTTTAGTCCTTTTAGTAGAAGCGAAACTCGCTCTCCAGCGGCAGAGGATAATCTGTCTCATGTGTCTTATGACAATGTGTCTGTAGGATTTGAGGGAGAGAGTTTGGATGCTGAAGCTATAGCAGATAAAGATATGTATGCTGGTTATGGTCAAGGTCAGCAATATGTATCTGAAGATGTGCCTTTTTAGTGGCTAATGAAATAACGATTTTTATAAAGAGGTAATTGTGGTTCTATTTCACTCTCAAGCATCTTGTAGTAAACGAGTTAAGGCTGATGCGATTGTTCTTCCTTTTTGGAAGTTTAAAGATAAGCCTCAATGCGCAGCTTCCATCGCAAAGGAATATGAATCACTTTATCGAGTTGCCTTGGATAACTTCTCTGGAGAAAGAGGGGAAGTCGAGTTTATCTATAATTCTGGACAAGGGAAGGAAAAGCGTCTTTTAATTTTAGGATTAGGGAAGAATGAGGAGTTAACTTCTCAGGATGTTTTAGAGGTTTATGCTAAAGCAACGCGCACATTACGTAAGGCAAAATGTACAACAGTGAATGTCGTACTTCCTACAATTTCCGAGTTGCGTATTCCTGTGGAGGATTTCTTAACCAATCTGACTTCAGGAATCCTATCTTTGAACTATAATTACCCTAAGTATGCTAAGGCAACGAAAAGCACAGATCCCTTATTAACTAAAGTTACTGTATTGGGAATTGTACCTAAGGTTGCTGATAGAATCTTTAGAAAAGAAGAAAGTATCTTTGAAGGTGTCTATCTGACACGAGATCTTGTGAATGGGAATGCAGATGAGGTAACTCCTGAAAAATTAGCAAATATTGCTAAAGGATTAGCTAAGGAATTCCCTAGCGTTGACGCTAAGGTTTTGAATAAGGATGCTATTCTTAAAGAGAAGATGGGTTTGTTGGCGGCTGTTGCTAAGGGCTCAGCTGTAGACCCTTGTTTTATTGTTTTAAGCTATCAAGGTAAACCAAAATCGAAAGATCATACTGTACTTATAGGCAAAGGTGTAACTTTTGATTCCGGGGGCTTAGACCTTAAACCCGGCAAAGCAATGTTGACTATGAAGGAAGACATGGCAGGAGCCGCTACAGTATTAGGTATTCTTTCAGGGGTCGCTGCTCTTGAGCTTCCTGTAAATGTTACCGCTCTTATTCCTGCTACAGAGAATGCTATAGATGCTGCCTCTTATAAGATGGGGGATGTTTACGTTGGGATGTCAGGACTATCAGTAGAGATTGGTAGCACGGATGCTGAGGGTCGTCTAATACTTGCTGACGCAATCACTTATGCTTTAAAATACTGCAAGCCTACGAGAATTATTGATTTTGCTACCCTAACAGGTGCTATGGTCGTTTCTTTAGGCGAGGATGTTGCTGGTTTCTTCTCAAATAATGATGTATTAGCTCAAGATCTTTTTGAAGCTTCTGCTGAAACTAGCGAATCTTTATGGCGCTTGCCTCTTGTTGAAAAATATGACAAAGCTTTGCATTCCGATATTGCTGATATGAAAAATATTGGCAGTAACCGTGCTGGGGCTATTACAGCGGCACTTTTCTTAAAACGTTTTCTTGAAGATCAACCGGTGGCGTGGGCTCATTTAGACATCGCAGGTACTGCATATCGTGAAAAAGATGAGGATGCTTATCCGAAATATGCTTCTGGTTTTGGTGTTCGTTGTCTTATTTATTACATAGAAAAGTTCTTATCTAAGTAACTGTTTTTAAACTTCTTATAATTTAATAACGTGTATTTGTTTTTAATTTTTAAAATAAATGCACGTTTTATTAAAGTTTTTTCAATTTCCTGCCGATAAATGAGGTAAGTAATTACCTGTCTAATTAGGGGAAATGAAAATGTTAGGAGTACAAAAGAAACGTAGCAGCAAGAAAACAGCTACTAAAGCTGTTCGTAAACCTGCTAGAAAGGCTACTGCTAAGAAGACTGCTACTAGAAAGCCTGCGGTTAGAAAGGCAGTTCGTAAGACAGCTGCTAAAAAGACTACTGCTCGCAAGACTGTAGCTAAAAAAGCTACTGCTAAGAAGACTGCTAT